>NZ_CP096884.1:1576267-1891521 GCF_023273855.1 Seonamhaeicola sp. ML3 | reverse complement strand
ATTGGGTCTTTAGGAATCATTGCCTTTATATCGTTCTTTGTTGGAGGTGTTGTTACCATACAAACTGCATTAAATATCGAAAACCCATTAATACCCAGATATTTGGTCGGGTTTGCTACAAGACAGTCGGTTATTTTAGAATTTGCACCTACGTTCACCTCGGTTATTATGGCTGGTAAAGTTGGGTCTTTTATAACCTCCAGTATAGGAACCATGCGTGTTACAGAACAAATCGATGCCCTAGAAGTTATGGGTATCAATTCTTTAAACTATCTGGTTTTCCCGAAAACCATTGCGCTAACGCTTTATCCATTTGCGATAGCGATTGGCATGTTTTTAGGTATTCTAGGCGGTATGGCAGCCTGCGTCTTTGGAGGCTACACGAGCTTAGAGGATTATATTCTTGGTTTACAAACTGACTTTGACGGATTTCATGTTACCTATTCGTTTATAAAGACCTTTGTTTTTGCCTTTGTGTTGGCTACTATACCATCGTTTTACGGTTATTACATGAAAGGTGGCGCTCTTGAAGTTGGTAAAGCGAGTACAACGGCCTTTGTATGGACTTCGGTGGTTATCATTCTATTAAACTATGTACTAACAGGAATAATGCTTGGCTAATGATTGAAGTTAAAAATTTACATAAATCGTTTGGCGATGCCGATATTCTAAAGGGCATTAGCACCACTTTTGATAAAGGAAAGACCAACTTGATTATTGGACAGAGTGGCTCGGGGAAAACAGTTTTCCTCAAGTGCCTTTTAGGTTTGTTTGATTACGAACAAGGTACCATATCTTACGATGGAAAAATTTTCACAGAATTAAGTGAAGACCAAAAACGAGACCTTCGGGCAGAAATAGGTATGGTATTTCAAGGTAGTGCTTTATTCGATTCTATGACCATTGCCGAAAATGTGATGTTCCCTTTACAAATGTTTACAAAAATGAGCAAGAGTGAAATGGAAGACAGGGCTGATTTTGTACTTAAGCGTGTTAATCTTCCTGAAGCGCATCATAAAATGCCTAGTGAAGCCTCCGGGGGTATGCAAAAACGAGTAGCTATTGCTCGTGCCATTGTTAACAATCCCAAATATTTATTTTGTGACGAGCCTAACTCGGGTTTAGACCCTAAAACAGCAATTGTTATCGACAACCTTATTCAGGAAATTACTGATGAGTACCAAATAACAACAGTTATTAATTCTCACGATATGAACTCTGTAATGGAAATTGGTGAAAAAATAGTGTTCTTAAAAAAAGGCTTGAAAGCTTGGGAAGGCTCCAATAAAACTATTTTCAAAACCGACAACGACTCTGTAACCGACTTTGTTTACTCTTCAAATCTGTTTAAAAAAGTTAGGCAAATGTATCTAGAAGAAAACGAATAATTCTTTTAAATAAAGCACTATGAATTTGAAATTCATAGTTTTAACCAACAGCATAAAATTCTTTTTCAACGCTAAATTGTCATTCCTGCGAAGGCAGGAATCCAAGAGAAAAACTAGATTCCGCAACAAGTGCGGAATGACAAATCGATTGATAACAACTCACAGAAACTAAAGTAACTATAGCAGAATTACAGGTCTTTAACCTTCAGCTTGAAAATAAAAAACTAATTCATCCTCTTCACAACTAAAGAATCGAGTTTAAATTTTGACTTAAACCACGCTTCTAGCTTTTGGATTTCTAATGTTCTTGCATCATCATTGGTTAAGGAATCTATCCATTTCACCTCAAAAACCGAAACGGTATCAATTTTTGTAAAATTAGATGCTACAACATTAGAGAAAGACATCCTTTCTATGTTCGGATAATTTATTTTCACTTCTTTAGTAAGTGCCTCGAAAGCGATATTATTTTTTTCTAGTTTGGAAAGCTGTAAAACTTTATCTTCCAAAAATGCTATTTTTTGGCTTTGAGATAATAAATCCAAAGAATCTCGGGTACGCAGCTCCTCCATGTACTCCAAGTTATTGATATGCCTATTCTTAACTTGATTGATGTACAGTTTTGTATTGCTTAAAGCAGTATAATTTAGAAGGCGTTGCTCTAAAATATCTTTTGTAGAATCAGGAATTTCATCGGTTCCAAATGGAATTAACTCTATGATGGATTCCCCATCTGGATTATAGGTATGTGAAGCATTCTTTTGAATATAATTTGCATTAGGCAAAGTACTCAACTCTGTTTTAATGAAACGTTCAGCATCACTTTCAAACCTACTTTCTTTTAACACACTTATAAATGTCCATACCGCAGGAATCATGACCACTATAGCTAATAGCGTAGCTATTTTGGAGATTCTACTTCGCTTTTTGGAATTCACATACTTAAGCATTGGGAAGCGTAACACCTTCAGTACAATAAAAGTTGCCAAAGCAATGAAAATTGTATTGATGGTGAATAAGTACATGGCACCCAGAAAAAATTCCCAATTACCTTTTGCTAAACCATAACCCGCCGTACAAAGCGGTGGCATTAAGGCAGTTGCAATGGCTACACCAAAAATTACAGAAGCTATCGTCCCTTTTTTTGTTCGCGCTATTATAAGTGCTAAACCTCCAAAAAAGGCAATAAGCACATCGCGAATATCTGGTTTTGTTCTTGCGAAAAGCTCTGAGGTTTCATCACTCAACGGAAACGACCAAAAGAATAAAAATGCAGTAATTAAACTCAGCACAATCATAGTCGCTAAGTTTATTAAAGAGCGCCTTAAAGTATCTATATCGTTAATAGCTATAGATAGCCCAACTCCTAAAATAGGCCCCATTAACGGCGAAATTAACATGGCTCCGATAACCACAGCTGTAGAATCGGCATTTAGTCCAACAGACGCCACAAATATGGAACAAATAAGAATCCACGCTGTGGCACCTTTAAACGCAATATCGCCCTTAATAGCTTTGATTGTGGCTTCTCGGTCGGTATCTTCACGAAATGCCAATAACTCACTCAAAAAAGTTCTTATACTTTGAAAAAGTCCTTGAGCATCTTTTTTTACAGCTTCCTTACTTTGGGCAACTTGTTCTTTATTTGCAGGGTCGTCTTCGGTGAAGTTAAATTTACTTTCTTCCATAAATGGGTTTGGATTAACTTATGCACACCAATATAGACAATATTTTTTGGAAAAAGTTACATTATTTAGTTTTCAGTCGCAGTGTCCAGTCACAATCGTATTTTACATATTATGCCTTAAATACTTTACGTCCTTGCTCTTTTTTAGAAAGGAATTCAGCTCAAATACTTTACAGAATAGCTACTAAAAAACTCTTTAATTCTTTCCGTACTTGTTTTTTAAACGTTGTTGGATTTGTTTTATATCCTGTTCTTTGCTTTTAGGATAAATTAACAAGGTGTTATCGTGATCTACAATAATATAATCGTTTAATCCATCGATGACCACTAGTTTTCCTTTAGGTGCCCTTACGATGTTACGTTCGGCATTTTCGACTAAACTTTTAGCGTTTAAAATAGCATTACTATGCTTATCTTTATCTAGCTTGTCGTATAAACTTCCCCAGGTTCCTAAATCGTTCCAATCGAATTCGGCACCAATTACATGTACATTCGAAGATTTTTCCATTATGGCATAGTCTACCGAAATGTTCTCTGCTTTTGGATAATTTTCTAATATAAACTCATTTTCATCTGGTGTATTGTAAGCCGATATACCAGATTCAAAAAGCTCATATAATTCGGGTTGATTCCTCTTGAAAGCCTCTATAACGGTTGCTGCACTCCACATAAAAATCCCGGCATTCCAAAGAAAATTACCTGCGCTAATAAATGCTTTTGCTGTTTCATAGTCTGGTTTTTCCCTGAATTGGTCTACCGACTTTACCGTTTCAGAAGTATTTTTATCGTACTCTATATATCCGTAGCCTGTATTGGGGAACGTAGGTTTTATACCAAGAGTCATTAAAGCCTTGTTATTAGAGCAATAATCGAATGCTGTTTGTACATTTTTAGCAAAGGTCGTTTCGTCTTCAATCCAATGGTCACTGGGCGCAACAATCATTACAGCATTAGGATTTTCTTTTTGGATTTTTAAAGAGGCGTATAAAATACAAGGTGCCGTATTACGCATGGCTGGCTCCAAGAGGACTTGTCGTTGTTCCACTTCTGGCAACTGCTCTAAGACCAAATCGTTATAGCGTGCGTTGGTAAGAATGAAAATATTTTCTTTTGGGATTAAACGCGATAATCTTTGAAATGTTTTTTGGATTAAGGTATCGCCCGTACCTAACATATCATGAAATTGCTTAGGGAAATCTTGGGTACTTACCGGCCAAAATCTTGAACCTACTCCTCCTGCCATTAAAATAGCGTAATAGTTACTGTTCATGGTTGTTTTCTAGTAATTCAACTTCTGCGTTGGGGTTAAATAAATATAGTTTTCCTGTTTTAACTTCTAAACATTCAAAACGTTTAACACGCTTTTTCCCTTTTAAAAACACCTTTCCGTTATAGAGTTTAAAACTATGACCTAAAGGTACATCAAATATATAGGTTTTACCATTGGGCTCATCAAATTGTTTTAAAGCTAAAGTTAAATCTGTATCGGTATCGCTACTTGCTTTTGGGTTTTTAAAATGCTTTGCTAAAAGTGGTAATAAATCGTTAGGGAAAATATTTGGGTTTATAAACGGCAACATTAAATGTTGAAAAGTGCGTTTCCACTCTATACCGTGAGGTTTAATAAACCGCCCATAAGTTTTATAAGCCTCGAAATGCGCAATTTCATGGATTAAGGTTATCAAAAAACGGTAAGTATTCAAATTAGCATTTACCGTTATTTGGTGTTTTCCATTGGGTAAGCGCATATAATCGCCATGCCTTGTTTTACGTTCCTTTTTGATTTTTACCACCAAGTTATCGTGCTCTAAAAGTTTTAGAACTTGAGATACCGCAGAATTAGGAATGTACTCTTGAATTTGGGTTTGCATTACCGCAAAAATAAAAGAATTCTTTGAGGTAAAAACACTTGGCTTTATCTTAAAGTTCAGCTAAAATCGTTTAACATTCTTAAGTTGGGTGTAATTTGCAATAATTACCAAAAATTGGTATTTTTACGAAAAGAATTTTAAAATGAGTAAAAATACATCTATATCACTCGGAAATTATTTTGACCAATTTGTCAGCAATCAAGTTTCAGCTGGAAGATATAAA
Organism: Seonamhaeicola sp. ML3; assembly: GCF_023273855.1. NCBI lineage: Bacteria > Pseudomonadati > Bacteroidota > Flavobacteriia > Flavobacteriales > Flavobacteriaceae > Seonamhaeicola > Seonamhaeicola sp. ML3. The sequence continues at coordinate 1,886,352 of NZ_CP096884.1, read as the reverse complement.
AACGTAAGCGAAGTAATAAGAGCTGGTCTTCGACTTTTGGAAAATGAAGAAAGTAAAGTAATTGCTCTAAAAAATGCTATTCAAGACGGAATTGACAGTGGAATTGCTCACGACTTTGACTGGGAACAAAACTTAAAAGCGTTAAAAGCGGAAAAACGAGTAAATGGCTAAATTTCAACTGACCAACAAAGCTGTTGAGGATTTAAATGAGATTTGGAACTACACCTTTGACAAATGGTCTGAAAAGCAAGCTGAGAAGTATTACTTTCAAATAATGGAACTTTGTAAAGAAATTGCTAAAAATCCTGAAATCGGAAAAAATTACGATGGAATTCAAAAAGATTTATTTGGACTTAAGGCGAACAGGCATATCATATTTTACAGGAATTTGGATAGTGAACCAATAGAAATTACTAGAATTTTACACGGTAGAATGGATTTAAAAAGAAGACTAACCGAATAAAAACTACCTCCAATAAGAACTGAGTTAAAAAACAAAGTTTTCATCATAAGGCAATCCTCTTTTTATTATTGTGAAAGCTTGTCTTAACAGCTTTAAATTTTCTAAAAATAAAAGAGAAACACGAGAGTTGATGTTAATTAAAGTTACTAAAAAAACGGTAGGTATTCAAATTAGCATTTACCGTTATTTGGTGTTTTCCATTGGGTAAGCGCATATAATCGCCATGCCTTGTTTTACGTTCCTTTTTGATTTTTACCACCAAGTTATCGTGCTCTAAAAGTTTTAGAACTTGAAATACCGCAGATTTAGGAATGTACTCTTGAATTTGGGTTTGCATTACCGCAAAAATAAAGGAATTCTCCGTAGTAAACGCACTTGGTTTTATCAGAAAATTCAACTAGATTTGTTAAGCGTTGGGTATGAGACATTGAAACATTGCATATCCTTAAGTTAGTAAACATTAAAAAAATGAGATTAAAATTTTCAATTTGGGCATTCATCTGTATGTCCTTAAATATTTACGGTCAGTCCTTTTTTGTCACTAAAGAAAATGACACCACATTTACAGAAAACTTTTCTATTTCTAAAGACAAATTTAAATATAAACCCGCTGATTCAAAAATAAATATAGAAATCGAACTTGATAAAATCAAGGGCTTTTACAGATATAATAATAATGCGTTTTATGAAAATAAAAATGTATTTGTTGAACTTATCATAGATGGAGATATTAAATTATACAGAGGGTTAATTAATAATAGTACTTCCTTAATTAGCTCAGGGAGTGGGATGTATTCAGTTGATCACCTTTTTGCCGAATGGTATATCGAAAAAGACACTTTATTTGAAAAAGTTTTTAGTTCTGGTGTTTCTAATAGTCATTTTGGTCTACGTCCAGTACATTATTATATCTCAAACCGAAATATTCTTAAAAAAGTATTATCTGATGATAATATAGCCCTTAAAAAGTTAGAAAGTACTAAAAGAAAAGATGAATTACCAGAAATTTTAAAATTAATAAACAATTATAATTCAAGAAAATTTAAAAATAATTCACTAGAACCAAATAATAGTAACAAAGATTCTTCTAAAATTGTTTTATTTAGAGAATCCAAAAATGAAACAAAGAATGCCATTTTGGTTACTATAAACGGCAAAGTATATAAACTAGAAAAGAACTCAAAATTAGATATAATAATCCCGAGTAAAAGTCAGTCGGAAATTTGCATAGAAAACAGCATCAATAAATATTGTATGATAACAACTTCTTCTGAGTCTTTTATTAAATACTATAGATTAAGATTAAACAAAAAAAATGAGGGATATATTGAAAAAATCAATGGCAACTCGCGATACTATAAAGTACGACTTAAGTAACAGTAATAAAAAATAAAACGTTAGCAAACAACATATAAAAATAATTGCCCGTTTCTTGCCTACTCGGAAAATCATATGAATTTCCTTCTGGTTAGTTCCATTTTTGTCAAGTTAGTTGCTTAATCACGCAACTATCCTACACAAACACGCTAAACGAAAAACACCTCTTTACTACTTCTCTACTTCTTCCTGTCAATAACATAATTAACCATAAGCTCTAAAGCACTTTTAAACTCCGAGTCCGGGTAATCGTTAAGCAAAGTCAAGGCTTCTTCACGAAATGCCTTCATTTTGGTTACGGCATATTCCAAACCACCATTGTCTTTTACAAAAGCAATAACTTCTTTTACGCGTTTTTTGTCTTTGTTATGGTTTTTTACCGAATTTATTAGCCAACTCTTATCTTTTTTATTGGCGTTATTCAAAACATATATTAAAGGCAGGGTCATTTTTTGTTCCTTAATGTCTATTCCGGTAGGTTTGCCGATAGCCGTGTCTCCATAATCGAATAAATCGTCCTTTATTTGAAATGCCATACCAATGAGTTCCCCGAATTTACGCATCTTTTCAACATGATCAGAGTTCGGTTTTACAGAAGCCGCTCCTAAACTACAGCATGCCGCAATAAGGGTCGCTGTTTTCTGACGGATAATCTCGTAATAAACCGCCTCGGTGATATCTAACTTTCTGGCTTTATCGATTTGAAGTAATTCGCCCTCTACAATTTCACGAACGGCTACAGATATGATTTTAAGTAAATCGAAATCGTCATTATCGATACAGAGCAACATCCCTTTAGATAGTAAAAAATCACCTATTAAGACTGCTATTTTGTTTTTCCAAAGCGCATTTACAGAGAAAAACCCACGACGGCGGTTACTATCATCGACCACATCATCATGAACTAAAGATGCTGTATGTATTAACTCTATTACCGAAGCACCTCTGTAAGTACGCTCACGCACCTCGCCATTAGAAACCATTTTGGCAACCAAGAACACGAACATTGGGCGCATTTGTTTCCCTTTTCGGTTTACTATATAGTGTGTGATACGATTTAACAGAGCCACCTTACTCGACATGGAAAGCTGAAACTTTTGTTCGAAAAGGTCCATTTCAAAAGCAATGGGCTGTTTTATTTGTTCTACTACTTTCAAGGTGCTATTTTAAGAAACATCAAATATAAAACTTATTTAGGGGAATAGATTGCCGCCTTCGCGGTAATGACAAAAAATATTTTCGGCTTAGGTTTTATTAGCCAGTTGGCCACAAGCAGCATCGATATCCTTACCTCGACTTCTTCTAATGGTAACGGTTATGTTATTGGCCTCAAGAACATTTTGATACATATCTATGGCTTCTGAACTGGCTTGTTGAAACTCGCCATCATCTATGGGGTTGTATTCTATTAAATTTACTTTACTTGGTGCAAATTTGCAAAACTTCACCAAAGCGTCAACATCCTTTCTTTTGTCGTTTATTCCTTTCCACACCACATATTCGTAGGTGATTCTATTTCTGGTCTTTTCGTACCAATATTCCAGAGCTTCCCTTAAATCTTTAAGCGGAAAGGTTTTATTAAAGGGCATCATAGTGTTTCGAACCTCATCGATGGCCGAGTGTAAAGACACTGCCAGTTTAAACTTAACACCATCGTCTGCCATTTTATTTATCATTTTTGGCACTCCAGAGGTAGACACAACAATACGCTTTGGAGACATAGCCAAACCTTCAGGCGAGGTAATTTTATCTATGGCCTGAAGCACATTTTTATAATTCATGAGCGGTTCTCCCATACCCATAAATACAATATTGCTCAAAGGCCTGTTGTGATATAACCTACTTTCTTTGTCTATGACCACAACTTGGTCGTAAATCTCGTCTGGGTTTAGATTACGCATACGCTTTAAGCGAGCTGTTGCGCAAAACTTACAATCTAAGCTACACCCCACTTGGCTAGACACACAGGCAGTAGTTCTTGTTTCTGTTGGAATTAAAACAGACTCAACAATTAATCCGTCGTGAAGCCTTACCGCATTTTTTACGGTACCATCGCTACTTCGCTGCATGGTATCGACCTCAACATGGTTTATAACAAAATTATCCTCGAGCATTTGTCGCGTACTTTTAGATATGTTTGTCATATCATCAAAGTTATGTGCCGATTTTTGCCATAACCACTCATAAACTTGATTGCCACGAAACGCCTTATCATCTTCTTGGATAAAGAAATCTCGTAACTCTTCTTTTGTTAAGGCTCTAATGTCTCTTTTCTTGTCTGTCATAGATTATGCAAAAATAACGAAAGCAAATGCTATATACGATTTTTGACTTGGGAATTACAGAATGACATCATTTCGTTGTAGGTTACCTACAGAACTCATCTTAAATCCAAACTCATAAAAAAAGCCTCGAAAACGAGGCTTTTATATTTAGTTTCAATGTATAAATAAAGAATTTCTTTAAACCAACTATCCTCAAGGTAAGCTAAGGTAGTATTTCATGGTTTCATTTTGGATTTATGTCAAAAATCGAAATTCTTGATTTTAGGTTCCCGTTTTCACGGGAATGACAATTTCAACGGAAACCCCGATGCAAGCATAGGGGAAATTCTTTTTAACTAAATAATTAACATAGCATCTCCGTAACTGTAAAATCTATACTTTTCTTTTACTGCTTCTTCATAGGCTTTCATAATAAAATCGTGCCCAGCAAATGCAGAAACCATCATTAGCAATGTAGATTTTGGTGTGTGGAAATTAGTAATCATACAGTTTGCAATACTAAAATCGTAAGGTGGGAATATAAACTTGTTGGTCCATCCGTCCATTTCGTTAAGAAGACCTCCAGAGGACACAGAACTTTCAATGGTTCTCATCGCCGTTGTTCCCACAGCACATATGCGCTTTCTCTTTTTAATAGCAGTATTTACAGTATCTACAGCCAACGAATCGATACTTATTTCTTCACTATCCATTTTGTGTTTTGAAAGGTCTTCAACTTCTACCGGATTAAAAGTTCCCAAACCTACATGTAACGTTACCTCGGCAAAATTTACACCTTTAATTTCCAAACGCTTTAATAGGTGTTTAGAAAAGTGAAGCCCCGCTGTTGGCGCCGCTACTGCACCTTCATTTTTTGCGTATATGGTTTGGTATCTATCTTCATCTTCTGGCTCTACATCTCGCTTAATATATTTTGGCAAAGGTGTTTCTCCTAATTCTTGTAATTTTCTTCTAAAGTCTATATAAGACCCATCATATAAGAAACGTAATGTTCTTCCTCTTGACGTTGTATTATCGATAACTTCAGCAACCAACGTTTCATCTTCACCAAAGTAAAGTTTATTACCAATTCTTATCTTTCTTGCAGGGTCTACCAAAACATCCCAAAGGCGTTGTTCTTCGTTAAGTTCTCTTAATAAAAACACCTCGATTCTAGCTCCAGTTTTTTCTTTATTACCATACAGTCTTGCAGGAAAAACTTTTGTGTTGTTTAAGATAAGTACATCATCTTCATCAAAATAATCTATTATATCTTTAAACAGTTTATGCTCTATGGTTTGTTCCTTTCTATTCAATACCATTAAGCGCGATTCATCTCTGTTTTCTGATGGATATTCTGCTAAAAGTTCGCTTGGTAGATCAAAGCCGAAGTTAGATAATTTCATGTAGTTCTGTTTTAGTTTTTAGTAGTCTATTTTAAAAACTACAGAAGGGCAAACTGCCTTCTGCAAATATTTTTACAAAGTTGCAAATATACAATCTGCAAATAGGGGTTGTCAAGTAATTCCGGAATTATTATTCAGATATTTTAAAACCTATAGTTTTCAGGTCTTCCCAGAACGTAGGGTACGACTTGGAAACCACCATAGCATCTTCGATGACCACAGGTGCTTTAAGTGCTACCGGTGCAAATGCCATAGCCATTCTATGGTCGTTATAGGTTGCAATAGGCACCATTTCATTAATAGAGTCTGAAGGTTTTAAGTGTAATGACTTATCTGTAATTTCAACTACACCACCTAGCTTTTCTATTTCTGTTTTTAAAGCGACCAAACGGTCTGTTTCCTTAATTTTTAGAGTATGAAGTCCCGTTAAATCGCAAGAAATGCCCATGACAAAACAGGTTACTGCAATGGTTTGGGCTATGTCTGGAGCATTCTTTAGATCCAATTCTAATGGCGCCACATTTAACCTTACTTTTTTAAGCGTCATGGTATGTTCACCAAAAACAGTTTCTACACCAAAATGTTTATAAATCTCCACTAAAACAGAATCGCCTTGTAATGATTCGTTTTTGTAAGAAGATAAGGTGACTTCTGTACCAATATGGCTCAAGGCCACAATACTAAAATAATACGATGCCGAAGACCAATCTGATTCTACCACCAAAGTTTGAGCCTCTTGATTGTTAGTGGATGGTTTTACGCTAATAACATTACCTTCAAAAGAGGTTTCTATTCCAATTTCTTCAAGAAGACTTAGCGTCATTTTTATGTAAGGCACCGATGTTATTTCTCCATCGAGGGTAAGTTCTAAACCTTTTTCCAATCTAGAGGCTATGAGCAATAACGCCGAAATATACTGGCTGCTTACATTAGCCGCTAGAGATACTTTATTATTAGTTAGCTTTTTTCCTTTAATTTTTAAGGGTGGAAAACCCTCATTTTCAACATACGCTATATCTGCTCCCAGTTCCTTTAATGCTTCTACCAAAATTTTAATTGGGCGCTCTTTCATTCGCTTAGAACCAGTAAGCGTAACCGTTCTACCTTCTTGTATTGAAAAGAATGCGGTTAAAAAACGCATGGCTGTTCCCGCATGATGAATATCGACAATACTTTCATCAGAAACCAATGCCTTAGTCATTAAGTTACTATCGTCTGAATTCGATACATTTTCAAGATTAAAAACAGGGTACAATGCTTTTAAAAGCAACAACCTATTCGATTCACTCTTTGACCCTGTAATTTTTACTGAAGATGTTTTGAGTACTTCAGATTTATGAAGTGTTAATTGCATACTACCAATACCTGTTTTTAAACGAGCAGCAAATTTACTGGATCATAGAGATTAATGCTACGAAACTTGTGTCTTTTTTTAATCTGAGGATTAACCTAAGTGTAAAAGCTTATGAAGACTGGAATTATTTTAACTTTTCATTATTATGATGCCTATCATGGTCGCGTTTAGCTTTCTTGTTCATGCGCTTATCGAACGCCTCTTGTAAGTCTGTTCCTGTTTGATTTGCTAAGCATAATAGTACGAACAAAACATCAGCCAGTTCCTCGCCCAAATCTTTATCCTTGTCGCTCTCTTTTTCACTTTGCTCACCATACCTTCTGGCAATAATCCTTGCTACTTCACCAACCTCTTCGGTAAGTTGTGCCATATTGGTAAGCTCGTTAAAGTAACGTACGCCATGTTCTTTTATCCAGTTATCTACCTCTTTTTGAGCGTTTGCTATATCCATTATACTTTTGTTAAAACAATTTGTTCTGCTTCCTTTTGGATAAAAGTATTAAAATATTCCCTTAACGCCTCATAATAAATTGGCGATATAATGGATTGATTGATTTGTGAGTCCACAGACACTTGGATAGAATTGCCGTTACCCATAACCTTATAACTAAAAGCTCCCAAATTATCTGGCAGAGCAAAAGACGCAGATTCTGGTATGTATTCTATTTTATAGCCCTCTGGTATATGAATTAACACTTTATAGGAAGTTATTGATGGATATGCAAAATCAACAGGGAATTCTCTTTTCTCAAGTTTAAACGGATTTTCATTAATACTTAAATAGAATAATGGTGTAAAGTATATTTTGTCATCTATAATATCGGCTTGACTTTCCTTGATGAACTTGTAAGACTCCACAATGGGCTTGGATAAATCTTTGGCATTTTTAACCTCATAATTCTCTATTTTAATACCGTTATATTTATTTTCTAGCTTTTCTAAATAATCGTCCTTGTCAGCTCTTATATAATTATTCCTAAATGCAAGTGCTTTGTGGTTGGTTTTGGTACTTCTGTAATTACCTTGTACTGTGCCTTCATCATCTAATTTTAGCATCATAAAGACCATATCTTTAGACTTCGTTCTAGGATACAGATTTATGGGACTAGAGCCTCCGTTTTCGGCAACAATCCTACCTTGCCAGTTTAATGTTCGTAATGGTAATATGTTTGGAATTGAAAATTCGTCTGTTGCATCCAATAAAGCTACAGTGTCGTCTTCAAATTTAACACAAGACACCACATAATTATAACCTTCTCTGGTTGGAAATAGAGGAACGCCATGTGTTCTGGTACTCACCAAAACCGGATTGGCATTTAAACCTGCATAGCGTAGCATAGCCGTTAACATAAGATTGATATCGCCCGTATTCCCTACATGGTCTTTGTATGCTTTTTTGATATCCTCAGAATAAAAACCATAGTACCCATTCCATTTTACTTGCGCCTTAACATAGTTAAAAATTAATGCCATTTTTTGAACAGGCTCTGAAACCGAACCTATTAAGGCATCTATATCATCTTTAAAATAACTAGATTTATCAAGTTCGTCTCCAAAACTAGAACTCTTGTAAATTCTTTGTACAACATCTTTCCAAGTGGTAGAATAATATTCTATTGCTGAATGAGGAAACTTTGTGTATGATAGTTCGTACTTAACTGAAGATCTATAGTTATTAATACTATTAACATAGGGCTCTTCTTTTAGCGCTGAAATATTCTCAAGATTATAAGTATAAATATCCTTATTATATTCAATCTCTCCTGTTCTGTAAAGGCTTTTTGAATCTAGTTTGGTGTTTTCAGTTATTGGTACCTCAGTTTTATAAGTTAAAACATCTTTTTTGGATTCAGCAATAGGTTGAAACATCAAATACCCTTTTGTTCTAGGCTTAAAACTAAAGTATTCAGGTACTTCAAAAACAGCTTCTAGCTTTTGTATTGGAATATCATGTTGAAAAACGAATTCATCTACATGAGATATAAATGGAGACACCAAAGTATACTTATATTCTATAACACATCCTGGTTTTATATCGGGCATTGTAAATTTTACTTCATTTGAGTACTTGCTTGCATCTGTTCTAAACACTTCGCTCTTATCTATTTTTGTTTGAACAACTTTTCCATCTTCCAAATTAAATGTGTAAGCCTTTAATTCGGTTAACCGCTCCTCCATGCCTCCTCCGTCTTTGTATAAATCTATTTCTTTGGTTGCATAATCAAACCCATTTTGGTCATAGATTTTGATACGCACGTGAATTTCGGTGTGTAGTTTAAACCCATCTGACCTGTGATATTCATAGAATGTATGTCTTTTTTTAAACAAATATTCCGCACCAGCAGTAGAATCTAAAGCACAAACTTTCTCTTCTAATTCCTCTTTAGAAACTTTTCCGAATTTGTAATTCTGAGCCGAACCAAAAAGCGTAATGCATATTAAAAATAATACACTTAAATACTTCATTTATATTCTGGTTAAAACTACTTGTTCGGCCTCCTTCTGTACATACTTATTAAAATACTCTTTCAAAGCCTCGTAATGCGCAGGCAAGATGATGGATTCGTTTATTTGTGAGACAACAGACACTTGAATTGTGTTACCTCTTCCAACTATTTTAAAATTAAAAGAGCCCAAGTTGTCTGGTAAACCTATGGCAACATCCTCTGGTACGCTGTCTATCTTATAGCCCTCAGGTATATTTATAATTATACGTTGTGATGTTATTGAAGGATACCCAAAATCTACTGGAAACTCTCTATTTTCAAGTTTAAAAGGATTTTCATCTGTTCTCATATAAAACAGAGGAGAAAAGTACATTTTATCACCAATAACATCGGCCTGGTTTTCTTTTACAAATTTATAGGACTCCATTACGGGCTTAGACAAATCTTTATCGTTTTTAACCTCATAATCAGACACTTCCAAACCGCCATATCTGTTTTCCAATTTTTCTAAAAACTCTTCCTTATCTGTATCGTTGTACCTATTTCTGAAAGATAAAGCTCTGTGGTTCGTTCTTATGCTTCTACAACTTCCTTCTAACGTACCCTCTTCATCAATTTTAACCATCATGGTAATGGCATTTTTAGACTTGTTTCTAGGATATAAGTCTATTAAACTAGATGTTCCATTATCACCAACAATTCTACCTTTCCAATTTAGCGCCCTCATTGGCAATACATTAGGAACCGCATAAGGATCTGTAGCATCTAATAAAACCATAGAATCTCCAGAAACCTTAACCAAGGTTACCACATAGTTATAGCCCTCTCGCGTTGGAAATAAAGGCACTCCGTGTGACCTTGTACTTACTAGAACTGGATTTGCATCCAAACCAGCATAGCGCATCATGGCAGTTAGCATTAAATTAATTTCACCACAACCTCCTACATGATCTTTGTAAGCCTTTTTAACATCATCAGAATAAAAACCGTAATAACCATTCCACTTAACTTGCGACTTCACATAGTTATATATTAGACTTATTTTCTCTTTTGGATCTGTTCTAGAGCCAAGTAATGCATCAATATCGTTTTTAAAATATCCTGTTCTTTCAAGTTCTTCTCCAAAATATGAACTTTTATAGACTGTATTCACCACGTCTTCCCAGGTGGTAGAATAATACTTAATTGTAGAATTTGGAAAATTAGTATATGAAAGCTCATACTTTGCGGAGGCTCTATAATTGTTTATACTGTTTACAAAAGGCTCGTCTCTTAAAGCTGGCACATTGTCTAATTTATATTTACTTATTTGTTTAAAATAAGTTGTCTCTGAAACATTATAAGAACTGGATTGGTTACCCCCAACCGCCCCTCCAAAAGAGCGAATAACGCCTGTTTGATTTTCAATCTCAGGTACCAGCGGTAAAAACCCTTTAGTGTTTACTTTGAAATTAAAATACTCTGGCACTTCGAAACTGGCCTCCAAACGCTTTATCGGGATATCATGTTGAAAAACGAACTCATCTACATTAGACCAATATGGTGATGTTATTTCGTACTTATATTCAATTACAGAACCCGGTTTTATATTTGGCATAGTAAACTTAACTTGATTGGTATATTTACTAACCTCGGATTTGAAGATGTCGTTTTTACTTATTTTTTCTGAGACCACTTTACCATTTTCAAAATTATAGGTGTAGGCTTTGATACTAGAAATCTTTTCTCCTCCACTACTTCCATTATAAAGCCTAATCTGTTTAGTTGCGTAATTAAACCCCTCTTGGTTATAGATTTTAATGCGTTCATGTATATCTGTTTTTAATACAAATCCCTCATCTTTAACAAACACATAATGACTTTTTCTGTACTTATAAAGATACGCCGCATCGGCAATGGTATCTTCAGGATAAACGGTTTCTGAAACCTCTTCTTTTGTTACTTTTCCAAATTTGTAGTCTTGCGCCAATACACATTTTACCGTAAACAATACCAGAACTGTTAGTATAAATCTCATGAAAATCTATTTTTTAATTAAAGCTATTTTTGCGTTATCCTTTTTTGAAACCTCCTTGAAAAAACTTCTAAAGCCACTATAGTCTTCTTTTTGAAAGTTCCCGTCATTAATTGTGAATTCTCTATTGTAAATTATAGTGCTATCATCAACCACTTCGAGTTCCATTTTATAAACACCATACTTATTTTCAATAAGTACGTTCTCGGGTTGCGACTCAATTTTAAAATTCTCGGGCAATGTGATTTTTACCGAATCTACATCTCTAAAACCTCTCTTAACCTGAAGAGGAAGTCTTCTGTTTCTATACCTATCTGGTATATTTTTATTTCTATTTAGAGCATTTACGGTAACCAACATACGCTCTCCAACAATTTTGGCATAGTTGGGTGCATTAAAACGTACACTTTCAATAAACTTGATGTTATCCCGGTCATTTTCAATTTTCATATCATCTAAACTCAGTCCGTTTATATAGCCCCAATGCTCTTTGTAATGTGTGTCTAAATCCCTTTCTGTTTCAGTCTCTAGAACATATTTATCATCGTATTGAATGCCTTGTGAAACTACTTTTGCCTCAACCTGGATATCGCCTTGGTTAGAAATTTTACAAGAACCTTCAATAGTCTGTAGGCTTTCCTCGACCTTATATTTTTTTGTGTGCGCTATTTTGCCTCCTTCTGGTGTAATAACAAGAACATCCCTATCATCTGTAAAATCCCCGATAAACCCAAATGGTAATTTTTGGCTGGTACATTCCAACCATATATCCTCGCCATCCTCTTGTGGGATATTAAGTATGGCATGGTTTCCTTGCATAGAAGCAAAGTCATTTTCCAAACTTCTCTGAGAACTTCTTGCATATAATATTGTAAAATGAGATTCTACCCCAACCGCTTTTAAAAGTGCCATGGTATAATTGGTTAAGGCTTTACAATCACCATAGCCTAATTCATCGACTTTAGACACATTAAAAGGTTTCCAACCACCAATACCTACTTGTACACTAATATATCTTACTTTATCCTGTACATATTGATAAACAACTTTAGCTTTTTCGATATCACTGGCATCCTGTTTAACTAAACTTTTAATTTCTGCTAAAGTACTAGCAGGTAAATCTTGTGTGTCTTTTATTAAATCGTGATACATCCACTTACCAAAATCTTCCCAACTTTCAACATGCCCGGGAACACCTTCAAGGGTAAATTGATTTGAAGCCACCAAAACTCTTGGTGCCATTGCTGAAAAAGACGGACTATAATCTTCAGGTTTAAAGGCTTTGATATTTTTTACCTTAAACGATAAAAACCCATCTAATACCACTTTTTCCAATGTTACATCTTCAAAGTTGTTTTCCTTGGTACGAACCGAAATATCTGTTGGAAACTTAATGCTATATGTACTATTTTCTACACTTAAATAATAGTCGTTAACAGGGTAAAACGAATCTATAAAAGCGGTGTTTTTATCAACAGATTCGCATATCACCTCAATTGTATAGGGGTAACCAATAGGGGTATACTCTAAATATTTAGCTCTTGAATCTGAATACAGGGTCCCTCCGGCTACAGCACTTACATCTTTGAAATCTTTCTTTTTAAATTTTTTGATTTGCTTACCATAAGCATCAAAAACAGTCGCCTGAAAAGTGATAATCTTCTTGTTGTCATCATAATATTCTACGGCGTCTATATTGTCATCACCTTCTTTATTGAGAACAGTTATCGTCCGTTTTTTTACAACATGCATTTCATTAGAAGACCTTAATGTTACATTTAAATTAGATTCCCTAACTACCGCATTAACATTTTCTCTAAGACCATCTGGTATAGTAAGACTGCTATACTTGGTTTGTGAAGAAACAACAGCGCATAACATAAGCATTAAAATGCTTGCGAAAGATTTAATAGTCATGAATTATTGTGGTTTAGCTGGGTTAAATGTATAGTTTCTCGCATCTAAAACTTATGAGAAAAATCAGGTTTTGATGTAAATATTATATTTTATTTTTAAAAATAAAAATCCTACACTTTTTTAATAGGTCATCGATAAATAAAACTAGACAAAAGGAATACTCTATTCAGGTAGCAAGCAAGATTAGTAGAAGAAATCTAAACTCTATTCTTGGAGTCTATAATTATTGTTACAGGACCATCGTTGATTAGGGCAACTTGCATCATGGCTCCAAACTTTCCCGTTTGAACTTTTTGTCCTAAATCCTGTTCTAGATGTTTTATAAATGACTCATAGAGCGGAATTGCTATATTTGGTTTAGCCGCCTTAACATAACTGGGCCTGTTTCCTTTTTTGGTTAAGGCATGAAGTGTAAACTGGCTCACAACAATTACATCTCCACCAATATCTCTTAAAGATGTATTCATTAAACCATTTTCATCTGTAAAAATCCGAAGATTAGCAATCTTGTTAGTCAACCACGTAATATCTTCTAGAGCATCTTCGTCAACAATACCTAAAAGCACTAAAAGTCCGTTATCAATCTTCGCTACGACTTCTTCACTTATAGTAACACTAGCCTGAGACACACGTTGAATTACTACTTTCATTCGTTATCCCAATTATCGGTTCTATAATGTTCGTCTTCACCTTCTAAAATCTGAACATAACTTCGGTATCTCGTATAAGCGATTTCATCATTTTCTAAAGCAGCTTTTACAGCGCATTTAGGTTCTTTTAAATGCAAGCAGTTATTGAATTTACAATGTTGCTTTAACGCAAATATTTCAGGAAAGTAATCGCCCACTTCTTCTTTGTCCATGTCTACCACACCAAAACCCTTTATTCCTGGGGTATCAATAATTTTTCCTCCAAAATCGGTATCGAACATTTCTGCAAATGTGGTAGTGTGTTGTCCTTGCATATGGAGGTTTGATATTTCTTTGGTTTTTAAATCTAAATTTGGCTGAATTGCATTGACCAGGGTTGATTTTCCAACTCCAGAATGACCAGAAAACATGCTTACTTTATCTTGCATTAACGCCTTGACCTTGTCTATATTTTTTCCAGCTTTAGCTGAAATCCCAATACATTCGTAACCAATTTTTCTATAAACATGAGCCAAGTACTTAACCTCTAAAAGTGTTTCCTCATCATAAGTATCTATTTTATTGAATAGCAAAACTGTTTTTATGGAATACGCTTCTGCAGTTACTAGAAACCTATCTATGAAACTTGTAAGAGTAGGTGGGTTATTTATGGTAATCATTAAAAATACCTGATCTAGATTAGCGGCAATGATATGGGTTTGTTTAGAAAGGTTTACAGACTTCCTAACAATAAAATTTGTACGGTCGTGGATATTATAAATAACGCCAGACTCTAAATCGTTTACTTTCTCCAACTCAAAATCTACCACATCGCCAACTGCAATAGGATTGGTACTTTTTATGCCCTTTATTCTAAACTTTCCTTTAATTCGGCATTGGTAAGATTCACCCAGCTGTGTTTTAACAGTGTACCAACTACCGGTAGATTTATAAACGAGTCCTGTCATATTTAATTCAAAAATAATCTAAATTAATTGTTTAACAGGTAAGAATATATCTATATTCGAGGAGTAAATTTTTAAACAAAAATCAACAACATGAAAAAATTATTAATTGCATTGGCTATTTCGGTAATTGGGCTTAATGAAATAAACGCCCAAGTGGAGTATAAAGTTATTACAAGTGTGGAATCTATAGTTCCAAGTGGATTAGGGCGTTCAAGGTTAATATCAGCCACAGCCGACAGAGATTTTGAAGAATTCACATCGGAACAATCTGAAGAGGACCAAACCAGGAATAAATCTAAACGAAAAGAAATTCGTGTTAAGGATTTTGAAGAAACAAAACTTTTGAACTTTTACAACCTAGGAGGTATTCGTTTTCAAAATATAGCTTCGAATGACGCAATAATTTCTTCTAAAATCACCACTATGATATCTAATGGCTGGGAATTAGCTTTTGTTACCAGTGCAGTTGAAAGTGCTGGAGACAAAGACCCTAACGGCATATTCATTACCCGTTATATTTTTAAACGAAATAAGTAATTAAATAAGGCCTCACAAATGTGAGGCCTTATTTTTATAATTATCCATTGATAATCTTCTCTTGGTGATTTATGGATTCTTGATGAACTGCTTTAAACATTTTAAGAATAAATTCTTCGCTTAAACCGTGCTCTTGTCCTTCTAGCACCATTCTTCCAAGAATTTCGTTCCATCGTTTACTTTGTAATACAGCTACATTCTTATCCTTTTTAAGTTTACCAATACCATCTGAAGCCTGCATACGCTTCCCTAACATATCAATAATTTGATTATCAATCACATCAATTTGTGCTCTCAAATTATTTAATTGGCTATTGTACTCAGCTTCTGGATCAGCTTCTTTTCTTACTTTTAAATCCTTCATGATTTGCACTAATGTAGAAGGCGTAACTTGCTGTGATGCATCACTCCAAGCATTGTCTGGATCGTAATGTGTTTCAATCATCAATCCATCAAAATTTAAGTCTAATGCAACTTGAGACACGTCAAAAACCATATCCCTTTTTCCTGTAATATGGGATGGGTCGTTGATTAATGGAATATCTGGGAATTTATTTTGGAATTCGATTGCCATTTGCCAGTTAGGATTGTTTCTGTACTTTGTTTTTTCGTAAGTAGAAAACCCTCTGTGAATAGCTCCAATATTTTTAACTCCAGAACTATAAATTCTTTCAATACCACCTAACCAAAGTGCCAAATCTGGATTCACTGGATTTTTGATTAATACAGGTTTGTCTGTTCCCTCTAAAGCATCGGCTATTTCCTGCATGATAAATGGAGATACTGTAGAACGCGCCCCAATCCAAAGCATATCAATATCATGCTCTAAAGCTAGTTTTACATGAGCAGCATTGGCAACCTCGGTACACACCTTCATTCCGGTTTCTTCTTTAACTTTCTGTAACCATTTTAATCCTAAAGCACCAACGCCTTCAAAATTCCCTGGTCTTGTTCTTGGTTTCCAGATACCGGCTCTAAAATAAGTAACATCGGTGTCCTTTAACTCATGAGCAATTTTTAATACTTGCTCTTCGGTCTCGGCGCTACATGGTCCGGCAATCACTAACGGATGATCTAATTTTAAATCATCTAACCAACTTCTCAATTCTTTTTTATTTTCCATAATTATAAAATTTCAGTACCCATTTCATTTTTGAAGGCTGGGATTTGTCTTTGCTATTTTTAGTTTATTTAATTCCGTTTAAAATATCTTTTATGTGATTCACATTTTTCATTTCGTTGAATATCGCCTCAAGGTCATCATTCTCCATCAACGTTTTAAAGTGACTCAAGTTATTGATGTACTCTTCAAGAGTTTCTAACACGTTTTCTTTGTTCTGCTTGAAAATGGGTGTCCACATTTCTGGAGAACTTTTAGCCAATCTAACTGTAGATGCAAATCCACTACCGGCCATATCAAAAATATCGCGTTCGTTCTTCTCTTTTTCTATTACCGTTTTTCCCAACATAAACGAACTGATATGTGACAAATGCGAAACATAAGCAATATGCTTGTCGTGGGCCGCAGGGTTCATATAACGAATTCGCATACCTATAGCCTTAAACATATCGAGCGCTTTTTCTTGTAACTTAAAAGCTGTTTTTTCTACTTCACAGATAATGTTTGTTTTTCCATCGAACAATCCACTAATAGCGGCACTTGGTCCTGAATGTTCAGTTCCCGCAATAGGGTGTGCAGCCAAAAAGTTTCTACGCTTAGGGTGGTTTTCTACAACCTTGCATATGGCCTCTTTGGTAGAGCCCGCATCTATTACCAATCCAGTATCTGAAACCTTATCTAATATTGTTGGCAATAGCTTAACCGTAGCATCAACCGGAATGGATACAATAACCATATCGGCATGCTGAATATCATCTAAAGTGGCCTTTTTATCAATTAAGCCTAAAGACAATGCTTCCTCTAGTGTAACATCCTTTCTACTAATACCATGAATTACTAAATCTGAATTCAGCTTCTTGATATCTTTAGCAAGACTACCACCTATTAAACCAATACCTATAAAGTATATATTCTTCATTCCCATCTGTCTCCAAGAGACATCTTCCCCAAGGGAAGAATTAGTTATTATTATTCCTTAATTTATCTATACTGCTCTCTACAACTGCAAACTGCTTACTTATTTTACTCTTGCTATACAGGCTTCAATATCATCTGCCGAAGCACATAACGAAAATCTTATATAACCTTCACCTTGACTTCCAAATATGGTTCCTGGTGTAATAAAAACATGATTTTCTTGTAATATCTTATCAATAAACGCTTCAGATTTTATACCTGCTGGCAACTTGGCCCATACAAACATTCCCGTAGCATTTTCATCGTATGTACAACCAAGAGCTTCAGCCAACTTCCAAATCAAATCTCTTCGCCTTTTATAAACACTGTTTAAAGTGACATACCACATCTTTGAGCATTTCAAAGCTTCAATAGCTCCTTTTTGAATTCCATAAAACATACCAGAATCCATATTACTCTTCACCTTTAGCACATTCTTGATATGCTCTTCTTTTCCCAGAACCATACCTACGCGCCAACCAGCCATATTAAAGGTTTTACTCAACGAATTGAGTTCCAAACAAACCTCTTTTGCGCCTTCAACATTTAAAATACTTGTTGGATTATCGTTAAGCACAAAACTATAAGGGTTATCATTAACTATTAAAATATTGTTTCGCTTAGCAAAAGCCACTAAACTTCTAAAAGCTATTTCTGAAGGCTGAGCCCCCGTTGGCATATGCGGATAATTTACCCACATTAGCTTTACTTTACTTAGGTCTAACTTTTGTAAAGCATCTATATCTGGCAACCAGTTATTGCTGGCATCTAAATTGTAAAATACAGGCTTAGCTTCTACCAACCTTGTTACCGATTGGTAGGTTGGGTAACCCGGATTAGGAATCAACACCTCATCACCAGGATTTAGGTAAGCCATCGAAATATGCATGATACCTTCCTTACTTCCCATTAAGGGTAGTATTTCGGAAGTTGGATTTACATTTACGGCAAAGTGCTCTTTATAAAACGATGCTATGGCATCACGCAACTCTGGCAAGCCCTGATAACTCTGATATTTATGAGCAGTGGCATCTTGTAGACTTCCAGAGATAGCATCTATAACCTTTTGAGGTGGCTGCATATCTGGGCTACCAATACCTAAATTGATAACTGGTTTCCCCTCGGCAATCATAGCGCCTACCTCTCTCAATTTTCTTGAGAAATAGTACTCCTGTACACTATGCAATCTTTTAGCTACCTCAATCATAACTTAGCATTTTTGTATTCACCTAAAACCTTAAATCCTTCTGCCATAATCTCTATTAGAGACTTTGCTTTTTTAAAATCGCTGTAATCATTAAAAGTAACGTCAACAAAAAATGCATATTTCCAAGGTGTTTCAATAATTGGCAACGATTGAATTTTTGTTAGATTCAATTTACAATCGCTCATTACGTTTAGTATGGTAGCTAAACTTCCGCGTTTATGATTGGCTTCGAACTTAAGCGAAGCTTTGTTTATCTCACTTTCAGGAACTTCAGAATTGGTTCGCTTTACAATTGCAAAGCGTGTTTCATTGTGCTTTATTGTTTGAATACTTTTAGCAAGAATGTCCAGTTCGAAAATCTCAGCGGCTAAAACACTAGCTATAGCGCCCACACTTTTAAGTTGATTCTTATGAATTCTCTCTGCAACTTCAGCGGTATCTTTATCCTCCACCAACTTTATATGTGGATAGTTTTTAAAAAACGCTTTACATTGCAACAACGCCATAGGATGTGAATATACTTCTTTAATATCCTCAATACGCTGACCAGACAAAGCCATTAAGTTATGCTGAATATCTAAATAGTGCTCTCCTACAACATGCAAATTGTGTTTATCGATTAAAGCGTAATTTGGAATAATAGAACCTGCAATAGAATTCTCTAATGCCATTATTGCTGCATCGCAAGATTCTGTAGTCAAAGCATCAACCACGCCATCAAAAGTCAAGCACTCTATTAAGTCAATAGACTTATTAAAAAATTGCTCTGAAACAATGTGATGGAAAGATCCTTTTATTCCTTGTATGGCTACCGATTTAATCATAAAAAAAAGTCTCGATTTTCACCGAGACTTATATTTAAATTTATTGTTTTAATTTATACATATAACGCCTCGTTCCTTTAACTAAAAAAGAAGTAATAAAAGCTGCTAAAATATGTATAAATTACTGTTGTTCTCATAATTACGCGGCTAAAGTAATTAATATTTTAAAAAATCAAAATTGTCGAATTGATTTTTTGAGGTTTTTTTTTAAGATTTAAAGAATTTACAGCAAAATTCCGTTTACTTTAGATAATCATTTATTTTTGTTCAAATAATTAAAATATGTCTATAGAGGTTAAAAACATTTCTAAACTATACGGAAATCAAAGGGCTTTGAATGATATTTCATTTAAAGTAAACAACCCAGAGATTGTAGGTTTTCTAGGTCCAAACGGCGCTGGTAAATCTACAATGATGAAGATTTTAACCACTTATATAAAACCTGAAAATGGTAGTGCATTGGTCAACGGACATAATATTTTTGACCAACCTAAAAACGTACAACAAAGTATTGGCTACTTACCGGAGCATAATCCTTTATATTTAGACATGTACATTAAAGAATATTTAGCTTTTAACGCCAATATCTATAAAGTACCAAAACAAAGAATAGAGGACGTTATTGAACTTACGGGGCTAACTCCCGAAAAGCATAAAAGGATTGGACAGCTATCTAAGGGATATCGCCAGCGAGTAGGTTTAGCCAATGCACTGTTACATGACCCAGAAGTTTTAATTCTAGACGAACCAACCACTGGGCTAGACCCTAACCAATTAATTGACATAAGAAATCTTATTAAGACCATTGGAAAAAGTAAAACAGTTTTCCTATCTACTCATATTATGCAAGAGGTAGAGGCTATGTGCGATCGGGTTATTATCATCAATAAGGGAGAAATAGTCGCCGATAAAAAACTTTCCGATCTACGAGAGGACCAAAAACAAACTGTAATAGTTGAGTTTGACTTTCGTGTAGAAGATGCTTTTCTTAAGCGTTTGCCCAAAGTCACAGAAGTTAAAAACACCTATGGTTTTGTTTATGAAATAACGTTTTCCACATCTAAGGATATGCGATCACATGTGTTTGATTTTGCACATGACAATGAACTTAAAATCCTTCAGTTAAACCAAAAGAATATTAGTTTGGAAAATCTATTTAGGGAACTCACCTCTAATTAATCGATTAAAATTCTTGATTGTCTGAATTATACGTTACAGTCATCTCTTAAAATAGGTCACGGTTTCGTTTTTACCTCAAAACCATGACAAATATCATCTTTACAACACTAAAGTGGTGTTAATTTTGCCCGTATATTTTATAAATAAAGGGAGAAGGTACCAGTGTTGGTTAAACACAAAAAAGTATCTTTACAAAACAAACAGGTATAATGAGCAAAGGAATTTACGTTGCTACTATAGAACCAAATAGCGGCAAGTCTGTTGTGGTTCTAGGTCTTATGCGCATGCTTTTAGGTAAGACCGCTAAGGTGGGTTATTTTAGACCCATAATTGAAGATGTTGAAGCCGGAGAAATGGACAACCATATCAATACGGTTATATCGCATTTCGATATAGACATTAACTACAAAAAAACTTTCGCATATACGCGTAGCCAGGTTTTAGATTTATACAACCAAGGTAAATCTGGAGATGTTATCGACGAGATTATAAAGAAATACAAATATCTTGAAGAACGTTTTGATTTGGTTTTAGTCGAAGGCACCGATTTCTCTCACGAAAACTCTAGTCTTGAACTAGATATTAACATGTTAATATCTAAAAACTTAGGCCTTCCCGTAATTATCGTTCTTCATGGAGACCGCAAAAAGAAAAAAGATATTGTAGATAGTGCACAACTGGCTCACGATACCTTTAAAGAAGAAGTCGATGTACTATCCATAATGGCCAACAAAGTAGATGAAGACGACTTAGAAGAACTCAAAGACAAATTAGAAAAACGTATTAATAACGGAACCGACATCACCGTTATCCCAAAGATTAAAAGTCTTGCGAGCCCAACTCTAAAAGAAATCGTGAAAGCTCTTGATGCCAAAGTATTATTTGGCAAAGACATGCTAAACAATCAAGTTTTAAACTCTGGTGTGGGAGTGATGCAGCTAAGAAACTATATCACAAAACTAAAAGACGGTTCTTTAGTGATTACATCAGGAGACCGTGCAGATATTATCTTAGGCGCCTTACAGGCACATGTATCTAAAAACTATCCCAAAATATCGGGTATAGTTTTAACAGGCGGCCTGCTTCCTGAGGATTCAATTTTAAAACTTATCGAAGGACTCTCTGGTGTTGTGCCTATTATAAGTGTAAATGATGGCACGTTTAATGTCACCAATGCTATTGGTAAAGTAAAATCTAGAATCTACGCCGAAAACTCCGAAAAGATTGCCGTATCTATTGCTACATTCGAAAAGCATGTAGACACCGATAAACTAGCCAACAGGTTAATTACCTTCCAGTCAGATATTTTTACTCCCAGAATGTTCCAATACAACTTGTTACAATCTGCGTTAAAAGATAAGAAACACATTGTTTTGCCCGAAGGTTACGACGAACGTGTGCTTAGAGCAACTGCAAGGTTGGTCAATGCTCATGTAGTAGACGTTACTTTAATTGGGGAACCGGAAAAAATACAAGAACGTGTTGAACGTTACGATATCCCTTTAAATTTAGATGATGTAAACGTTGTTTTCCCAACACAGTCTCCTCATTTTGACGACTATGTTAACACATTTTATGAGTTAAGAAAACATAAAGGAATCAACTTAGATGTTGCAAGAGATACCATGTCTGATGTTTCTTATTTTGGAACCATGATGATTTATAAGGGTCATGCCGATGGTATGGTATCAGGAGCAGTGCATACCACGCAACACACATTACGCCCTGCGCTTCAATTTATAAAAACCAAACCTGGTTGCAATATTGTTTCGTCTGTGTTCTTTATGTGCTTAGAAGACCGCGTTTCCATTTTTGGAGATTGCGCCATCAATCCAAACCCCAATGCTGAACAACTGGCAGAAATTGCTATATCTTCTGCTGCAACCGCCAAAAATTTTGGTGTTGAACCCAAAGTAGCCATGCTATCTTACTCTTCGGGTGCTTCTGGTAAAGGTGAAGATGTAGATAAGGTTAGAAAAGCAACGGAAATCGCAAAGACCATAGCACCAGACCTTAAAATTGAAGGGCCTATCCAGTATGATGCAGCCGTAGATATGCGTATTGGAAAAAGTAAGCTCCCTGATTCTGAAGTTGCCGGACAAGCAAGTGTTTTAATTTTCCCTGACCTTAATACAGGAAATAACACTTACAAGGCCGTACAACGTGAAACTGGCGCTTTAGCTATTGGACCAATGCTTCAAGGTCTAAACAAACCCGTTAATGATTTAAGTAGAGGCTGTACTTCTGATGATATTTACAGCACCGTAATAATAACCGCTATTCAAGCCCAAGAACTATAAACCCATGCAAGTATTAGTATTAAACTCAGGAAGTTCATCATTAAAATTCCAGTTATTTTCAATGCCGGAAGAACGCATAATATGCTCTGGACAAGTTGAACGCATTGGTTTTGAAGATGCTATTTTTAAATTCAAAACAGACAAAAAAACCATTGAAAAAATAACTCCTGTAGAAAATCATAAAGCAGGATTAAAGTTGGTTGCAGAACAACTACTGGATAAAAGCGAAGGGGTTATAAAATCTCCAGACGATATTGAAGTTGTTGGTCATCGTGTGGTTCATGGTGGTAAGTATTTTAGCGACACCACCATCATTAATAAAGATGTGAAGGAGAAAATCAAAAAATTATCTTCGCTTGCACCTTTACATAACCCGCCAAACTTAGAAGGTATAGAAATTGCAGAAGAAATTTTCAATAATGCTGTACAAGTAGCCGTTTTTGATACCGCTTTCCATCAATCTATTCCAGAACATGCGTATAAATATGCGATACCTAATGAATATTCAGAAAAGCACCATATACGCTTATACGGTTTCCATGGAACAAGTCATAAATATGTTTCAGAAAAGGCTATCGAGTATTTGGGATCTAAAAGCTCTAAAATTATCACCATACATTTAGGTAACGGTTGTAGCATGACCGCAATACAGGAAGGAAAGAGCATTGACCATTCACTAGGTTTTTCTCCTGTTGGTGGATTAATTATGGGAACACGCTCTGGTGATGTTGACCCATCAATTATTTTCCATTTAGCTGAACGTCATGGACTAAACATTAAGGAGATTAGCAATTTACTCCAAAAGCAAAGTGGTATGCTCGGCCTTACGGGATATAGTGACTTACGCGAAATTCAAACTGAAGCAGAAAAAGGCAACAAAAAATGTCTTCTAGCCTTAGAAATGAATGCCTACCGTATAAAAAAATATATTGGCAGCTACGCAGCTATCATGAATGGCCTTGATGCTATTGTGTTTACGGCTGGTATTGGAGAGAATTCGGCGAAAATACGAGAACTCGTTTGCCAAGACATGGATTACTTCGGAATCGATTTAGACCTAGATAAAAACGCCTCTCGCTCTAGTGAAAATAGAGAAATCAATAAAGAAAACACAAAAGTTAAGATCTTGATTATTCCAACCAATGAGGAGCTAGAAATCGCTAAGCAATCCGTAAAACTATTCAAAAACCAGGCGTCCCTGGTATAGTTCATCGATATCAATAACGGGTGGTGTGCTTTTAGAAATAACATTACCCGTTCCTCGTATTATACCTTTTAGAGACTGTACAGGGTGTATTATCATATCATTACTACCCCTGTGCGAAACAACAACATGCTGAGCTGTTAAATTTTCTCCTTCAAACCTACTATTTCCAGCAAAGAACGAAACACTTAAATTATTGGTTTGACCTTCCACAAAACAGTTAGAAAGGTTATTGAATATTACACTTAAAGATTCATTATCTATCTCTAATCTGAAATTGCCGGTTGTAAAATCGGTATCGACTCCAAAGTCTTCAGATAATAAGGTTAAATTAGGGTATGTTAGTATACCATCAGAAATAATATCGTATTGGGTAGAAGACCTAATTTGACTTATATTAGGCGCGGTAATATAAACTTTTGTAATACCGTAATCACGAACAAAATTACAGGTATTAGCATCTGTTAGAATCAACTGACCATTAGTTACTAGGGCAGAAATATCGTTGAGTAAATTTTCACCTGTCGCAACCACAACCTTATTTACTGGACCTTCTTTAAGTATCAAGGTAATGTCTCTGTTTACTAAAATTTTGTCGAAGACATCAACTGAAAATTCTTTTTGAATAATATTTCCTGCAGTCTGAAAGCAATCATTAGCGTTTTCACTGTTGCAAGCAAAAACCAAGAAGACAATTAATACTAAACTTAACTTTTTCATAATCTAACACCTACTCCAATTTCAACTGCTTCTGCTTTAAAACCATGAGATTTTAAAGTTAAAGCAGCAAACCATTTTTTTCCTAAGTAACGTTTCATACCAACACGCACATAAGTCCTTCCTTCAAAATCGAACGGATAATACACATAATACCCCAACTGTGTAACTACGCTCGTTTTATTAATAAATAATTCATGACCAGCGAATAACGCCACACGTTTATGATCTTCATCTCCAGCAACATTTTCTTCTGGAAATGACACACTCTTAAAATAGATTAGCTCCTTCAAGAAATTTGAAAAAAAGGCATCAACACCAAACTGTACTGCACTTTTTATATTTACCCTTTTATCTACGTAAGCTGATAAAATATAAAAAGGGAACTGCCCACTTCCAATAATATCACTTTCATTAATGCCGGTTCTAAAAACAAAATTATACTTTAAAGGTTCTGTAAATTTATTATCTGCTTCCTTAAGTGTATGCTGATATTCGGGATCAGAATCGGATAGACTATAGGTCATTCCCAAATTAAAGGCCATAGAATTTAAACTGGTATTTGGTGCTTTTACATTAGCGTTAGAATAATGAATAAGCGACACCCCTCCTTGCAGTCCAAAGCGCCCAAAAATCCGCTCCCTTTTGTAATTAAGCATAACATAAGTACTACTTAGCAGCTTAGTTCCGAAAGCAATATTCCTAAAATTAGTCTCTCGATCATAGGGTTTGCTGGTTAGAGCAACACCTTGACCAATACGCATCATTACATGTCGCTTAAAGAAGTAAAAATTATAATGTGCGTACAAGGAATAGTTAGTTCCAAGCACCTCGTTTTTTAAATTTTGATAAGCAAAAGACACACCGTAATCTGGAAAATTATAGCGTTGCTCCCATTCCTTAAACCCGAAAGTTTTCTTGTTCCAGCTAATAATAACACCTTCGGGACGTCCTTGAATAAGGTGTAAAATATCACTGTTGTGCAGCGCTATATTCCCTTTAAAATAGTTAACATCTAAATAGGAGGAGTACTGCTCATCTTGAGCAAAAGAACTATTAAAAAAAAGAATTAAAGCACCGATTAAAAAAAGCCTCATATAGGTTTTACTTGTGCCGCAAATGTAAACGAATTTAAAACAATGCCGATGCTATTGCCTTAACATTATCACTTTTACCCATAGAATAATAATGTAGTACTGGCACTCCAAAATCCCTAAGCTCTTTAGATTGCTGAATGGCCCATTCTATTCCAACTTGCCTAATGGCTTTATTGTCCTTGCATTTCTCTACAGCATCTATTAAATCCTCTGGTAAATCTATACTAAACACATGTGGTAAAAGTTGAAGATGACGCTGCACAGCCAAAGGCTTTATACCTGGAATAATCGGGATATCAATTCCTGCCTCTTTGGCCATCTTTACAAATTCAAAATACTTCGAATTATCAAAAAACATTTGGGTAACTACATAATCTGCCCCGGCATCAACCTTAGCTTTTAACCGTTTTAAATCGGTCTGCAAAGAAGGGGCTTCCATATGCTTTTCGGGGTAACCTGCAACACCAATACAGAAATCGGTCTTGAAGCCGGTTATGTTTTCTTCATGTAAGAACTTCCCTTTATTTAAATCTGAAATTTGATGTACCAATTCGCAAGCATAACGGTGACCGCCTTTGGTAGGCTCAAAATACTGTTGGTGTTTCATCGCATCCCCACGTAAGGCTACAAGGTTATCAACTTCCAGATAATGACAGTCCACTAATAAATATTCTGTTTCCTCTTTAGTAAACCCACCACACAATACATGGGGTACAGGATCTATATTATATTTATGTTTTAAGGATACCGATATACCTAAGGTTCCTGGTCTTTTTCTAATGGTTTTACGATCTAAAAGCCCATCTCTTTCAACATAAACGTACTCTTCCCTAGAGGTTGTTACATCAATAAACGGGGGATTAAACTCCATTAAAGGATCTATGTTATTATACAAATCCTGAATATTCTTTCCTTTTACCGGTGTTACGATTTCAAAAGAAAACAACGTTTTTCCGTTGGCGTTTTTTATGTGGTCTGTTACTTTCATTCTGCTAAATCCCTGAAAAGAGACTTTTAATATTTAGTGTTAATTTTATTTTGGGCGTTACCCTATCGGGTCGCGCTTTACGCTATATCTTTTTTGACTGTCATTGCGAAGATAATTTTAATTATCTGTGGCAATCTAATAATCTAAAAGATTACTTCGTCTTACCTCCTCGTAATGACGCCTATTTTTTTTCAAAAAGGATGTAGCTTTAATCGCTAACGCGTACCTAATCTGCCAAATTAGGATGCAGCCATTTTTTAGCTTTATCCTTGGTGATGCCTTTTCTTTCTGCATAATCCACAACTTGGTCTTCGGTAATTTTACCTAACCCAAAATATTTAGCTTCGGGATTGGCAAAATAATACCCAGAAACGGCAGCAGCAGGCCACATTGCCAAACTTTCTGTAAGCGTCACACCTATAATCTTTTCAACATCCAATAATTCCCAAATAGTTTCCTTTTCTAAATGGTCTGGACATGCGGGATATCCTGGGGCTGGACGTATACCTTTATAGGTTTCTTTTATTAATTCGTCATTACTCAAGTCCTCGCCTTCAGCATAGCCCCAATGCTTCGTTCTTACTTGTTCATGCAAATATTCTGCAAAGGCTTCTGCAAATCTATCTGCAATAGCTTGAGCCATAATGGCGCTATAGTCATCATCTTTTGCCTTGTATCCTTCTGCCAATTCTTGAGCTCCAAAAATCCCAACACAAAAAGCACCAATATAATCTGTCTTTCCTGTACTTTCAGGAGCAATAAAGTCCGATAAAGCATGATTAGGGACCCCTTCTCGCTTTTTTAATTGTTGTCGCAAGGTTCTGAATACCGCTATTTCTTCACCTTTTTTCTTTACAGAAACATCATCTTCATTAATGGTATTGGCTTCAAACAATCCAAAAACCGCTTTAGGTTTTAACAATTGCTTCGCTACTATATCACTAATCATTTCTTGGGCCTCGTTAAATAATTGCGTCGCTTGTTCTCCAACTACTTCATCTTTTAAAATATCGGGATATTTTCCATGCAAATCCCAACTTCTAAAAAACGGACTCCAATCTATATACGGCAACAATGCTTTTAAACTTAATTGCTTTAACATTTGTACACCCATTTCTTTAGGCTTCACAATTTCTGTGTTATCCCAATCTATTTTATACTTGCGCGCTCTTGCTTCTTCAATAGTTATATACGACTTCTCTTTACCTCGCTTTAAAAACTTGGTTCTAAATTCGTCATACTCCTTTTTCTTTTGAGCCACATACTCATGAGCAGTTTGTTTATTTAACAAATCGCCCACAACCGTTACAGCTCTGGAGGCATCGTTTACATGCACTACGGCATTTTTATACTGCGTATCTATTTTTACTGCTGTGTGCGCTTTAGAGGTTGTTGCTCCACCAATTAACAATGGAATGTTCATGTTTTCACGCTCCATTTCTTTCGCTAAATACACCATTTCATCAAGTGAAGGTGTAATAAGTCCTGACAACCCAATAGCATCTACATTCTCCGCCTTTGCCGCTTCAATGATTTTTTCAGGGGGAACCATAACCCCTAAATCGACTATTTCATAATTATTACAACCCAAAACAACGCTCACGATATTTTTACCAATATCATGTACATCGCCTTTTACTGTTGCCATTAAAATTTTACCTAAGGCTTCTTGCTCTTCACCTTTTTCTGCTTCAATAAACGGATTTAAGTAAGCCACCGCTTTTTTCATTACACGAGCCGATTTCACCACCTGCGGTAAGAACATTTTTCCTTCGCCAAATAAATCCCCTACAACGTTCATTCCAGCCATTAAATTTCCTTCGATTACATCTAAAGGCCTATCTGATTGTTGTCTAGCTTCCTCAACATCTTCAACAATAAAAGCATCGATTCCTTTCACCAAGGCGTGCGTGATTCTATCTTGTAGTGGATTTTCACGCCACGATAAATCTGCTGCCTTTTCAACTTTAGTTCCTTTTACGGTTTCTGCAAACTCTAAAAGGCGTTCGGTGGCATCGTCACGTCTATCTAAAATAACGTCTTCTACATGTTCTAATAAATCCTTGGGGATATCATCATAAACCTCTAACATGGCAGGATTTACAATACCCATATTCATACCATTTTGAATGGCATAATACAAAAACACAGAGTGCATGGCTTCACGAACAATGTTATTTCCTCTAAAGGAAAATGACACATTACTAACACCGCCACTTACACTGGCATTCTCTAAATTTTCTCTAACCCATTTAGTAGCCTCAATAAAGTCTAAAGCATTCTTACGGTGTTCCTCCATTCCTGTTGCTACAGGAAAAATATTTAAATCGAATATGATATCTTCCGAAGGAAACCCAACTTTATTGACAAGTATATTATAAGAACGCTCTGCAATTTCGATACGACGTTCATAATTATCGGCTTGACCTACCTCATCAAATGCCATGACTATAGCAGCAGCACCATAACGCTTTATCCGTTTAGCTTCCCAAATAAATTTCTCTTCTCCTTCCTTAAGAGAAATGGAATTTACCACACATTTCCCTTGTACAACCTGAAGTCCTGCCTCTATAATCTCCCATTTAGATGAATCTATCATAATAGGAACACGACAAATATCTGGCTCTGCAGCAATGAGGTTTAGAAAACGCACCATGGCATGTACTCCGTCGAGCAGACCATCATCCATATTGATGTCGATAATCTGTGCTCCTCCATCAACCTGATGACGTGCTATATCGAGAGCTTCATCATATTTTTCTTCTTTTATTAAGCGCAAAAATTTTCTAGAACCTGCAACATTGGTACGTTCTCCAACATTTATAAAGTTACTGTTTTCGTTTAGGATTAGAGGTTCTAATCCTGATAAACGCATGTATTTCGATTGCTTAACTTTCATAAAATCGTTTTATTTTATACTGAAACAACTTCAGCATGTCGACGCGGTTCGTACTTAGCAGCTAAATCTGCTATCACCCTAATATGTCCAGGACTTGTTCCACAACAGCCACCTATAATATTTATTAAATTCCTTTTCAAATATTCTTCAATTTGAGCCCCCATTTCTTCAGGGGTTTCATCGTACTCTCCAAAAGCGTTTGGTAGACCTGCATTAGGGTGGGCAGAAACCGCAAAATCGGTTTTCCCAGCAATAGCCTCTAAATGCGGTTGTAACAAATTAGCACCCAAGGCACAATTAAAACCAACAGACAACAATGGAATATGCGATACTGAAATTAAAAAAGCCTCGGCCGTTTGTCCAGACAGGGTTCTTCCAGAAGCATCTGTAATAGTTCCACTAAGCATAACCGGAATATCTATATTTCTTTCTTCTTTAACCTCTTCTATAGCAAATAATGCAGCCTTTGCATTTAGTGTATCAAAAACAGTTTCGACTAATAAAATATCTGCTCCACCATCCATTAAGGCCTCTACTTGTTGTTTGTAAGCTATTCTTAATTCATCAAAAGTCACTGCTCTATACCCAGGATCATTAACATCTGGCGACATACTAGCCGTTCTGTTGGTTGGCCCTATCGAACCTGCTACAAAACGCGGTTTGTGAGGTTCTTTTTTTGTAAATTCTACTGCTACTTCTTTGGCTATTTTAGCAGACTCGTAATTAAGTTCGTATACCAAATCTTCCATTTGGTAATCAGCCATTGCTATGGTAGTCCCAGAAAACGTATTGGTCTCAATAATATCTGCACCTGCTTCAAAATACTTAGCATGTACCTCTTTTATTGCCTCTGGTTGGGTAATAGATAGTAAATCGTTATTACCCTGTAACGGAATAGGGTAATCTTTAAATCGTTCACCTCTAAAGTCCTCTTCTGTAAATTTATAGGCCTGTAACATAGTACCCATGGCACCATCTAAAACCAAAATACGTTCCTGCAAAGTTTTTCTTATACTTGACATTTCTTTTTTTTGATTACTATCCTGATTTTATTTCAGAAATACATGAAGCATTGAGAGAGACTGAAACAATCTAATTGGACTGTATTTTACTTAATGTATAAACAAAAATTGATACTAATTTTGTTATTAATTCTTTTGAAAGTGGAATTTAGACTTTTTTGAAAAAAATTTTAAACTTCTCGAAAATAAGTCATTAACAAACACATACCTTGACTCAAAAATAACAACTATATTTTTCTTATCCTACTTTATTTAAAACTCTGTTATTCGAATAGATCTGATGATAAATACCGATCACCCCTATCACAAATAATTGCAACAACGACACCTTCTTCAATGGAATTAGCGACCTGCAACGCACAATACACCGAGCCTCCACTACTCATACCTGAAAACACAGCGGCTTCTTTCGCTAAACGCTGCGTAACTTCTTTAGCATCTTGTTGTGTAACTTCAATAACCTGATCTACTTTGCTTCTATCGAAAAATTCAGGCACGTATTCTTCTGGCCATTTTCTGATCCCTGGAATTCTAGAATTATCATCTGGCTGTGCGCCAACAATAGTGACACTCTTATCTTGCTCTTTTAAATAAGTAGACACTCCCATAATAGTTCCCGTGGTTCCCATAGCCGATACAAAGTGTGTTATTTTACCTTCGGTATCTCTCCATATTTCAGGTCCCGTAGTTTTATAATGAGCTTTCCAATTGTCATCATTACCAAATTGGTTTAACAATGTGTATCCCTTTTCGTCTCTTAATTTAAATGCCAAATCGCGCGACCCTTCTATACCAACATCAGAAGATGTTAAAATAACCTCAGCACCATAAGCCTTCATTGTTTTAACGCGTTCTTCTGTAGAGTTTTCAGGCATTATCAAAACCATATTTACTCCTAAGACTTTAGCAAATAACGCTAAAGCTATTCCGGTATTTCCACTTGTTGCCTCTACCAAAGTATCTCCTTTTTTGATATCTCCGCGCTTAAGCGCTTCGTTTATCATATTAAAGGCCGGCCTGTCTTTAACGCTTCCGCCAGGATTATTCCCTTCTAATTTAAGTAAAAGTGTTACACCTTCTTTAGCAACCAAATGACTCGCATCTACAAGCGGTGTATTACCAACAAAATCTATGATAGTTTTATTTAATGCCATTCTTTTTAGGTCTAATTTTTATTTCTGTTTGATAGGTTACAAGAGAATTTTCTGGAACCGATTGTGTTATCCAAACATTGGCTCCAATAACACTGTTTGCACCAATGGTAATATCTCCCCCTAGTACGGTAGCGTTAGCGTATATACAAACATTATCCTCGATTGTTGGATGCCGTTTCACCTTGGCGAGACTTTTAGCAACCGATATACCTCCTAAGGTAACCCCTTGATAAATCTTTACATCTTTACCAATTATTGATGTTTCACCAATTACTATTCCCGTACCATGATCTATATAAAAAGAGTCGCCAATAGTGGCACCAGGATGAATATCTATACCTGTGATACCATGTATGTATTCGCCCATCATTCTAGGTAATATTGGTACTTTTAGCTTATGAAGCGCGTGACTTAAACGATGAATTGAAATTGCATGAAACCCCGGATAGGCCAAATATATTTCCTGTAAATTATACGATGCCGGATCATTATTTTCAAAAGCAATAGCATCTAAATCCAGTCTTCGTCTTATCTCTGGGAGATTAGACTTAAAAGTACTCCAAATTTGTTTTGCATTATCTACCTCTAAGGTTTTAAGAATTTTTAAAAACGTCTTTTCTAAATACCCTTCATGTTCCTCTTCTTGTTCGCAATCGAATAACGAATAGAATAGACGTTTGGTAAATGTCTTAACTGTATCTTTTAAGCACACATTATAACTTTTCATTATCAATGCTTTTTGGTTTTCGATGGATAAAAATAAAATTAATACCTGAATTATCGCAGGTTATTAAATAATAAATCCCGCGGGTTAAAAAGAAACTCGCGGGATTATTTATGTTGTAAAGCTAAAATTTAATCTATAGCCTGTACTACCGCTTTTGGCGCTTCTTTACGTGAACCATCAAATCCGTCAATACCGCTTACTGTTGTATACTTCAACACAAACTTCTTTCCTGGATTAATGATTTTATAAGCTGCTTGACACATTAAAGTAGCTTCATGGAAACCACAAAGAATTAACTTTAATTTTCCTGGATAGTAGTTACCGTCTCCAATAGCAAATATGCCAGGAATATTGGTTTGATAATCTAATGCGTTATTAACCTTAATGGCATTCTTTTCAATCTCTAAGCCCCAATTTGCAATTGGCCCTAATTTAGGCGACAATCCGAATAATGGAATAAAATGATCTGTTTCTATAAAAACAGGTTCTTCATCTTTCTTAGTAACTTCTATAGCTTCTACCTTACCATCGCCAATAATTTTAGTAACCTCAGCTGGTGTAATTAGGTTTATTTTACCTTCTCTTTTCAGTTCACCTACTTTCTCTACAGAATCTAAATGACCTCTAAACTCATTACGCCTGTGTACAAGCGTAACGCTTTTAGCAACATCGGCTAAAAATATAGACCAGTCTAATGCAGAATCTCCACCACCAGCAATTACCACGTTTTTATCACGGTACATTTCTGGCTCCTTGATCATGTACTCAACGCCTTTGTCTTCAAAATTAACGAGATTTTCAAGTTGAGGTTTTCTAGGCTCAAAACTTCCAAGACCACTTGCAATAGCCACTACTGGCGCCTGATGCTGTGTTCCTTTGTTAGTAGTTACTATAAAGGTGCCATCTTCTTGCTTTTCTACAGTTTCAGCACGTTCTCCCAATGTAAAACCAGGTTCAAACTGCTTACCTTGTTCTAATAAATTTTTAGTTAAATCTCCTGCCAAAATCTCTGGAAAACCAGGTATATCGTAAATAGGCTTTTTAGGATATAACTCAGAACATTGTCCACCAGGTTGTGGCAAAGCGTCAATTAAATGACACTTTAATTTAAGTAAACCTGCCTCAAATACAGTAAATAACCCAGTAGGTCCCGCTCCGATAATTATTATATCTGTCTTAATCATTTTTATGATTCTTTTTTTTGTATTAATCCTTTTGTGAATTCGTTTAAAGTCTCCACTTTTTCTTCGAAATCACCTTTTATTGTTTTTCTATATTCATTCAAATTTTTTACTAAATCGTCTATATTTTCTGGAATTACTTCCTCAAAAAACTGCCTTAGACGTTTAGCTGTAGTAGGTGACTTCCCATTTGTTGAAATCGCCACTTTTACGTTTCCTTTGGTTACAATACCTCCCATGTAAAAATCACAGTAGGGTGGATTGTCGGCGACATTAACCAAAATGCTTCTTTTTCTACAATGTTTATGTACTTTAACATTAACCTCTGGCACATCGGTAGTTGCAACTACAATATGCTTCCCTTTAAGATACTTTTTCTTATAAGTATCTGTAATCAAATCAACATTCCCTTTTTTAGCTAAAGTTAGGGTACCTTCCCTGAACATTGGTGACACCATTGTTACACAAGCATCAGGACTAGACTTTAATAAGAACGTTAACTTTTCTTCAGCTACATTTCCACCACCTACTATAAGCACGTTTAAGACCTTAGCTTTTAAGAAAACGGGATATAAGTTATTACGCTCCATATTTTACCTACTCACAACCTCATTATAAACAGCACTAAGCACTGCTCTTTCCTTTACAACGTCTCCGATAATGATAATAGCAGGGTTTGCCAACTGCTTTTCCGCTACAATCTTTTCTATGGTGCTTATTGTGCCTATACCAACATTTTCATTATCTCGTGTACCATTTTGGATAATAGCAATGTGAGTATCTTGTTTATTTTCATTTGAAAATATTTTAACAATCTCACCCAACTTACTCATCCCCATTAAAACAACAACGGTAGCTGTTGATTTCGCTGCCAAAGCAACATCATTTGATAGCTGATGTTTTTTAGTAGTTCCTGTAATTACCCAAAAACTCTCTGAAGCCCCCCTTTTAGTTAAAGGAATCCCCTGATAGGCGGGTACTGCAACCGATGAAGAAATACCTGGCACTACAAAAGTCTCTAAACCAAACTGTCTTACATAGTCTATCTCTTCTGCACCACGACCAAAAATAAATGGATCTCCACCCTTCAATCTTACTACATGACCTTTCTCTTTGGCTTTAGAAACAATGAGCTCGTTAATTTGTTCTTGCTGAAACGCATAACACCCTTTACGCTTACCTACGAAAATAAGCTCTGTATCTTCTGAAGCGTACTTGAGTAAAGATTCGTTGATTAGTGCATCGTACAAAATCACGTTTGCTGATTCAATCGCCTTAATCGCTTTAAGGGTAATTAAATCCTCATCACCTGGACCAGCACCTACAACGGTTAACCTTGGGGT
Source organism: Seonamhaeicola sp. ML3 (assembly GCF_023273855.1). NCBI lineage: Bacteria > Pseudomonadati > Bacteroidota > Flavobacteriia > Flavobacteriales > Flavobacteriaceae > Seonamhaeicola > Seonamhaeicola sp. ML3. The sequence goes on along the minus strand of NZ_CP096884.1, from coordinate 1,851,057 downwards.
TTGTAAACTCATTTTTATATTCTGATTAAGCTGTTTTAGCTTGCTCTAATTCTCTAAACTCTCTAACTGACGCTAAGAACTTCTCAGCATTTGCAATATAGTTTTGTGCAAACTCTTTAGTTGGAGCATTCTTGTTTATTTGATAAATAAACTCTGAAAAAGAAGTTCCTAATTCAATTTTTCCTCCTTCAACAAAAAGCTCATCAAACTGAGAAATAATTCCAGCATGTGTGTTGGTCTTTTTGTTCTCAGCTAATAATAATGCTTTAGCTGAATTTACCAAAGATTGGTATGCTAAATAAATTGCGCCCGAATATACTTCGTTTCCAAAAGATTCTTTAGCGTTTTCAATTTTTTCTTCACTCTCAAAGAACAAGGTGGCTATTAAATCAATTACAACACCAGCACACTCACCAACACCAATTGCTTTAACATATTTCTCTTCTTCTCCCCAATCAATAAAGTCTAACTCTGTTAAATTGGTTGCATCTTGTAAATCCTGTAAGAAGTCGTAAAAATACTTTTCACCTTTCTCTTGGTAGTATTCCACAAATTGTTTTCCTCCAGCATTAGCTTCATAGTCATCTAAAATTCTACGTAAAGCTTCTGGGCCTCTTCTACTAGGAACTTTTACAACTTTATCAGCAAAAGTCGCATTACCATCGCCTTGATTTCCACCTCCAAGTAATACTTGTAGAGCTGGCGCAACTAATTTATCTGGCGTACGAACTGTCATTCCTTGGAAACCAATATTTGCCATATTGTGTTGCCCACAGGCATTCATACAACCACTAATTTTTATAACTAAATCGTCTTTCTTTAAATATTGAGGGTATTCAGTTTTGATGATTCTTTCTAATTCTTCAGAAATACCTGTACTACTTGCAATACCTAAGTTACACGTATCTGTACCTGGACAAGCTGTAATGTCAACCGCTTTATTATAACCAGCTTCTACAAAACCTAATTTTTCAAGTTCTTGATAGAAAAATGGTACTAATTCTTCCTTAACAAAAGGAATAACAATATTTTGACGTAACGTTAAACGCACTTCACCAGCCGCATAATTATCTACTAAGTTTGCTAACAAACGTGCTTTATCTGTATAGAAATCACCAAGCAATACTTTTATTCCGATAGCTACATATCCTTCTTGCTTTTGAGGAATCAAGTTTGTTGATTTCCATAAATCAAAAGCCTCTTGGTCTTTAATCTCTACTTGAGGAGTTTCAACTTCAACTGGTTTTGAAGCTTCGTAAGAATCAGCATCAATTGGTACACTTTTAAATTCGATAGCTTGTTGCTCTTGCTCAATTAACTCTTTAAAAGCTTCTAAACCTATGTCTTTTACTAAGAATTTCATTCTCGCCTTCGCACGACTTTTACGCTCTCCATGACGGTCAAAAATTCTTAGAACGCCTTCCATGATTGGGATGATTTTATCAGTTTCAACAAAATCATATAACACATCTGCATGACGTGGCTGAGAACCTAATCCACCAGCTACCATTACTTTGAAACCACGCACACCATCTTTAACCTTAGCAATGTATCCTATATCATGTAAATACGACAAACCAGTATCTTCATCAGAAGAAGAAAAAGACACCTTGAATTTACGTCCCATTTCCTGACAGATAGGGTTTCTCAAAAAGAACTTATATAAAGCATCGGCATATGGAGACACATCGAACGGTTCGTTGACATCAATTCCAGCAGTTTCAGAAGCAGTAACATTTCTTACTACGTTACCACATGCTTCACGAAGTGTTACTTCATCTTTTTCTAACTCCGACCAAAGCTCTGGTGTTCTGTTTAAATCTACATAATGAATTTGAATATCCTGACGTGTTGTAATGTGTAAACGACCTCTTGAATATTCATCAGACACTTCAGAAATTCTTCGTAATTGATTGCTCTTTAATTTTCCGTAAGGTATTTTAATACGAATCATTTGAACACCTTCTTGTCTTTGTCCGTATACACCACGAGCTAAACGAAGGCTTCTAAACTTCTCTTCATCAATTTTACCGTTATGAAATAATTCGATTTTATTGGCTAATTCAATAATATCTTTTTGAACTACCGGATTTTCTATTTCTGTTTCAAAACTTTGCATATTCCCTTTTTTTCTTTTTAGTCCCACTATTAATGCTTAGTGAGGAAGCAATACTGTTTGTTATTGTATAAATCCAGCTCCAACAGTACTGTTAGATTGTGAATCGATTATAATAAACGACCCATTAGTACGATGATTTTTGAATTGATCGTAAAAAATAGGCTTGTTTAATCTAAAACTTACCTGAGCGATATCATTCATTCCTAATCCTGAAACGTTTTCTTCAATTCCAGAGTAATCAGGATTGATTTTATGGTGAATGGTATCTACTTTAGCCAATACTTTATTGATACCATGCTGAATAACATATTTTGCTCCAGGAGTTAATTGCTTAGAGTCCATCCAACATACGTTAGCTGTAAATTGCTTTTCTATAGTTGGCAAATCACCATCTTTTACAATCATATCACCCCTGCTCACATTTACATCATCTTCTAATGTGATGGTTACTGACGAACGTCTTGAAGCAGTTTCATACTTTTCATCATAGAAATAAATCTCTTTGATTTTGGATTTTGTTTGAGATGGTAACACAACCACATCGTCTCCTACGCTTAAGTTACCACCATACACTTTACCTGCATATCCTCTGTAATCGTGATACTCCTCAGTTTTAGGACGAATCACATACTGAACTGGAAAACGTGGTGTACCTACATTAAAGATATCAGACTTATCTAATTTCTCTAAGTGCTCTAATAAAGACTCCCCTTCATACCAAGGCATCTTATCAGATTTATTAACTACGTTATCACCTTTTAAAGCACTTACAGGAATAAACGAAATAGTTTGTCCTTGATAGTCTCTTTTGCTCATCAACTCTTCAAAATCAGCCTTAATCTTATTATAAACTTCTTCTGAATAATCCACTAAGTCCATTTTATTGATAGCAACCACTACGTCTTTAATACGCAATAAGTTATTGATAAAGAAGTGACGGTTAGTCTGCTCAATCACACCCTTTCTAGCATCTATTAAAATGATTGATGCTTGCGAAGTTGAAGCCCCAGTCACCATGTTTCTTGTATATTCTACATGACCAGGTGTATCGGCAATGATGTAACTTTTATTTTTTGTTGAGAAATAAATATGAGCCACATCAATAGTGATACCTTGTTCTCTTTCAGCAACTAATCCATCTGTAGCTAATGAAAAATCTAAATAGTCATATCCACGTGACTTACTAGTTTTTTCAATCGCTTCAAGTTTATCTGTAGTTAATGATTTTGTATCGTAAAGGATTCTACCGATTAACGTACTCTTTCCGTCATCTACACTTCCTGCTGTTGCAATCTTTAATACTTCCATGTTTTATTTAGCTGTTAGCTATTGGCTCTTGGCTTCTAGCTTATTAAATTTTTATTTTAAGATTTGCTAATGGCCAACTACCAAAAGCTAAAGGCAAAATTTTCTATAGAAAATTTTAAAAATACCCTTGTTGTTTACGTTTCTCCATGGCTGCTTCAGAACGTTTATCATCAATTCTGGCACCACGTTCTGAAATTGAAGAATCTCTAATTTCCTCAACAACTTTTGAAATTGAAACCGCATCAGATAATACCGCTGCCGTACAGCTCATATCTCCCACAGTTCTAAAACGAACCATTTTTTCTATCACTTCTTCGTCTTCATCTCTGTAAACTACACCATCTTCAGCAGACCAAATCATACCGTCTCTTAAGAACACTTTACGTTTGTGTGCAAAATAGATAGAAGGTATCTCAATGTTTTCCTTCTCTATATAAGACCAAACATCTAACTCTGTCCAGTTTGAAATAGGAAATACACGAACGTTTTGCCCTAATTCAATTTCACCATTCAACATATCAAACAACTCTGGTCTTTGGTTTTTCTCGTCCCACTGACCGAAATCATCACGAACAGAGAAAATACGCTCTTTAGCTCTAGCTTTCTCCTCATCTCTACGAGCACCACCAATACAAGCATCGAATTTAAATTCTTCAATAGCATCTAAAAGTGTAGTTGTTTGCAACATATTTCTACTTGCGTAACGACCAGACTCTTCTTTTACCTTTCCTTGATCGATAGAATCCTGTACATTACGAACAATTAGCTCTAGCCCAAGTTCTTCAACCAATCTATCTCTAAACTCTATGGTTTCAGGAAAGTTATGACCTGTATCAATATGCATTAAAGGAAATGGAATTTTAGCTGGGTAAAACGCTTTCTGTGCTAATCTTACAAGCGTTATAGAATCCTTTCCACCAGAAAACAATAATACTGGCTTTTCAAACTGCGCAGCTACCTCTCTCATAATGTAGATAGCTTCGTTCTCTAACGCGTTAATGTATGACGTATCTTTCTTCATAATTTAAAGCCCCTCCTAACCTCCCCTAGGGGAGGAATTCTTACTCGGGCGGGTAAGACTTTTATTAGTAATCTTTTTTAGTTATTTGCACTGTTTACTGTTACTGCCAACTGAAAACCATTAAGCGTGTAGCCCACATTCTCTATTGGCCAATGCTTTTGTTGGATCAAAATATTTAAATTCGTTTGGTAAATTATTTTCTTCTAAATAACCGTCTAATTTTTCATCAGACCAGTAATAAAACGGACTAACCTTAAGCACACCATCGGCACTTAAACTGAAAATATCAATGCTATTTCTGAATGCCGTTTGCCCTTGACGTAAGTTTGTAAACCATACTTTTGGCTTATGTTCTTCCATGGCACGTCTAAAAGGCTCCAGCTTAACTTGCTCTGTAAATAAAGCGTGGTTTGGGTCGTCTACAGCAGGTATTCCTAACACCACATCTCTGTGTGAAGATGTTTGCTTAGGCACGTACAAAAACACATTAAGTTCTAAATCTTTAATCACCTGTTCAGCATGTCTATACGTTTGAGGTGTATTATACCCCGTATCACACCATACCACAGGAACTTCACTTACTTCAGCATTTACTACATGTAAAATAGCTGCTTCATAAGGTCTAAAATTTGTAGTTACTACAGCTTCATTACTTAATTCGAAAGCCTTTTTTACAATCTCGGCAGGAGTAGCGCTTGCAAACGCCTTATTCAATTCTTGTATTTGTTCTTCTGTAAACATGTTCTTCTTGTATATTATTTACCCCATTTAATGATATTCCATGCACGCTCGTGAAAAAAGTAAAGAATTAATTTCGTTACAAAATCTACCGAGGCGATGGAAGCTGCTAAAGATATTCTTCCTGTTAAAATATAAGAAACCAATAGCGTATCTAAAGTACCTACGACCCTCCAACTCAATGCTTTTGCTACACTTCTAATTGGTTTTTCACCTGTAGCATCCTCTTTGTACGTAGATTTTTCTTTACTTTTTAATAACATTTGCGCTATCATTTGTCGTTTTGTTATATTAATCCTATCAATTTAATAGGGATTACAAAAGTAATACTTTTTATTACACTACAAATAGTATTAGCAACTTTTTATGTTAAAAGGATTATTTTGAGAAGATTTGACCAATAAATGTAGTGATTCTTGTTATTTTTAGGAATCTTTCAAGGCTAAATCTTCTAAGGTAGTGTTTCTAAAAACTTTTAAGGTGCTATCCCTTACCTCAATCATAAGTCTGTGTACGCTGCATTTATGTTCATCTGGGCAGTCATCACACTTTTCATAATAATTAAGGCTCACACAAGGCACCATAGCTATAGGTCCCTCAAGAACCCGCATAACATCGGTCATTTTAATTTCTGAAGGTTTATTACGTAAATAATACCCGCCATGCTTCCCCTTTTTTGACCCAAGCAGGCCTGCCTTTCTTAGGGTAAGCAAGATACTTTCTAAGAATTTTTGTGGGATATTTTCACTAGCAGCAATTTCTCCAACCCTTACAGGCATATCGCTATCAGCACGAGCAATAAAGGTTAGTGCTTTTAATCCGTATTTTGTTTTTTTGGATAGCATGTCGCTAATATAGGTATTTTAAGATGTAATGCTACAACTTCAATATTCTATATTTTATTAAAAATACTGTCCTATACCAAACACAAAGCCATTGCCTCCATTACCCGTTAGATTTACACCATAATCAAATCGTAAAACCGCATTGAAAATATATTTATGAATAAAACGAACACCAATACCAGCTTGAACTCTTATAGCATCATTAGAAAGAATACTATCAAAATTGGTATCAGGTCGTTGCACGCCACTTGCATCTAAAAAGCCATTACCCTGAAACACGAACCACCCTTTTTCTAAGAGAGTATGTCTGTATTCTGAATTTAAAGCAACAATAGAGCTGCCTCTATCCACAATATTACCAACACCTCTCGTGTTTATTTGATTATCAACCACCAAGGGTGCAAAGGCACTATCCACTATTCTGTTACTAATTTGAAGCTGAAGTTGTGATGCAAAATTTCCTTTAGACCCAATTCTTTTAAAGTACTGTGTTGTATTATTGATTATATAATTGGTCTGAATAAAGGCATTACTTTTGTCGAATAGTGTGATATCGAATATATTTCGAAAACCCGATACATTTTGATACACAATATCGATATCAACATGTTCGTAAACACCTCTAAATGCTGTTCTTTTTATTCTTGGTTCTTCAGAATTTTGAAGCTCTATCTCATTATCACTATTTAACAAGCCATATTGTTCATTAGCCGTTCTTACAGAAAACTCAAATCTGCTCTTAAAATCATGCTCATAAAAAAGTGTTGTTTCAAAACTTTTATTGGTAAAAATATAATCGGTTGAATTTTCTAAATTATCATTATCAAAAAAAATGGGCTGTTGACTACTATCATCTACATAATTTAAACCTAAACCAAGTTTATTGGTAAATAAGTACGGATGCTCTATGAACACACCATAACCATTAAAAACCTCTTTTTTAAAGAAACCTCCAAATACTATATTTCTTCCAAGACCGTTAAACTCGAAAGCAGACAACCTATAGGAAAAGCTATCATCGGCGGCTTGCCCAATTCTAAATCCTGGAATTACACTAAAATTTTCCTTGATAATATAAGTGACTTTATATCGCGAATTGCCTACGGGCTCCACTTTATAATCGGCATAAGCTATACCATCTAAACGTTTAAAGCGTTCAATATCTGTGATAACAATAGTACTATCGGTTGCTTTTCCTGCTTTTACTTTAGCTATGCGTGTTAAAAAGCTGGCCTTGGTTTTCTTCAAACCTTCAAAATTTAAACTTTCAACCTCGAACTTGGTTTGAGCTGTGACTTGAATATTTACAAAAACACCTAATAGCAGCCACAGAGTAGCTAGAAAACTTCTTCCCATAATCTCTTTTTTTTTACCTAAGAGTCGAGATTATTGAAGAGAAATTACCTTATTTTTTTGATTAAGTAAGTTGTTTTACCATTCTGGTAAGATTTCGGCCATTATCACACAATTGCCGCGAAGTAAAACACGGTCGTTTTCGATAACTTCACATTCTACTGTACCGCCCCGCTTAGAGGCCTGATAACCTACTACAGTATTTTTATTGAGCTTATGGCTCCAATAACTAGACAAATAACAATGTGCCGAACCAGTTACGGGGTCTTCGTTAATACCATAATCGGGAGCAAAAAACCTTGAGACGAAATCGTACGAATCACCATCTGATTTGGCCGTCACTATAAATTTACTTTTTGAATGCTCCAATAATTTACTAAAGTTAGGCTTAAGATTTATTAACGTTTCCTCACTTTCCAATTCTGCTAAGTACCATTTATCATCTTCTGATATCGTAGTAATTTTTTCCATCAGGGCAGATTCTAACAGTGCATCTTTTTCTTCGACTTGGGTTAATGTCCCAATTGGAAAATTCATCTCCAGTAAATCATCATTTTGCTTAACAGTCAAAACGCCACTTAGTGTATTGAACTTTAAAACTTCTGTTTCAACCTTGTACTTATCGAATAATATTTTCGCAGTTGCCAAAGTTGCATGTCCGCACAATTCTATTTCAACTTCTGGTGTAAACCATCTTAATTGATAAACACCATCTTTTAAATACACAAAGGCAGTTTCAGAAAGATTCATCTCCTTTGCAATATCCAAATACTGAGCCTCGGTAAGTGGGTTTTCCAATACGCACACTGCTGCCGGATTTCCTTTAAAAGGTGTGTCGGTAAAAGCGTCTACAGTAAAAAGTCTCATCTTAATTATTTAGAGCCTGTTCAATATCTACGATAATATCATCTATGTGTTCTAAACCTAACGAACAACGCACCATACCATCGGTTATACCTGCAGCTGCTTTAACTTGTGCTTCAACTTTAGCATGTGTTGTACTTGCAGGATGCGTTACAATGGTTCTAGAATCTCCCAAGTTTGCCGACAGAGAACATAGTTTAATATTATCGAAAAAAGCTCGTCCGCCTTCTAAACCACCCTCGACCTCGAAAGCCACAATATTACCACCTAAACGCATTTGCTTTTTGGCAACTTCATGTTTAGGGTGTGATTTTAAGAAAGGGTATTTCACCCATTTAACCTTAGGATGTTTTTCCAGAAACTCGGCAAGTTTTAGGGCATTATCGCAATGTCTGTCTGCTCTAATCGCTAAAGTTTCAAGAGATTTAGAGAGCACCCAAGCATTAAACGGACTCATAGCTGGCCCTGTTAATCTGGAGAATAAATAAATTTCTCGAATTAGTTCTCTCTTTCCAACAGTTACACCTCCTAAAACTCTACCTTGACCATCCATTAATTTTGTAGCTGAATGTATTACCAAGTCTGCTCCAAACTTTATAGGATTTTGCAGATATGGTGTTGCAAAACAATTGTCTATTACCAACAATAGATTATGCTTTTTACAAACGGCACTTAAAAATTCTAGGTCTAAAATATCTACACCCGGATTGGTTGGTGTTTCAGCATAAACAAATTTAGTGTTTGGCTGTATAAGGCTTTCTAAATTATCCACTTCATCTATATTGAAGTAAGAACACTCAATATTCCATTTTGGAAAATACTTAGTAAATAAGCCATGTGTGGCACCAAAAACCGAGCTACAAGACACCACGTGGTCTCCTGCATTTAATAACGTGGCAAACGTTGAAAAGACAGCTGCCATACCACTTGCAAAAGCAAAGCCATCTTCGGCGCCTTCCATTTTACAAACTTTTTCTACAAACTCGTTTACATTAGGATTACTATATCTACTGTATAAATCCCGTTGTTTCTCCTCTGCAAACGAAGCTCTCATTTCTTCAGCGTCTTCGAATACAAATCCAGACGTTAAGTATAATGGTACAGAGTGTTCTGAAAACTGAGTGGTTTCAGATTGTGTACGAATCGCTTCGGTTTCAAATTGTCTTTTCTTGCTCATTTTTATTTTGTTAGACCTGTCAGGTTTTAAAAACCTGACAGGTCTCTTTTATTTTTAATTATTCCTAAAGGTCTTTAGGACCTTGCGGAAGGAATTATTCACAATATCTGTTTAGACCCTTAAATAAGTTCAGGGTGACAAAAATACTTTTGTCAATTGATATGCTTAGATAACCTTAATATATCTCCAAAAACGCCACGCGCTGTCACCTCTGCTCCTGCACCAGCGCCTTGAATCACTATAGGTTGCTCTCCATAACTCTCGGTAAATATTTCGAAAATAGCATCACTGCCTTTTACATGACCTAAAGTGCTATCTTCTGGTATGGATACTAGCTTAACTTCTAAATTCCCCTTGTCCTGAGATAAATCTCCCGATAAATCCCCTACATAACGTAACACATGGCCAGGTTCTTGGTCTTCTTTTATTTTTTGGTACTGTTCGTCTAAAACCTCTAATTGATTTAAGAACTCACTAACCGAAATATTTTGATACGCCTCGGGAATTAAATTTAAAACATCTACATCCTCAAATTCATTTTGCAAATCTAGTTCACGAGCCAAAATCAATAGTTTTCTAGCCACATCATTCCCTGAAAAATCTTCTCTTGGATCCGGTTCTGTAAACCCCTTATCTATGGTCTCTCGAACAATGGCGCTAAACGGTTTATCTTGAACTGAAAAATTATTAAACAGGTAACTCAATGTCCCCGAGAACACTCCTCTTATTCGGGTGATATTCTCTCCAGACTCATGAAGTAATTTAATAGTATCTATTAAAGGCAAACCAGCACCAACTGTTGTTTCATAAAGATATTGCTTATTATGCTCTTCGAGATGCGCCCTTAATTCAGTATAAAATGTATGCGAAATAGTATTCGCTATTTTATTAGAAGACACCAAGTCGAAACCAGCTTCTATTAAAGGCACATAATTATTATAAAACACATTGCTAGCCGTATTATCTACTGCAATTAAATTTTCTAAATGATGGTTTTTGGCATAAGTAATCACATCATCAATAGAACTTTTGTGAGAACTTGAAGCAATAGTATTTTGCCATTCACTGCTCACGCCGTTCTTATCTAAAATTAATTTCTTGGAATTCGCGATAGCAAAGACGTTTAAGTTAATGCCTTTTCGCTTTTCAATATCGTCTTTGGATTTTAAAATCTGATTAATTAAAGCACCTCCAACGCCACCATGTCCAAAAATGGCAATATTTATCTTTTTAGAAACACCAAAAACTTCACCGTGAATAACATTCAAAGCTTTATGGAGTTCTTTCTTTTTAACAACCAAACTCACATTCTTACCTGTGACGGTATTATTGAAAAGCAAAGGCGTGATTTGGTTTTTTATAAGTGCATTGAACGGCTTATGAAACGAACTCAACTCTATTCCCACAATCGATATTACGGCAACATCGTCTACGACATCAATTTTATTGACATCTTGAGAATAGAAATCACTTTCAAACTCACGTTCCAGAGCAATAACAGCCTGGGTAGCTTGATCGGCATCTATGATTAGACCAACGCCTCGTTCTGAGGAGCCTTGCGATACAATACTCACACTAATACCGTAACTGCTTAAAGCTCCAAAAATCCTAGCATCTACACCAATTTTACCTAGTAGACCTCTACCTTCTAAATTCAATAGAGCTACATTATCCAAAACAGACAAAGAAGTCACCTCTTTGGCACTTGGCTTTGCGGTAATTAAAGTCCCTTTGTCATCTGGGTTAAACGTATTTAAAATACGTAAGTTTATATTCTTCTCAACAAGAGGAATAATCGTTTTGGCGTGTAATACCGAAGTTCCGAAGTTAGCCAACTCATTGGCCTCACTAAAGGATAATTCCCTAATCTGCTCGGCATCGGGAACCAAACTTGGGTCTGCAGTATAAATACCACTAACGTGGGTGTAATTCTGTAATTCTTCTGCATCTAAATAATTGGCCAAAAGTGCTGCTGTATAATTGCTGCCATTGCGACCTAAAGTCGTAGTTTCATTTTTTAGGTTTGAAGCAATAAAGCCCGTTACGACATTAACAACATTGTTATTCTTCTTGAAATAATCCTTGACATTTTCCTTAGACAACTTTGAAATTGGTTGTGCATTACCGAAAGATTCATTGGTTTTTATCAAGCGCCTTGCGTCTGTAGCATTTGCTTTAATTCCTCTTTCAACGAGTAGACTTGTGATTAATTTAACAGACAACAACTCCCCCTGTGCAAGGATATTATCTTTAGTTTTCTTGCTATAATCTCTTAACAAACTAACACCTTCAAAGAGTTTATCTAAAGCTGAAAACTCCTCTGAAAAATCTATATTTTGGGAAGGTTGCGACTGATAAGCCTTTAAATTTTCTAAATCAGACACATACTCCTCACCAGCTATGGCTTTATTTAAAATAGCCTCTAAATCGTCTGTAGAAGTCCCTCTTGCAGACACCACAACACTTATGCGTTCGCCTTCTTCAACCTTATTTTCTATAATGGAGAGTACCGTTTCCAATCCTTTGCCATTGGCTAAAGATTTGCCACCAAACTTTAAGATTTTCATTCTTCTTCGTTTTGAATTGGGCACAAAAATACCTTCAACAATTTCTTCCAGCTGGCTATACTCCATTAAAAATGCATCATGACCATGCACCGAATTGATTTCACTGTAGGTTACGTTGGGATGCGTTAAAGCCAATTGTTTATGCGTTTCCCTATTCTCTTCAGCTGTAAAAAACAAATCGGAATCTACCCCAACGATATGTATTTTAGCTTCAATATTCTCTAATACATTAAAATTGGCCGCCCTGTCTTTGGTAACATCAATTGTTTTTAGCAATTGATTCATTAGTTTATAAGCAGATAACTGAAAACGCTCCTGTAACTTCTTACCATGGTGTAACAGCCAACTCTCTACATTAAAAATTTCTAAGTCTTCGTTTTTACTGCGTTGAAAACGCTCCTTAAAAGATTCTGGTGTTCTGTAACACAACATAGCATGCATTCTTGCATCGTGCACCGGATTTTTAGAATTTAAAAGAAACTGCTCTTGTATTTGGCAATTGGCAATCAACCAATCGGTAGATTTCCAGTCGGTTGCAACAACTACCAAATGCTCTGTGAAATCTGGTTTTTCTACAGCCATTTCCCAAGCGATTCCTCCACCTAAAGACCCTCCAATGGTCGCATACAACTTTCCAGAGTTTAAATGCTCTAATCCTTTTAAAAAGATTTTAGCAACATCACGAGCTATAAAATCTTTATAATTATCGATTACAAATCCATCAAATCCGTTACCAGGAATATTAAAGGCTAGCACCGTATAAAGCTTAGTATCGATAACTTTATCCTTACCAATTAAATCTTTCCACCAACCTGTTTCCCCAGCAACATCGCTGTTTCCAGTTAAAGCATGATTAACCAAAACAATGGGTGCTGTACCTAAAGGTTGTCCAAACACCTGATAACTCAATTTAATTTCTGGGTTAATCACACCACTTATGGTGGTATAATCTTTAATAATTATATGTTGTAACGAATTTTTCAAACCAAAACTGTTTACAGACCTGTCAGGTCTTTAAAACCTGACAGGCCTTCTAAATTATATTTCTGAAAAAGCAGCTTCTAAATCGGCTTTTAAATCTTCTAAATCCTCAATACCTACAGACAATCTAATTAAATCTGGAGTAACTCCTGCAGAAGCTTGCTCCGCTTCACTTAACTGTTGGTGTGTTGTACTAGAAGGATGAATAATTAGTGATTTTGTATCTCCAATGTTTGCTAGAAGTGAGAAAATCTTGGTCTTATCGGCGATAGTTTTAGCCGCTTCAAAACCACCTTTTGCACCAAAAGTAACGATACCACTTTGTCCGCTTGGTAAATATTTTTTAGCAAGCGCATTGTACTTACTACTCTCTAATCCTGGGTAATTTACCCAAGCCACTTCATCTTGAGCTTCTAACCATTTGGCCAACTCTAACGCATTTTCGCTATGTTGCTTAATTCTAACTGGCAAAGTCTCTAAACCTTGAATTATATTGAATGCATTGGTTGGACTGATAGCCCCACCAAAATCGCGCAATCCTTCGAGTATAAGTTTGAAAGTGTATGAAGCTGCCCCAAGGGTTTCGTGATATTTTAATCCATGGTATCCTGCGGAAGGCTCTGTAAACTCCGGGAATTTTCCATTGGCCCAATCAAAAGTTCCGGCATCGATTATCGCACCTCCAAGAGAAGTCCCTTGTCCACCAATATACTTAGTCAAAGAATGAATTACAATATTGGCACCATGTTTAATCGGGTTCAATAAGGCTGGCGTAGCCACCGTATTATCTACTATAAAAGGAACACCGGCCGCTTTGGAATGCTCTGAGATAGCTTCTAAATCTAGAACATCTAATTTTGGATTCCCCAAAGATTCCACAAAAAAGGCTCTAGTATTGTCTTGAACCGCTTCTGCAAAATTATCTGGATTAGAAGCATCTACAAATGTTGTTGTAATTCCTAATCTGGGCAGGGTTACATTTAATAAATTATAGGTTCCGCCATACAGACTACTCGAAGCTACAATATGGTCTCCCGCTTTTAAAAGCGTTAACAGACCTGTAGAAATTGCAGCGGTACCAGAAGCAAACACAACAGCCCCTATTCCTCCTTCTACTGCTGCCAAACGCTCTTGTAGTATTTGGTTTGTAGGGTTATTTAATCTTGTGTAAATAAACCCTAATTCTTGTAATGAAAATAGGTTTGCTGCATGTTCAGAATCATTAAACACATACGATGTTGTTTGATAAATTGGTACAGCTCTGGTTCCTCCGGTTGCACTTACGTCGTGTCCAGCATGTAAAGCGTTGGTTGCTAATTTTTGATTGCTCATTTTTCTATATCTTATTTTAGTTAATATTCCCGCTTTATTCATTGATTCAGTTTTACAATAACGTATTCATGAATCTTCGATTTCGCGAGAATGACAGTTTTACGTTTCTTCAATGCAAGCATTTCAGAAATTTGATTTAAATCAAAAGCCAAAATACGTTATTATCAACGCATTATTTACAGAAAAATGTTAAAAAGAAATAGTAATTACCGGACGTAATTATCTTGTGTTATCTATCCAAACTTCCGATAAATGAATCGGTCATTCAAGTAGAATTTAGCACCTTCTTTAATAAGTTTAAAGGGTTGCTAAGGCTTCAACGGGTCCAATCCCTCCACCTTTCTTGATAACATTTCAATATGTTTATTGAACTTTTGCTTTGCAAATATTCGTTCAGAAAAATTAATTTTCCAAATTTTTGGCAAGAAATTTTCGTTTTTGCGGTATTTACAGAAAGAACATTCCCTTAAAACAAAAAATAAAACCACTTGATTTTGTAAAAATTTTCAACTAAATTAGTTTGACTTTGGATGTAGGTTGTTAAGACGACGCATATCTCCAAAGTTGTGCACAATTAACCTCACTTAACAAAATTAAATGAAAGGAAGGAAATTCTCAGAAAGAATTGGAAAATCAGAAATTAAAACTGAAATACAATTAGACTATATAGATGATGATTTAAGAAATAGCTTATGGAATGTTGTAATTCAATATATAAATGAACCTTTAAGAGATACAGGTTACTTAAGCAACTCTAAATACAAAAGATTCATACAATCGCTTTGGTTTAATCATTTTAAAGAAACATTGGATAAAATACCGTCAGTTACTACACTTATCAGAAAAGAAATTAGGAGTAGATTTTTCAGTTGGAATTATTTAGAATTATATGATTTTATAGACTTTATTGTAAGAGCAAATAATTTGCCATTTAAAATAGAACGATTTGCCAATGACTGTAACTATGTTTTAAAACGTGAATTATCGGGTTACAGATTTGTTAATTTGGAACTTGCACCGATTACGGATGAAGTCCAAATTGCAGGTATAGAAGATGCAATTAACCAGTCCACTAATAATGGCTTTGTGGGCGTTAATCTTCATTTAACTAACGCACTAAATAAGCTATCAGATAGACAAAATCCTGATTATAGAAACTCGATTAAGGAAAGTATTTCAGCGGTTGAATCTATATGTCAACAAATAACAGGAGACAACAAAGCTGAATTAGGAAAGGCAATAAAAAAAATAAAAAAAACACTACCAATTCACGGTGCACTTGAACAAGGGTTCATCAAACTTTATGGATATACAAGTGATGGTGATGGAATTCGTCACGCTATGATGGAAGAGGATAATTTAGACCAGGAAGATGCTCTATATATGTTAGTGTCTTGTAGCTCATTTGCAAGTTACTTGATGGTAAAATGGAACAA
Organism: Seonamhaeicola sp. ML3; assembly: GCF_023273855.1. Classification (NCBI taxonomy): domain Bacteria; kingdom Pseudomonadati; phylum Bacteroidota; class Flavobacteriia; order Flavobacteriales; family Flavobacteriaceae; genus Seonamhaeicola; species Seonamhaeicola sp. ML3. The sequence continues at coordinate 1,835,316 of NZ_CP096884.1, read as the reverse complement.
ATTAAATAAATAACTGTGCACAACAACGGCCATAGTTCATTACGGCTGAAATTCCTAATCGGAATTTCGAGCCTTTTTGCTAAATTTATGGTTACGGCGGAATTATGACACTCGCGTACCTTTCCGTAACAAAACCATGGCCAAAACTGTTAAACGAACCTCCCTTAAAAGCAATTAGAATTACAAATAAGGAAACTTACACAAGATACCGCTCAAGGAATTATAACTATTTGCTTTTTAAGAGTTGAGTATCGCTCCAAAAACTAGCCATAAAAAGCTAAATCTTATATCATAAACCCAGTTGGTCAGAAAGGTTAACTACCTGCCTACGTTACATCAGGTAAACACCATATTTAGGCTAGTTTAAGTCTGGCCTCGAACTTATCCCTAATAACATCCCCAATGGGTCTGTTTTCAATCTTAGATTCCAACCACGAAATGATATCTAAATATAAAAAAGCCCTGCTTTGGTAAGGGTCATCTTCAAACTCCTTCAGCTTCTTGTGCAGTTTAACAAATTCCTTCTTTACTTCATGCGGGTAAATGTCGCCTAGACCTCGTAAAAACTTAATAAACTCTTTCTGTACCTCGTATAAATCTTCCATTTTAATCAAGAATTTATAGGTGCTTTTTATAAGTACATCAAGATTATAATCTAGACCAGCCTCATAATGCGCTACCAAGTTTAGAATCCTAGAGAAACAAAGTAAGTCTTCCCTCATCTGTAGAGACTTGTTACTAATAATTTTATCTAAAAACTGAATGCAACCCTTTGTATTGCCAGCCCCAAAATACATACTAGCTATTTTGTAATAAAACACCATAACATGGTGCTCATCAATTCTGTTTTGATAATTATTTAGCTGCTCCAAAACCTCATCTATTAAAGGCAAACCAGCCTCAAAACTCCCCTCGATAAAATGAAGATTAAATTTGTTGGCGTAGATATACAAAAACGCTAAGCCTTCAATATTATCATCCAAAGGAAACTTTTTCTCTTTAGTTATCTCCTCTAATTTTGAAAGCGTCTCTTTGAATTTATCGTATTGCCTTAAGTAAAAAAGCGCTTCGAGTAGATAGTGGTTACCCCTTAAAAAGAAGACCGGATTTAAAACAATCATGTCCCTGTTATCGTAGAACAAATCTACCCACTTGGATGCATATTTATAGCACGCTAAAAAATCTACCGTTAAAAAACTATACCAAAGCTTAGCCTTGTACAGCCACAATTTTTCCCTAAAACCAAGTTTATTGATGTCGTAAACCGGCAATCTGTCGTTGTAGTATTTTGTAATGATTTGATGCTCTTGGTCGTTTTTAACATACCCTGTTTTTAAAAAAAGACCGTAAAGCTGTAACGATAAATTAGATAGCTTACTGGCTACCACGTTTTGCTGACTAAGCTCTTTGGCCTGAATTGTAAGTTCATCGGCCCTATTACTTAGACTTCGGGTAATATATTGAGACTCAATAATTTTCTCTAACTCTACAATTTCGTAAGCAATATTCTTTTCTTCATTTACTATGGCTAGATTCTTGGCTTTATCGAGAATTTTCAAACTCTGCTTATAGAGCCCTTTGTGATAAAGAATGGTCGCAAAATCCAGCTGCTCCCGTATTTGAATACGAATATCTTGATGGGAAGGATTTAACCTTAGGCTAATTAAAATTTGTTTGTACAAATGAGCCTTTACATTAGATAATTGCTGTTTTTTTACGATGCCTTTTTTAAGAATAGCGGCCTCATCGTACCTAGGAAGCTTGTCTAAAATATTGAAGAGGGTTAAGAACTTAGAGTCTTCATTAACGCCCAATCTACCTACATAAAGTTTAAATTGCCTTTTTTCAGATTTAGACAGGGACTTTATTAAAACAAACAAGTTATCTTTTTGCTCTCTTGTCATAGTTACAAAAACCTTTTTAAAAAACTGAAATTCAATTTTTTAACTTAACTTAGCAGTAGTTAAACATCGTAAAAAAAGTAATTAAAGTAGTTACTTTTATGAAACCAAAATATACATTCGTATAAGAATAAGAAAATATATTTGAATAAATGTCTGATAACAAGGTACAAATTTTCGATACAACCCTACGTGATGGAGAGCAAGTTCCTGGCTGTAAACTAAATACCGAACAGAAATTAGTTATAGCTGAACAGCTGGACCTATTGGGTGTAGATATTATTGAAGCAGGCTTTCCCGTCTCCAGCCCGGGAGACTTTAAATCTGTTGAAGAAATTGCCAAAATAGTAAAAAACGCAACCGTTTGTGGTTTAACACGCTCGGTTGAAAATGACATAAAAGTTGCTGCCGAGGCATTAAAATACGCCAAAACCCCAAGAATACATACAGGTATTGGAACATCTGATTCCCATATAAAATTCAAATTTAAATCCACACAAGAAGATATTATAGAACGTGCCGTTAGAGCCGTAAGCTACGCGAAATCTTTTGTTGAAGATGTTGAATTTTATGCCGAAGATGCTGGTAGAACCGACAATGAATATTTAGCTAGAGTTTGTGAAGCTGTTATTAAAGCCGGAGCAACTGTACTAAACATTCCAGACACTACCGGTTATTGCTTACCAAGCGAATATGGTGCAAAAATTAAATACTTAAAAGAAAACGTGAAAGGTATAGACAAGGCTATTTTATCTTGTCATTGCCATAACGATTTAGGGTTAGCCACAGCCAACTCAATTGAAGGGGTTATAAATGGTGCTCGCCAAATAGAATGTACCATAAACGGTATAGGCGAACGTGCTGGAAATACCGCTCTAGAAGAAGTGGTTATGGTATTAAGACAACACCCTTACTTAAACCTAGATACTGGTATTAATTCTGAAATGCTTTACGGTATCAGTCAGTTGGTATCAGACAGTATGGGGATTTACACGCAACCCAACAAGGCTATAGTTGGTGCTAACGCATTTGCTCACAGTTCTGGAATTCATCAAGATGGTGTTATCAAGAATCGTGAGACCTATGAGATCATAGACCCTAAGGATGTTGGTGTAACGGAATCTGCCATTGTTTTAACAGCAAGAAGTGGTAGAGCTGCATTAGCTTATAGAGCAAAAAATGTGGGTTACGAGTTAACAAAACTTCAGTTAGACGAAGTATATTCTAAGTTTTTAGAATTTGCAGATAAGAAAAAAGAGATTGACGATAATGACATTCATCGAATAATTGAGTCAAGCTCCGTGTATAATGAAATCTCTTCATCTTAATTAAATATATTTGAGGGATGAAACTAAATATAGCTGTTTTACCGGGTGACGGTATAGGACCAGAGGTTACCGCGCAGGCCGTCAAGGTTTTGAAGGCCATTGCTATGGAGTTTAACCATGTCTTTACTTTCGAAACAGCTTTAGTAGGCGCCAGTGCTATGGATAAAACTGGTGAGCCCTTACCAAAAGAAACCATTAGCATTTGCGAAAACGCAGATGCTATTTTGTTTGGCGCTATAGGTGATACCAAATACGATAACGACCCCTCGGCAACTGTTCGTCCAGAACAAGGACTTTTAGGACTTAGAAAAACCTTTGACCTTTATACCAATATTAGACCCGTAATTGCTTATGAAGATTTACTAAATAAGTCCTCACTTAAAATCAAGCAGATTAAGGGTACTAATATTTTAATTTATAGAGAACTGGCCAGCGGTATTTATTTTGGTGAAAAGCATTTTGATAATGATGAAGCTTCAGATATTTGCACCTATCGCCGTTCTGAAATAGAACGTATTACCCATTTAGCTTTTAAAGCCGCACAAGGCAGAAAGCGTAAGTTAACACTTGTAGATAAAGCTAATGTTTTGGCTAGTTCCAAACTTTGGCGCACTGTTGTTAATGAAATAGCCAAAGACTATCCCGATATTACTTACGATTGTATGTACATCGATAATGCTGCCATGGAACTTATTATTAATCCGCGTCAATTCGATGTGATTTTAACCGAAAATATGTTTGGTGACATCCTATCTGAAGAGGCCAGTGTTATAGTTGGATCAATTGGTTTGTTAGCTTCGGCATCTATTGGCGACAAACATGCTATGTTCGAGCCAATACATGGCGCTTATACAAAAGCTAAGAATAAAGGTATTGCCAATCCCATTGCCTCTATTTTAAGTGCTGCAATGTTATTAGACCATTTTGGTTTATATGACGAGGCTGCTTTGATAAGAGAAGGTGTAGACAAATCGTTAAAGCTACACATTACCACGCCAGACTTGAACACAAAATATGATAATATTAGCACTAGTAAGGTTGGTGATTTTATCGAGGATTTTATAAATAACCCAGACGAGACGAATTTAAATTTTACAAATATACATTTAGGACAGTCTACCATCATTTAATTATTTGAGTTAGTCGCCAAAATACAATTAAACTACAGACGTCCGAATTAAGAAGAGCACTCTAACAGTGCTCTTTTTTTGTGGATAAAACTAAGAAAAGGAATTCGTAACTTTATAGATTCATAAATCTGTTATCTTGACCAGAGACCACATCGATATAAACGATTTTACCATCTTGGTAGAAACCTGTACTTCAACCGAACCCATGGTGGACTCATGTTCCTTCGAGGAACCCTCTATAGGTGTGGCTTTTTATGGATCAGGAAATGTTGAAGTATCTGTGGACTATGCAGACAAACAAGCACCCTACAGCCATACAAAAGGGCTCGTACTATCATTCTATGCAGACGAAAACGTAAAATTCACACATAAAGTTACCGCAAACCGACCTTTACAATGTATTGTGGTAGTTACCGCGCTTAAAAACTTGGAAAAACTCCCAAATGGTGAAGGCGAAATATTTGCTAACTTTTTAAATGAATTAGTTAACCCTAGCGATGCCTATGTTGAAGGTCCTAGGTTTTTCATGCCGCCAGAAATGAGCAATATTGTCCAACAGGTTTTTAAAAACAAATACCATGGCAAAACCAAAATGATGTTTTTTAGAAGCCAAATGACCGTATTACTTTCTCATTTTTTTGGTCATATCGCATCTTCAGAAAACGAAAAACTAAAAGCCAAAGAACAAGACAAACTCCAATTGGTAAAGAAAATCCTTTTGGAAAATATCGACAACCCACCTTCACTATCCGAACTCTCTAGACAAATAGGGCTCAATACCTACGCCTTAAAAAAAGACTTTAAAAACCTATTTGGTGTACCCGTATTTAAATATCTACAGAACCAAAGGTTAGAAGTTGCAAATAATTTAATACGAAACGAAAAGGCAACCGTACAAGAAGCGGCATGGCATGTGGGCTACGACAGCCTAAGCTCTTTTTCAAATGCTTTTGTCAAAAAGTTTGGCTACAGACCCAGTCAAATAAAGTAAGCTCCTTTTTGAACAAATCATACTCCATTTCGAACTAATCACACCGGTAATTAGGCTCTAGATTTGCGTCATATTAATCATTAAAACTATGACCAATGAAAACAATAAGAGCCATTTTTATCGCCGCTGGTATTTGGATTTTGGGTGTTACTGCATTTTCACTTTCCTATTATATCCCGGCACTAAACAATCTCGATTTGCAATCTAATCTCGTACTGGCCATTGTACTTATTCCTCTGGCTATTGTAGGAACTAAATTGTATTACAAGAAACCTACCAATGTAAAACCCTTTATGGTTGCCGTAATTATGTTTCTAACCCTCGGTTGCTTAGATGCTTTATTTACCGTTCCATTTCTTATGAAACCATTGGCTTGGGCTATTCAGACTTTTTCCTCGATTATTCTTTTTGGCTTATTGCCCTAGAATTTCTCGTTGTAGCTACTATTTCAGGTCACTTAGAACAAAAAAGACATGTATTCATCAGTTAATCTAATAATCCTTGTGGTTTGTACTTTTTTGACAGGCCTTACTGCTGGCCTTTGTTTTACTTGGGCAAACGCTATCACCCCGGGTATTGGCAACTTAAATGACCTTGAATACCTAAAAGCCTTTCAACAAATGAACAGAGTCATTATTAACCCCACTTTTTTATTGGTGTTTATGGGACCTTCCGTATTGCATGTTTACAACGCATTTTTTCTAAAAAGTGGCTCTAATTCCATTTTTTGGATAGTCTCAGTTGCAGCCGTACTCTACATTATTGGTCTTACACTAGTTACCATATTCGGAAATGTTCCTTTAAACGAGATGTTAGACAAAACCCATTTAGAATCTATCTCTAAAGAAGACTTGACCATTCTGAGGTTAAAATTTGAAAATAAATGGAACAGCTTCCATTTCATAAGAACCTTGAGTTCTTGTATCTCTTTTGCTTTGCTGCTATTCAGCATAATATTATACAGTAAAAATCTTAATTAATTATAAAAACAACAGTTATGAATTCACACAATTATTTAGTTATCGGTGGTACCGGTAAAACAGGACGTAAAGTCGTTAACAACCTTAAAGAACTTGGACTAAACGTATCCATTGGTTCCAGAAACTCCACGCCAAAATTCGATTGGCAAGACACCAGTACTTGGGCAGAAGCCCTCGAAGATATAGATCGTGTTTATATTACTTTTCAACCCGATTTGGCTGTTCCTGGCGCTTTACAGGCCATAGAACACCTAACAAAACTAGCTAAGGCTAAAGGCGTTAGTAAATTGGCATTGCTTTCAGGTAAAGGTGAAACCGAGGCCGAAGCTTGTGAACAGGTGGTTATAAACTCTGGTATAGATTACACTATTATCAGAGCCAGTTGGTTTAATCAAAACTTTAGCGAGAGTTTCTTTTTAGATCCTATCTTAAGTGGCCATGTGTATTTACCTAGCCCAGAAGCCAAAGTGCCTTATGTGGACACTTCTGATATTGCCGATGTGGTTACAGAAGCGCTTTTACACGACGAGCATAATGGACAAATCTATGAGATTACCGGTCCTAGGCTACTAACTTTTGAAGAGGTCATTCAAGAGATTGCAAAAGCTACAAAAAGAGATATACAATTCACGCCGGTTTCTTTAGAAGACTATATTGGCTTTTTAAAACAGGAAAACGTACCCGATGATTATGTATGGCTTATTGAATATTTATTTTCTAATGTTCTTGTCAATCCTAACAATAGCACTGTTAAGCATGATGTAGAGCAAGTATTAAAAAGAAAAGCCAAAGATTTTTCGGAATACGTAACCGAAACTGCAAAAACTGGGGTTTGGGATGTTAATTAAACCTTGGATTTTGATACGTATGCTAAAAAGAGCACCAACAAGGTGCTTTTTTTATGATTTTACAGAAATGCTTTTTTAATTAACCAATCTTATGTATTAAGACACAAACCTCTATGTTACTATTTTTGCAGAGATTAGTTCAAATTGAGCCGAATCCACCTTAAATGAAATTCAACACAATTGCGCTTAGTTTTCTATCCATTCAAAATCTAAGACATCTTGCAACCTATTCAAACTATCTTTAGATATAAGTTTAAAAGCAAGACTGATGAAAACAAATCTAATTATTAAAATCTGCCCAACCATAACCACAATCAAGATAGGTGAAAATTCCTGAGCTTTACTCCAAACCATTGCTACCAATCCGAATATTGGAAGAAACATAAAAACACCCAATAAAATTTTAAAAACTTTGTGAATTTCTACTTTTACAACACCACTATCAGAATTAATTTTCCCAGTCATTACACAAAAAGCTCCTTTTCCAATTATTGATGAGATTATTTTAAAATCGGTCCCATTCACGATTCCACGAAATGATTTCTCAGTAAATTGTGAGGTTAAATTTTCAGATTTTTCTGTTCTGCGATTCAATCGGCTTATTGTCTCCTTCTGGTTACCTAATAGCTTAAATTTTTGTTCTTTGGTTGGAAAAATATTCATTTCTTAATTTAATATAACTATATCAAGTATTATTATTTAAATGGGTTAAACGAAAGTAGCTGAAAATTTCTACAACAACAAAGTAAGTTTTTAATGTTTATAGCTACAACAACAAACAAAAGTAGAGATTCCAGCTTCTGCTGAAATAAAATACAATAACACTATATTTGGTCTATGCAACTCAACCCAGCCTTATTAAAACTTTATAAAACACCAATTTTATTAGCATTGCTAAGTTGCTTACTTTATATTGCTTTTGCATATAATTTAGAACGCACAGACTACCTAAAGCTAGTTTCTCTCTACACTGGCTTATTTGGTATTTTCTACTGGCTGATTAAACGTTATGCCGAAAATTTCAAGCTATTAACTTATATATCGTTTATATTCCGAGTATTATTGATTTTAGCCATACCAAACCTTTCCCAAGACTTTTACCGTTTTATTTGGGATGGCCGTATGATTTTAGAGGGCCTAAACCCTTATTTATATACTGTAGAAAGTTTTATAGTAAAAGGAGAACTCCCCGTTACTTATGCTCAAGAACTTTATGCGGGTATGGGTAAACTCAATGCGGGCCATTACACCAACTACCCACCTGTTAATCAGCTTTGTTTTGTGTTGGCAAATCTTATGCCAGGACAAAGTATTTTAAGTTCGGTTATTGGTTTGCGTCTTATTATTATCGCTGCCGATTTCGGCACCTTTTACTTTGGGAAAAAGCTATTACAGAGTCTTAAGCTACCTGTTTACAGTATCTTTTGGTACATTTTAAATCCGTTTATCATTATTGAACTTACAGGCAATCTTCATTTCGAAGGCGTAATGATTTTCTTTTTAATTTGGAGTTTGTACTTATTACAAAAAGGCAAATGGCAATGGAGTGCTGTAGTTTTGGCACTATCAATTTCTACTAAATTAATTCCGTTGATATTTTTGCCTTTGGTGTTTCAATTGTTTATAAAAAATAACGTCATTACGGACGTGGTGAAGCAACCTATATCTGAGGAGGAGATTGCCACGTCGCAAGCTTCTCGCATTGACGAAAAATGGATTCCTGCCTTCGCAGGAATGACAAGGTTGATTGGTTTTTATGGCATTGTTGGTGGCGTTACACTTTTATTGTTTGCGCCTTTCTTTTCTATGCAGTTTATATCTAACTATGCCGAAACGGTTGGGCTTTGGTTTAAGAATTTTGAGTTTAACGCTAGCTTATACTATATAGCCAGAGCAGTAGGCTACACCTTTAGAGGCTATAATGAAATAGCGGTTATAGGTAAAGTTATTCCGCTGTTGGTGGTTCTTTTTGTGCTTATTTTAACTTTCTTTAGGGATAACAAAACCCTTCCACAACTTATTACTGCCATGTTATTGGCTTTGAGTTTCTATTATTTTACAGCTACCACAGTACACCCTTGGTACGTAGCAACATTGTTAATCTTGTCAATCTTTACCAATTACAAGTTCCCTTTAGTCTGGAGCTTCGTTATCATCTTAAGCTACTTGGCCTACATGCAAATTGGGAACGCCAACAAATCTGAAAATCTCATTATCATTGCTCTAGAATACACTGTAGTGTATGGTGTATTCTTCTACGACCTATTTAAAAAGAAGTCGCATCTAAACGCATAAGCGAGTCTATTCTGTAGATTACCGAGTTATCTAAATCATCAAAAATTTCAGAATAGGTTAACTTAAAGGTTTGGTCTACTAAAGAAGCATCTTCCTTTAGGTTATATTTATACAAGGCTTTAGGATGCACCTCCTCAAAGGCCAATTCATCTCCATTGTCAAACCAAAATGTAAAAAACCCATTTTGATAGGACTTAAACACTGCTGTTTTCATTAAATTTTAAAGAATCAAGTATATTAATCTAGGTTGTTGAAATTCGTTTCAGGAGCGGGTACGGTATCTGCTGTAGATTCATTATCTTCTCCAAAATCTAGCATAGCCTGTACTAAACGCTTTCCTACTTTTACCAGATAAATAGTATCGGTAGTTTTAACTTCAACGGCCTCAATAACTTCATTTTTAGCATTTCTAAAAGAAATTATATGATCGTCGTCGTATCCATCGGGAAATTTTTCAACAAGTAAATTCAAGATATCTTGATTCAACTTTTGATAATCTACAATTTTTCGTATCATTTTATTTTTGGTTTGGGGTTAAAACAAATACTAAAACTTAGTGTTAAGTTAAAAATAATTTTTTAAAAATTAAATATTATCTGTAACAGAAAGCTGGTTACAGCGCCTCTTGAAACACCAATACAAATGAAATACAAAAAATAAAACGGTAAGATTATGGAATGGTTAACTTTAAAAATCATCTATTAACATACCGATAACTTAATTGAAAGTATAAATTCCTAAAGCATCCTAAGTAAGCTAAGTTCTTCTTTAGAAAGGTGTTTCCAATGACCACGTGGAATATCCTTTTTGGTAAGATGAGCAATGGCTACACAATCTATACTTAAAATATCGTAATTAAAATGTTCGAAAATGGTTCTAATGATCGTGTTGCCCGTATTTTTGATTTTAAGTCCGATTTCCTTTTTAGAAGAGCCGTCTATATAACTTATTTCCTCAACATTAATAAGTCTATCCTGAACTTTAAATCCGTTTTGAATCTTTTTTAAATCCTCTAACTTCAGGTTTTTATCTAATTCAATATGAAATAACCTTGATACGCCGTTTTTAGAGTTTTTAAACTTGTCTTCAATTTCTTTGTCATTGGTAAACAACAGCAAGCCTTTAGAATTTCTTCCTAAGCGACCAATAGGTTTTATACGAGAAGAGGTCGCATTAGCAACCAAATCCATAACGGTACGTCCTTTACCCTCGCTTGTAGTAGTGGCAAATCCTTTAGGCTTGTTTAAAAGCACATAAGCCTTCTGCTCTGGATTAATTCTGGAACCATCGTAACGTACTTCGTCTCCTGGCTTTACTTTATAACCCATTTCTGTTATGACTTTTCCGTTTACAGAAACCAAACCAGTAGCAATATGAACATCGGCTTCTCTACGGGAGCAAATACCAGAATTGGCTATGTATTTGTTTAGACGGATTTCGTTTGAGTTGGCTTTGTTTCCTGATGCTTTTAGTTTTGCATTAGGCTTAGATTGACTCTTGTTAAAACGTTTTCCTTGTGGTTTCCCGCCGCGTTGCCTGTTCATGGTTGTAATTTTTGGCAAAAGTACATGATTTAATTTAGGAATGATGCTTTTTGGGTAACAATAACGAGCCTATATACTGTATGTTCATTTTGTAATGATACACTACTGAGATTAAAACACTGTTTTAACCGAAAGCATATCGCGTGGCAAGTCCAACAATCATACTAAGAAAACTCGCGTTAGGGATTGAGGCATTTGTTGGATTTCCTCGTAGAGAGCGACTACTGAAATATTTATATTCATGAGTTCAAAAAACAAAATAATAAACTACGAATAAAGCCCGACCGTAGGGAACGCCAAAATAATTATATACGGTTTAAAATAACACCTACATCGATAAGCAATATACTCAAAACACCTGCAAGTAAGATAAACTTAAGTGTATTGTGAAGTATTAAATAATGAATTTTTCGTTTTGATTTCCAGAGTATGATTAGGAATATTATTAGAAGTACCGAACTGAGATAAAAGAATAAACGCATATGGCCTACTTGAAAACGAAACAACAATAAATAAGTAGGCACTAAGGTTAAAATCACCAATAAGGTTAACATGATTTTAGAGGCGCGTTCTCCATAAGCTACGGGTATTGTCTTATAATCTTGCATTAAGTCGCCTTTAATATTCTCCAAATCTTTAGTCAGCTCTCTCATCGATATGATTAAAAACAGATAGGTCGCATGTACAAAAATTACCGTTTCAAAATTCTTGTAATACATAAATATTGCGAAAAACGGCAACACTGTTAAAACAGCAGAGGTTACATTTCCTATAAATGGTAACTTTTTTAATTTGTGGGAGTAAAACCAAATACCGAAAATATAAACCGAAAAGAACATAACTGCTTTAAAGGACACATAACTTGCCATTATTACTGCCAAGAAATTAAGCACGAAATAAAAGGAAAGCTTTGTGTTTTGACTCACCAAACGATCTAATTTAGATTTAATTGGGCGATTAATTAAGTCTTTTTCTGAATCGTAAAAATTATTGATAATGTAACCTCCAGCGATAGCAACTGCAGATGCTAGTACTAGCATAAATAAATTAAGATCAAAGACTACTTCTGCCAAGGGCCAATCTGGCGCTAGAATATAGATGGATGCCAGATATTGAGCTAGAACTATCACTAGGATATTATAGCCTCTAACCACAGAAAACATACTAAAAAATTTTAGTAGCACATATTTCTGTCTTCTTGAAAGCATGGGATATATTCTGAAAAATTCAGAATAAAAATAAGGAATTAGAAGTTATAAACCACTTCTAGTTTATGACCAGAAAGGGATTCTTTTGCTTTTTTGATATCTTCGGTAAAACCAAGAATATAGCCACCGCCGCCAGAACCACATAACTTAAGATAATAATCATTGGTTTCCAGACCCTTTTTCCAGAGTTCGTGAAACTGAGACGGAATCATTGGCTTAAAGTGATTGAGTACTACTTTAGATAATTGCTTGGTATTTCTAAACAAGGATTTAACATCACCATTCAAGAAATCTTCTACGCAGGCATCGGTATGTTTTATAAACTGATTCTTAAGCATTTTACGAAAACCTTCTTGCTTCATGTTTTCCATAAAAATGCTCACCATTGGTGCTGTTTCTCCTGTTACACCACTGTCTATCAAGAAAACCGCCCCTTTGCCATCAGTTTTTTGAGATGGTATACCTGTGGCTTCAATATTATCTTTTGAATTGATAAGGATTGGGATACTGAGATAGCTATTTAACGGATCTAGTCCGGAAGATTTACCATGGAAGAAAGATTCCATTGCTGCAAAAATCGTTTTCAGTGTTAATAATTTGTCTCTTGTTAAGTTTTCAAGAACCGTAATTTTATCTTGTGCATATTTATCATAGATAGCAGCAACTAAAGCACCACTACTACCTACACCATAACCTTGAGGTATGGAAGAATCAAAATACATTCCTTCGTCTACATGACTCTTGAGGGTGTTTAAATCAAAATTCACTAATTCAGAATCTAGTGTCGCTAGATAATCCGTGTATCTTTTTAAGCTTTCATTCGATTTGATAGCCGTTTCAGAAGGATTTTCATCAGTTTTTAATGCACCGTTATAAAAGCTGTAAGGAATAGATAGCCCTTTGGAATCTTTAATAATACCGTACTCTCCAAAGAGTAATATTTTAGAATAAAAGAGTGGTCCTTTCATAATTATAATTCAGATTTGGGATTCTAAATTAATTTTGTTTAATAAAAATAAACATATTTTAAACAAAATAAAAGCTTTTAAGCAATTTTTTTTGCGCCAAAGCCAATTTGGTCACAAATATACTGACCATTTTGACAATGTGCAACTAATTCATTTTTAATGAATTCAACTACTTCTTTACTTTCAGATTCGGGATATAACAAATGTACATTGGCCCCAGCATCTAAAGTGAAACAAAGTTTAGACCCAGTGTCATTTCTATACCTCCAAGTTTTATTAATGATTTCCAAAGTATTTGGTTTCATTAAAATGAAATATGGCATACTAGTCATCATCATGGCATGAAGTGTTAAAGCCTCACTTTCAACAATTTCTATAAAAGCATTTAAGTCACCTTCCTTAAATACGTTGATTAATGACGAAAGGTTTTCATGGGCTTGCTCAAAACGATGTTCCGCAAACGGATGGTTATGCATTAACCCATGACCAACCGTACTGCTAACCTGTTTTTCCCCTTTATCCACCAACAAGATGGTATCTTGATAATTCTTAAAATTATCGTGAACTTCGAAAGGATATTTTACACCGTATAAATCTGAACTCTCCTCTATGTCTTTATGCCATCCCCATCCAACTAAATCGCCTTCAATACTTCTACAAGCACTTCCGGAACCAAGACGCGCCAAAAAAGACGCTTTTTTATTGAAATAATCATCATCAAAAGATTCTTCGCTTACGCTCTGAATGACATTAACATCAGACAACTCTTTTTCAACACTCATTAAACAAAGAGCCAAGGCACTCATCCCAGAGGCTGAGGAAGCAATTCCTGAACTATGAGGGAAAGTATTAGAGGTTTCAATTTTAAAATGATACTCCTTAATAAAAGGCACATAAGCTTCAATGCGTTTGAAAAACGTTTCAATCTTAGGTTTAAAACTTTCCTTTTCTACCCCTTCTAGCCAAACTTCAAAAGAATAACCTTCACTCATTTTTTTGGTATAACTCAACGTTGTTGTTGTTTTGCAACCACTCAAAGTAAAGCTGATGGAAGGATTAGCAGGAATTTGGTTTTCTTTTTTACCCCAATATTTAACAAGGGCTATATTACTTGGCGATTCCCATGTTACACTTCCGTTGGATAAAATCTCTGGGGAATATTTGGGAATAAAATCTTGTTCTGTCATAATTCTTATTGAGTTGACAAAGATAACAACTTTAGCATGGTTTTATAGTTTCTTGCAGTTGCGGCCACCCTTAATTTCCGTTCAAAAAAGTTATTATTGCACCTAGCCTTCCCGTATCCTACCGAACAATAAAAGTAAATGCAGTTATCCATTATAACAAATTCTTCATTGGGATAGATCACCTTTGATAGTTCGTCAACCAACTCCTTTTCTGGAATTGAGAATAACATCGTAAAATAACTATTTTCTTTTTTCTCTTGTGGGAAAGGACTGTTTTCGAAAATTTGTTTTAGCTCTGTAGGACTTAAAACCAAAGTTGGAACCTCAAAACCGTAATGACTATAGATAGCGTTATGAATTTTCGCCTCTAAAGCCTTCTTATCTGCTTCTAAAGATTCAAATATTACGTTACCACTTTGAATGTATGTTTGTACGTTTTCTAATCCTGAATCGGTTAACAACTGGCTCAATTCGGCCATTGGGATTTTCTTTTGCCCACTTACGTTAATGCCTCTGAGCAGCGCTATGAATTTAGTCATCTTATTTGTCTTTATCCCTGAGTTCTTGCCTTCGCATGGGCATCTGATCAATTAAACTAAAAAACGCACTGGGTTCCACAACCGCTTTGGTTTTGTACTTTTTTCCACCGTCTAACCCGATGAGTACTGCTGAAAAACCTTCGATGGATTGGTTTAGTTGCAAAAGTTTTTTTGAACTAAGTCCGTTGTAAAATTCACATTGTCCAGAAACACATTTGTATATTACAAGTTTCCTCTCAACAAGTTTCTCTTGTTCCGCTATTAACTTATTAAACTGTAAATCGGCTTGTTTAGAATGTCCTTCGTCTGCATAAATTACTATAACACGTTCGTTCCATAGATGGGAACTAAGGTCCTGAGACCACATCATATTAGAAACCAGAAATGCAACAATTAAATATTTCATATTATCTAAGAATTCCCAATGGATTTTGATACTAAGAAAGCCCCAGTCCACGCATTTTGAAAATTGAAACCTCCTGTAACGGCGTCTATATTTAAAATCTCGCCGGCAAAATATAGGTTTCTATAAAGTCTACTTTCAAAGGTCTTAAAGTTTACTTCCTTTAAATCCACACCACCAGCTGTAACAAACTCTTCCTTAAAAGTGCTTTTTCCGTCAACATCAAAAACAGCCTTAGTGAGCTGTGTAGACAGCGCCTCTAGTTGGTTTTTATTCATATCAGCCCACGTTAAAGTCTCTTTTACATCAGATGCCAAAACCAGCTGCTGCCATAAACGTTTTGGAAGACCAAACTGTGAAAACTTAAAAATTGTTTTCTTAGCTAAATCCTGTTTAAGGGTTTTTAATTGCTCCAGACAGTTTTCAAAATCCAACTTAATAAAATTGATTTCAATTTGAAACCTATAATCTCTTTTAGCTAATTCTAATGCTCCAAAAGCCGATAACTTTAAAATAGCTGGCGCACTAAATCCTACATGGGTAACCAACAACGGCCCTTGAGACTCTAAATGTGTCCCAAGTACTTTCACCTCAACATCCTGTGCCACGACACCAGGAATATTCTTTATACGCTTATCCCTTACATTAAATGTAAATAGAGACGGAACGGGTTTTATTATTTTATGCCCCAACCCTTCTACTATATCCCACATTTTAGAACTACTACCCGTAGCCAAAACAACTTTTTCAGTGTAATAAGTAACGTCAGATGTTTGAAGCTCCCAAATATCGTCGTTCTTAGCAATGGATTTTACACCAGAGCTATATATGACTTCAACATCATGCTTTTTGACTTCATTTAAAAAACAATCGATTATAGTTTGTGACGAATTCGATACGGGAAACATACGTCCGTCGTCTTCTATTTTTAACTCAACTCCACGCGTTTCAAACCATTCAATAGTATCTCCGGTCATAAACTGATGAAAAGGTCCCAACAGTTCTTTCTTACCTCTAGGATAATTTAGCACGAGTTCTTGAGGAATGAATTCGGCATGTGTAACATTACAACGTCCACCACCCGAAACCTTGACCTTTTGCAATCCCTCTTTAGCTTTTTCCAAAATGGCCACTTTTAGATTAGGATTCATTTCTGCGGTGTTTATGGCTGCAAAAAAACCGGCCGCTCCCCCTCCAATTATGATAACGTTATATTGATGCATAAATAAAAAAATCGATGTAAATTTAGCACTTAAAATGGTTGCATGGCGAAATACATCTTTTTATTTCTAATTGTTTTTACTGTTGGTTGCCAACATAAACAGGACGTAAAAACCGGAGTAGATTTACCAAGTAAATTAGATGAAGTTTCGGGTAATGAGATGATACCAAATTCCAATGAAATTTGGATGCATAATGATAGTGGTGATAGTCCAAGAATTTTCTGTGTAAACGAAAAGGGCGAATTACTCAGAAAGATTTATTTAGATGCAAAAAATAAAGATTGGGAAGATATCACCTCAGACCCAAAAGGCAATTTATATATAGGTGACTTTGGAAATAACAACAACAAAAGAAAAGATTTAGAAATTTTAAAAGTATCCCATAAATCTCTGAGTTCTGAAGATGTAGTCAAGGTAAAAAGAATAAAATTCAGTTTTGAAGACCAAAAGAAATTCCCTCCAAAAAAACACAAAATGCACTTTGACTGCGAGGCCTTTTTCTACTTTAAAGACAACCTATATTTATTTACTAAAAGCCGGGTAAAAGGCGATTATGGCAAAACTAATCTTTATAAATTACCAGCAAAAAAAGGAAAACACAAAGCTAAAAAAATAGACTCCTTTAGTTTTGGAGAAGACCCCTATTCTTGGGTTACTGGTGCAGACATAAGGGATGACGGCAAACAAATCACTATACTTACCCAAAAAGAAATTTGGTTATTTAGTGACTTTAAGGGCGATGATTTTTTTAATGGCACTTTATCTAAAGTAACCTTTGAGCACGCCACACAAAAAGAGGGCATTTGCTACAAAGGCAACAATACACTTTTGGTCACTGATGAAAACGACCACGGCCGAGGGGGTAATTTATACAAATTTAAAATTACTAAACCGGAAGACCACCATGGACTTCAATAACATTTAGAATATCCTTCTTTTGTAATACTCCAGATTGTCTCCATTTGGGTTCGCCATCGACAAATAAAATCATAGTTGGCACACTTCTTACCTGATATTTTACTGCCAACTCATTATTTTTATCTATGTCTATTTTCACAATTTTTACAGCATCACCGACTTCGTCTTTTACATCTTTTAGAATGGGCATTAAGGCCTGACAAGGACCACACCATGTTCCAAAAAAGTCAACAAGTACAGTTTTTTCTGAGTTTATTATGTCTTTAAAGCTACTTTTCATGTTCTAATTATTTGACACTTATATAGACGAAGAAAAACATCGAAAATTACAACTGTTATGATGAGATCCAGAAATGAATTCAGGGTGACGCTTCGCGTTAAAACCCAAAGCCCATTCTAAAGGCTAAACGCAGACCATCATCACTATTAAAGGCCGACACATTAAGTGTCATCATTTGGGCCAGATTGGCAAAAACCCCACCACCAATAGACGTATTCCAATCATTGCTATTATGAGTTGGATTTAGAACCATATCATTATCAATCCAGACTTTAGCAAAATCAAAACCACCATAAACACCAATATGTAATGGTAGTAAACCTGTTTTTACTTTTCTGAGATTTAATCTTAAATCGGAACTTTGGATGTAAGCGGTCTTACCTGTAAATCTTTCATGACGATACCCTCTAAGTCCATTTCTAGCTCCAACAGTTGCTGCTTGATAGAATTCAAAATCATCGCCAAAATTAATATGCCCCCTAGATTTTGTTGCGAATACCAATTGTCCGCTACTGTCGAGTTTATAATCAAAACTTAATTCAGGAATTAAATAACCAAACCCTTTTGATGTACTTACATTGTTTTTATACCCTGCTTCGACAGCCACTCGCATACCCATTGTTGGGAACGCAACATTGTCAGAATTAGCAAATTCGTATTTTGCATTAACCCCATAAAAGTCTTGCTTATCGAATACAGAATCTGGCAAAGTATTTGGCTCATTAACAAATCGGTCTGGGGTTTTATCAACCTCATTACTTTCATAAGACACCCCTAGTTGAAAACTTGCTCCTGAATCTCCTCGCCACCTTAAAGCAGGTATCGTTTTAAAGGTTCTTATTTTTACCCGGTTATAATCTAAATCCACATCTAAACCATCGTTTTCATCAGCTTCCGGGTTTGGTGTGCTATTCCCGAAACCAAAGAAATTTACGGCGTAATTTGGACTATTAAACTGTACATCTAGTGCTAAATTCCAATTTCCAAACACATTGGCAAACTCACCACTGTACCCCAATTCAAAGCCGTCTGTTGCAAAATAGTAAGCTCCAGAAAAAGTATGCTGCGAACTAAACGGATTGCGTTCAAAGCCATAATTGGTTAATGTATTAACAAAACCAATCTTTAAGCCATCATCAGGATTAGCTCCTAATGAAGGGATGAATTGGTTAGCGCTGTTCTTAAGTTTTTTATGGTCGTAAACATTGGTTTCGTAATCATCAGTCAGTTTTTTATTAACACCCTTAGTTTCAAAAGTGTTTGGTTTAGATTTATGGTCGTAAATCTTTAGTTTGGCTTTATTTTCAATTTTATAAATATCGTTATTTTGACCTCCTATAATTCTAACTTTAATCAAATCACTTCCATCTCCAAAAACCTTAAACACGTCATCATCGTCTAGTCCATAAACCCATATTTCTCTGGTATAATCTACATTATAAGTACGTTCATGAAACACATCTGCCTTTTCATCATTTTTAATTCTGTACGCGCTCACTTTGGTATTTCCATTTGGTAACCGTTCTATGTCAAACCAATCATCTTTATTGGTTCCCTTAATAACCGCAAACTTATTGATATGATAATAATAACTATCTGAAATCTTTTGTAAGTTGGCTCTTCTTCCTCTAAGTTTTTGCTTAATGATTTGGATAGTATTCTGGTTGACCTCGGAAGGAAAAAAAGCAAAGGCATTGTCTATAATTTCATCGGTAAGATTACTAACAATATGTTTAACCTCTGCATCCCAAACAGATTTGTTAGACACATTTATTAACGCCATATCTAAAGGATAAGGTTCGAGATTAAACCACTTGGGGCTTTTTAATTCTTCGTTGTACGATTGCATCAATCGAAGTGCAGGAACTACTTTAGTGGCCAAACCTAGCAAAGCACCATCAGCCATAATTGAAAACGCTTGATCCCGATCTCTCGGCATAGGGCGATAAACTCGTTTCCCTTTTTCCTTAAATCTTGCCCAACGCCACTGGTCTTCATGTCTATCCCAATCTCCAATGAGCATATCGAACAAACGTGCTCTTATATACGCCTTTTCATCTAGAACGATATCTTCGTCTTTATGAAGCTGTTTGAGTAAATCGTCTGTACTGATTAATTTATCGGAGTACCCAAAACTCTTTTTATCACCGTGATCATCGGCTGCTCGCTCTTCAATCATGTATAATTCGTTACCAAAATCGTCATTAAATTGTTTTAACGCATTTTGTTTGGGCACATAATAAAGTACCGGATTGGTATGAAAAACACCCACAGCATCTGACAAAGTTGCTATTGTAAAAGGTGCATACGGATGAGACCCCGTAAAAACATCGAGTAATAAATCTTGGGTATAGGTGTCATTAAATTGCCCCTCTATGTATTGGTCTTTAAACGCAACGGCCTGTAAATACTGTAACGCATTTTTTCTAAGCGCTCGCATAACATATTCTCGCCCCTTACCATCTACCAACCTTAACGATTTAGATTGATGCCCTCCTCCTTTCCTTATAGGTGTTAAGCCCCCAAACAAGGTGTCTAAATTCACTGTTGGCGCTTTTACATCTGTACTGAAATCTTCTCGGTAACGATCTCCCCAAAACATTTTATATAAACCGCCTTTTGAGGTTTCTTCTTTGTTATAAATAGACGCCACTTTTTCCTTTGGAAACTGATTTGGATAATTAGTCCCCTGATATTTCTTGTTTTTTGGAAGTACTTCGGTTTGATAAACGACTTCATTATCTTCTGCCGAGAAGAACCTAACAATAGAAGCACCATTTTTTAAAACATCTAATCTCGCGTAACCTTGAGCTCCATAAGAAAACAGACCTCCTCCCACATTTCTGGTCGGTGTAATTTTAGAACCAGAACCACTCACAATTTGAGGTAAATTATCTTGAACGATATATTGAAGATTATGATCGTGTCCTGAGACAAAAATGGTTTTATCGTTTTCTTGAGCTAAGGTTATTATTCGCTTTCTAAAATGATTGTATCTACTGTTTTGGATATCAACATTAGCTACACCACTGGTTTCTCTAAGTAAATTTTTAAGAGTTCCTAAAACGGGCAAAGGACTCATATTACTTTTAAATGAATATTGACCACCGTGCGACCCGTTTGTAAACATGGGATGATGTAAAGCTATAATTGTAGTCTTTCCTCTTGCTTTTTTTATTTCACCTTCTAATTCATCAAAAAACTTGGTCCTTATCTTTAAATCACAATCGTCATTCATTGTTGGATGTTTATCCCAATTGGTCACATACCATTCAGAATCAATAACCAATAGAACAATATCTTCGGAAATCTTAACTTTTTCCAAAGGACATCCATCTTCTGGTAAAAAAGTATTCTTACCCAGTCTATCTTCTATATATTTTTCCTGACGCTTCAACCCTTTAAGCCCTTCACTGTACCAGTCGTGATTACCTGGAATAAAGATTGCTTCTCCTGTAAAATATTTTACAGCATCGGTTTGAACATTAAGTTGATGCTCTGCAAATGCTCTAGCCTCAGAGTCTTTTTTAGGCATGCCTTTTGGATAAATATTATCACCTAAAAATATGGCAGTACTCTGTTTGGATGCCTTTTTAATTTCTTTTTCGAAAGCCAGTAGCGCGTTTGATTTTGTACCTATCGGAGAGTTACCAGCATCACCAATTAAATAGAAGGAATGGGCAATATCTTCATCTAAAAAACTTACAGAAATTTTATCACCTTTATATTGGGGTTCGTAAGTGGCACAGGCATTTAAAAGCACTATACTAATAAGAGCGAAAACGCACTTAACGTTGATTTTCATTTCAAATTTGGATTAATTAGGAAATATAAAAATACGCAATTTTAATCTTGAATAAGTGTAGTTTTAAATATAACCTCACTTTGCAAGGTTTTGTGAACCGGGCATCTGGATGCTATTTCTTTTAACCGTTCTCTTTGTTTATCGTCTAAATTCCCCACCAACTTCAACTTTTTATGGATAAAATCCAGATACTTTGGTTCCTCTGTTTCAACTTCTAAATCATCACTATGCGTTTTAGAATGACTGGTATAAACATACACCTCTTGCAAGTCCCATTTTTTACGCTGTGCATACATTTTTAGAGTCATTGCTGTACAAGCTATCAAACTGGCATTGAGCAATTCGTAAGGTGATGGCCCAAAATCATCTCCACCAATAGAAACTGGTTCATCTGCAATAAGATGGTGCTTTTTGGTTTGTATTTGCGTAGTGAAGTTATGCTCTACAATATCGAGATGTCCAACTACTTGTTCCCCATTTGGTTCTAACATCTTATTTTCATCCGTTTCAAAATACCGTTGTACCCATGCGCCAATTACATTACCTACATAATGACTATCCCTTGCATCTGACAACAAATGGTCTGCACCATCCAAACTTATAAAACTTTTAGGATGACGTGCATATTGATACAATTTCTGGGCATTTTCAATACCTACAACACCATCAAAAGGTGCATGCATAATAAGCAAAGGTTTTCTTAGTTGTTTTACAATGGCGGGTAAATCTGTTTTATCAAAATCGTTCACAAATTCCTTATCGATAGAAAATGGCCTACCTCCAATATTAATTTCTACATGCCCTTTCTCAACAACTTCTTCGATACCATGTGAAAATAAATGTTTCACATGATCAACAGAGGCTGGTGCCCCAATAGTTGCTACAGCCTTGACATGCTCAAGTTGAGACGCCGCAACAAGAACAGCTGCTCCACCAAGAGAGTGACCAACTAACAAAGATGGCGCTTGATAATGCGCTTCCATAAATACACTTACCGAAATTAAATCATTAACATTTGCAGAAAAATGACTCTCCCTAAACGCTCCATCGCTTAATCCAAGCCCTGTAAAATCAAACCGCAACACTCCAAATCCATGACTTGTAAGCGCCCTACTTATATGCTTTACCGCTCCTAAAGAACTCGAACAAGTAAAGCAATGTGCAAATACAGCATATTGATTGGGTTTTTGATTTGCGGGCAATTCCAAATACGCATGTAAATGTTGTCCTTTTTTATTTTGAATACGTAATCTCTCTCGTTTCATTATTTACATGCTTTAATTGCTGTTTATTCGTGTACTCTGAAAATTTATCCATTAAGACCCTTAACTTAGGATTTATAAAGGTTTTACAGAATGGCTTATTAGGATTTTTAAAATAATAGTTCTGAATTTGTACTCTTGATGCTTTAAACTCCCGAAAAGGTAAAACCTTTGTTATCAACTTATTTTGAAATTGAATTTGTAAGTCTTCCAATAAGGCCTTCACCTCATTATGCTGTGTTTCTGAAAAAGTGTAAACAGCAGAGCGATATTTCTCCCTAAACGAGTGGTTACTTGTGCTTTTATGTGTATGCAAATGAATCTCTAATAACGCTTTTAATGGAATTTGAAATTTATCAAAATGTACAATAACGGCTTCAGAAAAAGTACAGTTCTCAGCAGTAGAAGCTACAAAACCTTGCTCTACTTTATCAACACCAACTAAAGATTGAAACACAGCCTCTGTACACCAATGGCAACCACCTCCAAATGCTATTTTCTCAGTTAGAATCAATGCCAAGTTAATTGTTTACGCTCTTGCCAATAGTTGGAAGGCAATACTTTAAAAGTGGCTAGTTGCGATACTTCTTCATTTGATAACGAAAATGTGTTTGCGTTTAAATTTTCTAGTAATTGACTTGTTTTGTTGGCGCCACTTAACACCAAACTTTCGGGAAATGTCTGTATACAAAACTTTAAAGCTATGGCATCTACTCCAATATTATATTTCGTGGACAGTTTTTCCATGTAGTCATACAGCTCTTTATAATTTGGGTAGTTTTTATTAGGAAACAGGCGTCCATTAGCTAAGGTTTCTTTTAAAACAAACTGCCTACCTTCTTTTATAAGTTCCAAAGCAACATTCAATATACTTTGATCCAAAATATTATATGTACTTTGAAATACTTCAAATAGTGGCACACCGCTTACTTGAATGTTTGCTGCCTTTTCAATCACCTCGCTCTGATTATCACCAGTAGTGGTAAGCCCTATTTTTAAATTGTTATCGTTTTTTAAACTCGCTAGTTTATTTAAAACCTCTTGATTATCTAGCACACCCGTTTCAAAACTTGCCGAATGAATTTGATACACTGACAAATAAGGCAATAAGGTCTGGGACACCTCCCACTGCTCAATCAATTTAGACACACTATGTTCCTTAATTTCATGCACCTTTGCATTGGGGTCGAAATTAGCCATATAGGTATATCCCCACTTGGTAGCTACTGTAATAGTTGGGTCGCTTTTAGTCTGCAACCATTCTATCAAGAGTTGTTCTGCCAACCCATAGCCTGGCGCCGTATCGAAATAGCGGATACCTTGCTCATAAGCTTCTTCCAAAACTTTAAAACCATTTTTTTTAAACGCCTGTAAATCTAATTCTTCAGCGACATCTTGCTTAATGTTAATATACTGCGGTCTCCCTAGAGCAGCAGTTCCTAATCCTATTACCATTTCGTTATTTACGTATTATTTACTTTTATAAAAGTTACTTTAAGAACTACAAGACAACATAGAGCAACCAACTTTATGTCGAGCCCACTCGGGTCTTTTAGCAAACCATTTTTCATATTCAGGCTGCTCATTATATGGTTTTTTAAGCATTTTAAACAATTCATCAATAAGCACATAATCGCCTTTATCTGCATTGTCTATAGCTAATTGCGCCATATAATTTCGCAATACATATTTTGGATTTACAGCCTTCATTTTAGATTGACGCACTTCAAAAGAAATCGTTTCCAAACCAAGTCTTTGTTCATATTTATTGAACCAATCCTCCCAACGCGTTTTAATTTTTGCAACAATTTCGTCGGGTTTATAGAAGGCATCTTTCACAATCCCCAATCCTTCTGATGCATTTTTAAAATCACTTAAATTTCTAAAGAAAATCGTCATATCAGTTTCTGAAAGGTGTAAGTTATCTTCAAGTTCTTGAATCAACTGTTGATCATTTTCATCATGAATTTCCAAACCGAGTTTAGAACGCATCATTTCCAAAGACTTTTTATCGAAATCTGTTTTGTACTGATTCAATATATCCTCCAACGGCTTAGCCTCTTCAATTAAAGGATACAAAGCATTGGCCAGTTGCAGTAAATTCCAAAGCCCGATGTTTGGTTGATTACCATATCTGTAGCGTTTATTTTCTCTATCTGTGGTATTTGGTGTCCACCCATAATCGTAGCCTTCTAGCCATCCATAAGGACCATAATCTATTGTTAAACCAAGAATGGACATATTATCGGTATTCATAACACCATGCACAAAACCAACACGCTGCCAATGGATAATCATATCTAGGGTACGGTTGGTTACCTCCCTAAAAAACTCAATATATACGTCTTTACTTGGTTGACCTAAATATGCAAAATGATGTTTTATGGTATAATCAACTAACACCTTCAAGTTATCGTAATCCTGGCGGGCAGCAAAAATCTGATAGTTTCCGAAACGCAAAAAAGATGCTGCAGTTCTACATACAATCGCCCCTTTTTCATAGGCCGGATTACCATCGTACATAACATCGCGTAATACTTGGTCTCCAGATAAAGCTAAAGATAAAGCTCTGGTGGTTGGCAAACCCAGATGAAACATGGCTTCGCTACACAAATATTCTCGAACTGATGAGCGTAAAACAGCTAATCCATCTGCAGATCTAGAGTATGGTGTCTCTCCAGCACCTTTTAGCTGTAATGCCCAATTTTTGCCATTATGCTCAACTTCGCACAAATTAATGGCACGTCCGTCGCCTAACTGCCCTGCCCAATGCCCAAATTGATGACCGCCATAACACATCGCATAAGGTTTCGTATTAGGTAGTATGTCATTCCCCGTAAAAACGTTTAAGAACATTTCGCTTTTGGCATCATCTTGAGACAAGCCTAAATTATCGAGTATCTCTGGTGATACATGAAGTAATTCGGGATTGGCTGTTTTTTTAGGAATAACAAAAGAGAAACAGGCCTTAGACACTTGTCGTCTTGAATTTTCAAGAATGGTATCTGCGGGCAACTCAACATTAAACTTATCTTTTATGTGTAGCTTCATAATAATTTTTCAATCCACTTTCTTAAATCCTTATCCGATGGATTTCTTAGTTTTTTATCTCCAATTGTAAGTGTTGGAAAATTGAGTTTTCTGTTTTCGTATAGCTCTTTGAGAGACTCTGCATGTTCAGTATGCAATTCAACATCCAAAAATTTAAAATCCAAATTTAAATCTTCCAAAAACCTCTTGTAATATTGACTTTTATGACATCTTTCGGTACCATATAATTTAATTTCCATTACCTTAATTTTTCGGTATATAGCTTCCTAAACTTAGCTAACTTTGGTGATATAACAGCATTGCAATAGCCTTGTTCGGTATTGTTTCTGTAATAATCTTGATGGTAATCTTCAGCATCATAGAAAATCTCTAAAGGTGTAATTTCAGTCACAATAGGGTTATCGAAATACTTGGCTACTTCCTTGGTTATAGTTTCGGCAACTTCTTTTTGATGGTCGTTGTGATAGTAAATCACCGAACGATATTGTGTCCCAACATCGGCACCTTGTCTATTTAATGTTGTTGGGTCGTGGGTGGTCATGAAAATAATTAAAACCTCCTCCAAAGAAATAACACTAGCATCAAAAGTAACCTGTACCACTTCTGCATGTCCCGTTAAACCCGAACAGACTTCTCTGTATGTTGGCTTTCCGGGCGCATTCCCACCCGAATATCCAGACACCACTTTTTCAACACCTTTCAATTCTCTAAAAATAGCCTCTGTACACCAAAAACAGCCACCTCCAAAAGTGGCCAATTGCAAATTTTTATTTTCCATCAATTGTTTTCTTTTTCTAATTGTAACGATTCAGAATTTATACAGTAACGTAAACCACTAGGTTCCGGCCCATCGGGAAATACATGTCCTAAATGAGCATCGCAAGTATTGCACATCACCTCTACGCGTACCATACCAAAGGAATCATCTCTTTCGTATTTAATGGCATTATCTTTTATTGGCTGTGTAAAACTAGGCCAACCTGTCCCTGAATTGAATTTTATTCCAGAATCGAATAAGGGAGTGCCACAACAAATACAATTATATTTTCCAGATTCGTAACTGGAACATAGTGCTCCGCTATGGGGCCTTTCTGTTCCTTTTTGCCTTGTAATTCTGTACTGGTCGCTAGTTAGTTGATTTCGCCATTCTTGCTCTGTTTTTTCAACACGAGAATCTGGCTCTAAATTTCCGTTTACAGAAAAACGGATAACATCTTTCCATGTAAGCATAGTCTTTTCCTTTTAGCATTATTTTTAATAGAATTTGGTCGTTTTTAGACCTTTATTCTTACACTTTATCAAAACAAAGATGCCCTGATAAGTTATTGATAAATTTACGACAAATTATTGCGACTCTATACAATACTTTAGTTTTACTAAAGTTTAGTATTTTTACGATAAACCGTTTAATTTATGAACGACATAGTTACTGCTACCGAGAAATTCGCCACTAAGCTTTTAAGCGAAAAATTAGACAATGCTTTTTTGTACCATAATTTAGCGCACACCCAAAGGGTAGTAGAAAAAGCTAAAGAATTAGGCGAACTGGCTGAACTTACAGATTCTGAAAAAGAAATTCTAATTATAAGCTGTTGGCTGCATGACACAGGCTATACTAAAGCAATCGAGAACCATGAGGAATCCAGCACTGTTATAGCAAAGGATTTTTTGAGTTCCCAAAGTTATAGCACTGACAACATTGATGCTGTTTGCGCATTAATTATGGCTACTCATGTGGGGTATAGCCCGATAACACAACTAGAAAAAATCATTAAAGACGCCGACTGCTCCCATATTGGAAGTAAAAATTATTTTGAAATTTCGGAGTTACTACGAAAGGAATGGGAGCTACTTTGCAACAAGCAGTTTTCTGAAAGTGAATGGCTCGAGGAAAATGTTGGCTTCCTCACTACTAAACACAGCTTTCATTCGCCCGAAGCTGCTTCTCTGTGGGAGAAGCGAAAGGGCAAAAACCTTGCTGAACTACTTAGAACCAAAAAGAAATTAGACGCAGACAACAAAAAACTGAATCAAAAGAAAGAAGAACTAAAATTCAAAAAGAATAAAATTGAATTACCTGAACGCGGTATAGAAACCATGTTTCGGGTTACCCTTAAAAACCATATTACCTTAAGTAATATTGCCGACACCAAAGCGAATATTTTGCTTTCTGTTAATGCTATAATTGTTTCTTTGGTACTGGCGAATTTAATACCTAAACTGGACAACCCTTCCAACAGTCACCTCATTATACCCACTATTATTTTTGTTTTGGTAACTGTAGCTTCCATTATTCTATCTGTGCTTGCCACAAGGCCCAACGTTACAAGTGGAAAATTCACCAAAGAGGACGTTGCAAACAAAAAAGTAAACCTATTATTCTTTGGAAACTTTCATAAAATGAGCTTGAAAGACTTTGAATGGGCTATGGGCGAGATGATGCAAGACCGTGAGTATCTCTACTCATCTATGAAAAAAGACTTATACTTCTTAGGACTGGTATTAGACAGAAAGTATAAAATCTTACGCCTTACTTATAGTGTATTTATGATAGGTATTATTATAAGTGTTATTGCGTTTGCTGTGGCCTTCCAGAAGTCTGGGGCGGCGGGATAAGATTACCCTTAAGCTTTAATCTCTTTCATTAAATCATCGTACGTGTAGAAAGATTTATCATTTTCATCCTTGTGATACAGCACGCTAACACGAATAGCCTTGAGACCAGTTACAGCCTGTAAATCTTGAAGCTCCACGATTTCTACATCATCATCTAAATAGTTTTTATCTTGTAAAAACTTAATATAACGCATATACTCAACCTCATCTTGTTTTTGTGAATACACGATGCTGATTTTACCTTTTTGAGTAACGCGTTCGTTGGTACCCTTAATAAAAGCTTTATCTACGCGTTTTTTCACGATTTCATAACGTGCATTGTAGGTACCATCTACATCAAACTGCTTTTCATCCATTCTGAAACTTATCGATAAAGGCTGATTGAAAACTAAAATCATAGAGGCCACATCTAGGGAAATTGGGAACTCAGATTGCATTTGATAATATGCATTTTCCATTTCGCACATAACCTGAAGCTGCCACAACCTTAAATTATACAAATAAATCAGATTGAAATTATCTTCTTTAGTAATAGACTCACCAATATACATATTGTGCTCAACGCCATCGGTCTTAAATCTCTCAAAAAAGTGCGGATACATGGCTTGAGCTTCGGCCTGTTTTTCATCTAGTAACGATGCCATATCTTGATTGATTCTCGCAATCGTTTCATCATAGTCTTTTCTATGTTTATATAGTACCTCAACTTTATCGTCTATGCTTCCATAGTAAGCTTCAATGTCATCTTTTAAAATATCAACTCCGGATAAATGTTTTAAAACAGGCTCAACTTCGCTTTTAAAGAAATCTGAAATCTGCTGCTCACTATCTACCTGAAAATGCTCACTTAATCCCTTGAGATAGTTATCTACTTGATAAACATACTGATCATAAATTGGGAGCGGCTCCTGGTCTTTTGCCTTAGTAAAAATATGTTTCACCGCATTTAGCTGCAATGTTAAATCTTGTCGGGTTGCTGTATTCCTAGCTTCGGAAGACCCCTTTATATCTATCTGACCAAAAAGAGGATAAACTTCATCAAAAACCACCTTTTTAAACCTCGCTTTTTCACCGCTCATTTCGTTTTTAATAAACTCCTTGGCTTCTTTGGCAAATCGCCAATGCACACTTGGATGAATCGAGGTACATTCTTTTTGTATTATGGCTTCAATAAGGTTTTCTTCTTCTGTTTTAGAACGCTCTACTGCAGAAACTATATAAGGCATAATATCCACCAATTTATTGGCGTTGATACTGTTAAGCACTTTTGCTCTATTGGATACTATTTCCAATATACCCATAACACCATCATCATTGGCTATTGGCGCGAAAATAGCACTTCCAATGCCTTGTTGATACAACACTTTTATATGCGGCACCTTACCTTTTGTTTTCTTGTAAATCCCTTTTACATCTGAAATAGAAAAATATTCATGCTCATTGAGCATCCTGTTATATGACCAATTGCATAATACATTATTGCATGATTCTTTTTCAGATTCTCCCAACAGGTAACTATTCATTCCCACTCCGTAAACACGTTCGAACATGTGGTCCTCTTCGTTAAAAATGGAAAAACCTACTTTTATGTCATTTATACCTAGAAGCGACCTGAAAATATCATGAAATCCTTCCATAAAGGTTTCATCTTTTCTTTTATCCTCGCCTATTAGCGTTGACTTTATATTGGATATGGATTGGTCGTCGGTTACATCAAAAATATTTGAGATTACAAAACCTTTAAACTCGTAACTATTGGGAGGAAACTTCTCTTTCCAAAGACTTAAATTCTCAAAATTATCCAGAAGCTCATCGTAATCTTCTTGCGTAATTTTGGGCGCATGTGCTGTTGGTAATATTTCGCAAAAATCGGCATTATACATAATCTTATAATAATGCATTACACCGTTAGCGTCTGGAATTTCGTAATAAAACGGACGTTTAAAATTCAGATTGTATCCGTAGCAGAAGTTTAAAATAATTGTACAGGCTATAATATACCTGTACTCCTCTGGCATGTTTTTTATTTGAAGTTCAAAACCTTCTCCAGCGGTTTTTATGATACTTTCAAAGCGTTCAGACTTATTAAAAATAAGGTTGTGAAAAGGAACCGAGGCGGTTTTAATTTCATTTTTTGTTAGAATTGGACTAAATGAATCCCTTAGGATAATTCCAATTTCATGACTCCTATCCTCTAAAACCTGAGTACTTGTAAACCCTTGTTTTAGTTCAGGGTACGCCTCTGCAGTTTTCAACACACGTTTAGCTCTTGCCGCTATAAACTCATCTTCATCATTAGCCAAATGCTCATAATGTTCAAGAAGCTTGTTGAAACTCACTTTTAGAATAAGCGGGGATTCTATATTTTCATTTATGTCGGTCATCTGTGTAGTCTTGTAATACAAATTTACAAATTATTGAGTTAGTCGTTAAAAACAAGACTCCATAACACTTAAAATGTTACAAGAATTCACAAAAAATATTGAACCAAACTACTTGTCTATTTCTGAAGTAAAACGATATTATAATTTGATTCTATAACTACTTTCCCATTACTCACCTCTACTTTTTGTCCGGAGTAGGCATCACTAAGATTTTGCCCGTTTTCGAAAACCGTAGACACGTCAATTGCTTTAATACCGATAGGCAAATCAAGACCAATAACTACAATATCTTCATAATTATCTCGCGTATAGTTTCTACTAAAAATGAATGGTGTTTTTGAAATCTCCTTGTGAATTCCAGCACCAACCGCTGGATGATTTATTCTAAATTTTCCTAATTTTTGCCAATGCTCTAAAATAGCTTTGTTGCTCTCTAAATCATCCCAATTCATGAGCGACCTTAGGTGAGCATCTCCGCTGGCGCCTTCAACATGTAAAACTCTGGCTAGCTCATCTCCATAATACACCTGCGATGTCCCTGGGGACAACAATAATTTATTTGCGGTTTCAAATGGTTTATCTCGCATGTTATCAAAAGGGTCGTGGTCATCATGGGAACTTAAATAATTTAATACCCCAAAACCTTTCAACTCATTTTGTAAAGCACTATTATACTTGGCAAACATATCTTGTATAGACATTTGTTTTGCATTCCATTTGAATTCAAAATTGATTTGACTCGTAAACCTATTATCATAATAATTTACTTTTTTATCACCAAAATCGAAATACTTTCCTCCGCTGATGCCATAGTTGTAAACCTCACCTACCAAATAGAAATCGTTATTATCTAAAACCTTATCAGGGTTTATTTTTTTGTACTCAGTAAATGCAAAATCACACTCGGTTTTAAACGCTTCCCAAACATATTCTTCGGTGTGCTTTACGGTATCACAACGGTAACCGTCTATTCCAAATTCAGTAATGTAATCCGTTAACCATTTAATGATATAAAATCTTGGCGCTCTTGGATATCCTGTTCTTTCAAAAAACGCATCCAACTCAGCTAGTTCTTGTTCATAACTCCCTTCCTCCTTCCATTTAGCTACTAATTGTGGTGGCAACTCAACAGCTTCATCAGATTCGGTTTTTACATCTGGCAAGTTATCTACCAAGGTACACGAAATGGTAGATTCATATGAATTATGCTTACAGGTTGGACTTGTCCTCACCCATTCCTCTGGCCACACAGGATCCTTTTCGGTAACAGGCCCTGTGTGGTTAATCACGGCATCTAATAAAATCCGGATTCCCTTGCTGTGGGCAGCTTCTACCAATTGATGCAAATCTTCTTTTGTCCCATAATTTGGATCAATTGCGGTCCAATCTTTTGTCCAATAACCATGAAAACCGTAGGTCACTCCAGTACCTTCATCCGTACTCCCGTGGATTTGCTCTACAATAGGCGTCATCCATATAGCGTTTATTCCCAAATCTGTAAAATACCCCTCATTTATTTTTTGAGTAACTCCTTTTAAGTCACCACCTTTAAAACCACGAAGTATAGCGCTCTCTTTTGTTCTATTGAAATTAACATCGTTGGATGAATCTGCATTGTTAAACCTATCGGTAAGTAAAAAATAAATATTGGCACCTTCCCAAACAAATGGGGTTTCCGGTTTAACTTCTACAACCTCCTTTTTTCCTTGACAATTTGATAGCAAGGCTGATATCAATAATATGATGATTAGTTTTTTCATCTTACTTAAGTTTTAATATTAGGGATTCCAAAGGCGCAATTTCAATATTCATAGTGCCGATACCATTTTCAACCTCTAAGCTCGTTACAAATTCATTGTAAAGCACATCGCCCACATCATAATTACTAGATTCCAAAGCCCATATTTCAATGATATCTTTCGGAATCTTTAAATCGAATCCATACATCTTACTATCGTCAAAATTAGAAACTACAATTAGTTTTTCATCATCACTCCATCTAACAAATGATAATACTTTATCCGTATAATTTTCTGTATGCGCCCTATTGTACAAGTGGATATCTTGATAATTCCCCGCCAATGCAGAACTATTTATTGTAAAGTTTAACAAACGCTTATAAAAATCGCGTAAGGCTTTTTCATCTTCTGAAGATTGACCACCATCAAACTGTTTATCATTTACCCAACGCTGTAAATGTGGTACTCCCACATAATCAAAAATTGAGGTTCTTGAAGGGTCTCCAAACCCACCATCTTCTGCTCCAGGCTCACCAAGTTCTTGCCCAAAATAAATCATGGTTGGTGATGTACTAATGGTAGCCGAAACCACCATGGCGGGCTTTCCTTTTTCTGCACTTCCGGCAAACTCAGGGCTTGCAATACGCTGCTCATCATGATTTTCTAAAAAGTGAAGCATATGGTGTTCTATGTCTTTTAACCCTTCCTGGATTGGTGGAATATTATCTGTTTTACCATGGCCTTGCATGACATGTTTTAGGGTATCGTAAAGCTCTACCTTGTCGTACAGATAATCCATTTTCCCTTTTTTAATATAATCCCTGTAAAGACTTGGATTATAAACTTCCGCTAGTAAAAAGGCCTCTGGGTTTTTAGTTTTTATATTTGAATTCATGTAACTCCAGAACTCTACCGGTACCATTTCTGCCATATCAAAACGGAAACCATCTACACCTATTTCTAACCAATACAGGGCAATATCCTTAAACTTATCCCAAGAGTTAGGAACAGTTTTACCCTGCCAAAACTCAAAGTGTTTTTTGTAATCTTCATTATCATATCCCTCTGGAAGCTCATCAAAGTGTTTAGTACCATCTGGAGCTATACCATAATTTACTTTTACGGTTTCGTACCAATCCCCCATATGAGGTTGTGATAATCGAGACCCATTACCCGTCCATTTTGCAGGATTCTCATCAAAAAACCCATCTTCTAAAGGGTGTGTTTCATCTCCCAACGGTGAATATCCATTTTCCCATTTAGGCACTTTAAAAGTCTCTTCTGGATTATAATAAAAGTTATTATTCACGTCATACGTTTTGGATGTATCATCTGAAGTGCCAAAATCTTCAACCCCCTCAGGATTGGTTAAACTTTGATAATTCCTAGCAACATGGTTAGGCACAATATCAATAATCACCTTTAACCCTGCCTTGTGAGAACGATTGATTAATGCCTTAAATTCCTCTAAACGATTCTCAACATTAACTGCTAAATCTGGGTTTACGTTATAATAATCTTTAACTGCATATGGTGAACCTGCCCTACCTTTCACCACATCTGGGTCATCATTAGAGACACCATAAACTGTGTAATCTGTAATAACATCGTGGTGTGGTACTCCAGTATACCAAATGTGAGTAACACCTAAATCCTTAATCTCTCTTAGAGCCTTATCAGTAAAGTCGTTAAACTTACCTACTCCATTTTCTTCTATAGTTCCCCAAGGTTTGTTATTTGTATTTGTATTCCCAAAAAGGCGTGTAAAAACCTGATAAACTACTTGCTTTTTCTTTAAGGATGTCTTCACTTCTCGCTGTGGTTTTTCCACGTCCTCTTTACAACTTAACATTATAGCAAATACCATAAAACAGCTTAGAATAAAGGTTCTGTTCATAATGTTATTTATTTAGTTTTATTTTTACTTCAGTTTCATCTTCAGTATTCCAATTTACTGGAACACTTAATGTTTTTGTTTTTTCATTCCAATTAACCGCTACCTTTTTCCCATTAATATTAATACGTTTTGGTTGCTTTTCTATGTTATGAATAACCAAATGGATATTTTTGGATTGCGGTTTAAAGTTGCTTCCTATTTCTGCATCTAATTCAATTTCTAAACAAGACTTTTTAAATTCGGCTTCAAACTCCAAAATCTCATAGGCGCCTTTTTCAAAAGCTTCGGCTGTTTTCCCGTCGTCATTATAAAATTCTTGCTCGTTTTCTTCGTTAGACTCTTCGAAATAATAATGAACATCTAAATTGTTGGAATCGTATTCCTTTGTGGATTGCATTGATTTTGCCATGGGAATAAACGCTCCTGCGCGAACATAGGTTGGAATACTATTTTCATTTAAAGTAACGGTTTTGACCTGTCCGCCCTCCACATATTCATCTGTATAAAAATTGAACCAGTTGGAAGTTGCCGGGAAGTAAACCTCCTGTTCTTTTTGCCCTT
Organism: Seonamhaeicola sp. ML3; assembly: GCF_023273855.1. NCBI lineage: Bacteria > Pseudomonadati > Bacteroidota > Flavobacteriia > Flavobacteriales > Flavobacteriaceae > Seonamhaeicola > Seonamhaeicola sp. ML3. The sequence goes on along the minus strand of NZ_CP096884.1, from coordinate 1,800,258 downwards.
GATATAATACCGGAGATACTAAAAAGTCATTTCCCCATAAATAGGTTGCCGAATAATTTAAGAGTTCTGGATTATCGTCTTCTTCAAAAAACAACGGACGCATTAAAGGCTTTCCAAATTGGTTATTTTCAAATACCAAATTATAGTTATATGGCAATAATTGATAACGTAATTCTATAGCTTCTTTTGCTAATTTTTTAGCTTTTTCACTTCTAAAAACGGGTTCACTGGGCACCTCTTCTTGTGCATGGGGTCTGTAAATTGGTTGAAAAACTCCATATTGCAACCAACGCACATATAGTTCGTCATCTAAATTAGCCCCTGCAAAGCCTCCTAAATCTGAATGCATAAACGCCAATCCTTGCAGTCCCATTTGTAAAGCAATTTCTGGTTGTCTGTTTAGTCCACCCCAAGTTCTATTAACATCTCCAGACCAAGGCACCATACCAAAACGTTGTGAGCCAGAATAACCAGCTCGCATCAAAATAAATGGTCTTTGACTAGGATTCATTTCCTTATTCGCATCAAAAACTAATTCTGCCCAATGATGCCCGTAAATATTATGCATTTCATTGGCTGTACCCATGGCATGTAACAAGCCGTTTGGATGCACTTCTGGCTCTCCTAAATCCCCCCAAAATCCGGTCACGCCCATTTTCGACAAGTCTTTATAAATATTTTTGAACCAACTTTTTCCTTTCGAATTATAAATATCGATCAATCCTGTATTCCCGAAATAGAAATCGAATGTAAAAGGATTACCTAATGAATCTTTAGCTAAAATAGCTTTGCTTACGGCTTCATCCCATCTTTTTGAAGTGGTCAGCACAAAAGGCTCTGTAATTAATATCGTCTCTACATTTTTATCTTGAAGATTCTTAATCATCTGTTTAGGGTTTGGGAATGAATCTTTTAAAAACTCCAGATTCCCCATGGTTCCTTTAACCGCTTTCCCAAACCAATATAAATCTAAAATAACGGCATCTACTGGAATTTCTTCTTCTTGAAATTTTGTAATAGTGGCTTCTGTTTCGACTTGGGAATGGTAACCGAACCTACTGGAAAAATTTCCCAAAGCCCAACGAGGCAACATGGGTTGTTTTCCAGTTAAATCGGTATAATTATCTAGTAAATCATACCACGAGTCACCTACAATGATTTGATAGGTTTTTCTTCCCGAAATAGTTTCATAGGTTAAGCTATTATCACCTTTGCTATCAAGGTCTAAATAGCCAATTGGCGCATTATCAAAATGAATCATATATTGTTTTGAACTCACCACAATTGGCATGGTATAGTTCATCAATTCACTCTTAGTTTCATAACCGTAATGGGCCCTATTATAAAGTGGCAACCTATAGCCTCTTCTGTTCATCCCGAGCGCTCTTGCTCCACCGCCATACAGCACTTCATTGGGCGTTACATTGAATTCAATTTTATCGGTGCTCTTAGTTTTGATATTACCACTTACCAAATCCATTGGTTCATGAGCAGAATGGTAAAAGCCTCGCTTTTCTGAAATTATAGATTCCCCTTTATAAGCATAAGAAATCTGAAATGGTTTTTTAGCTATTTCAACCTTGATACCTGCAGTAGCTATGGTAATCAATGAATCACTTTCTTGAATTTCAGCGTTTAGATTTGGTACATCAAGAATAACAGCATGTGATGCGTTATTCAAATTTTCTCCTTTTGGAATGAAGGAAGTCTCAACAATTTCTGATGAATAGAATTGAACATGATATTCTCCATCGCTTACTTCTACAATAATTTGATTTTCCTTCTCAATTACCGATTTAAAAAGTCTGTTGCCATTCTGAGCAAAGGTTATTGCTGAAATGAAAAGAAATAGAATAAGTTGTTTCAAACTATACATTATTATATGTTTCAGGCCAATCTGATTTTAAAAATCTGACTGTTTAATTTAATTACCTAATAAAAAGGTTAATGGAATATCTAATCTAGCGCCCCAAGAAACCTCAGAATGATCTGCTCCCGTAAACTTAATACTCTTTGCATGACCTTTACTGACAATAACCCTATCGGCTTTGTTCTGATAAGGTAAATATTTTTCATCCAAGGTTTTGTCTCCATAATCAAAATACAACTTGTGATTTTCACTATTAGGAAGATACATCTTCATATAATCGAAAAAAGCATCGGGAATATCGTTATCAATATTATCATAAGTACCTGTCCAATGCGTGGAAAGACAGGCTGCCCCTCCAAAAACTTCTGGATATTCACTAATGGCATACATTGAAATCAATCCCCCTCTACTGGAACCCATTACAAATGTGTTGTCTTTATCTGTTTTTACGGCGTAATTGGCATCTACAAATGGTTTTAGCTCATTCACCAAAAATTTAAGATAGCTATCTGAATTTATTAATGATTTGGCATTTTGTTTATCGGTCATTGCCTTCAAGGAATCCTTGTCTTTTTGCATTAATGCTTCATAAACCTTTTGCGGGAAGTAATTTGAATTCCTCAGCTCCCTAATGTTATGAACACCAACAACAATAAAGTCTTTGGTTTTACCTTGCCTCATCAATTTTGTAGCCCACTCATCAACCTGCCATTCTTGTTTATTCCAAGTTGTTTTGGCATCAAAAAGCATTTGTCCGTCGTGCATATAGAGCACCGCATATTTTTTATCTTCAGAATAATCCTGCGGAAACCAAACATCAACCATTCTAGGTTCGATGTTTACAGAAGGGAACTGCTCATATCGATCTAAAAGCCCAACTATATTCTCGGTAATACGAACTGGAGCTATTTCTGATTTACAAGACAAAAAAAGTAAAAGGAAGCAGACCGCTATTAATCTATTCATAATTATAACTTGGTTGTTAAAATCATGCTTCCTTTTCCAGTTAATTCCAATACATTATTCCAAACTAAACTTTCATTAGTGACTATATTCCTTAAGGTTTTTCCGTTAAGGCCTATTTCACCAAACCTTGACAAATCTATACTCGTTTCACCTTCATTCTTATTTATAATATGTACAACAGTTTCTTCTTCATGAATCCTAAAAAGTACATAAATACCATTTTGTGGTGCAAAATGGATGGTTTTACCATCATGAATAGCCTTACTACCTTTTCTGTAATTAAGGACTTTAGCCATGAAAGTTTGCATATCTTTTTGATCGGCTGTTAAGCCTTCACCTGTAAATGCATTAACAGTGTCACCTTCCCAACCTCCCGGAAAATCTGTTCTAATAAGTCCGTGATCACCAGGCTTAGCAAAATCGTCCATAAAGATTTCAGTACCATAATACACCTGCGGAATTCGAGGTAATGTGAGCAAATAACTTAAGGCCATTTTTGTATTCGTTTTATCACCTCCTAATTGTGTAAAGATGCGACTCATATCGTGGTTATCTGGAAAAACCATGATATCTTTTGGTTTTACATAATGAAAATCATTGGCCAAACCTTCATACATTTTTACTAATCCCTTGTCCCAGGCTTCTTCTTCATTTAAAGCATTTACAATATTTTGCTGCATCGCAAAATCCATTGGAGACTTTAAATTAGAATCGTAACCATCATTATTTTTTGCTCCATCTTGCCAGTACCCAATAAGCAACGGATTGTAACTCCACTCTTCACCAACGATACTGAAATTAGGGTATTCTCTCATGATTGCACCTGCCCAATCACTCATAAAATTTTTATCTGGATACGGATAGGTATCTTGACGAATACCACCTAGATTTGCTATTTCTATCCACCAAATACTATTTTGAATAATGTATTTGGCAATAAACGGATTACGTTGATTCAAATCTGGCATTCCAGAAACAAACCAACCATCAGCCATACCTTCTTTATCAGACTGAGAAGCATAAATATCTTGATTTGAAGTTCTTTTATGGTTAGACCTTTTTACTGTTTTACGAGACCAATCTTCTTTGTTTTCCTCATAGTGCGGCTGGTAATTTACCCAGTCCTTGAATGGTAAATCTTTCATCCACCAATGTTCTAACCCACAATGATTAGCTACTTGATCCATAACTAGTTTCATACCCTTTTCAGACATTTTAGAAGATAATTCTAAATACTCTTCCATGGTTCCAAAACGTGGGTCAATTTCATAATAGTTGGTCATAGCATAACCATGATAAGAGCCTCTAGGCATATCATTAGTCAATAACGGACACGGCCAAATTGACGTATAACCAAGGTCGTATATATAATCTAAATGATTTATAATTCCTTGAATGTCTCCACCGTGACGGCTATAACCATCTGTCCTATCTATTGTTGTTTCGTTCATAGAATCAACAATATCATTATCAGGGTTTCCATTAGCAAATCGGTCTGGAGTGATTAAGAAAATAGCATCAGAGCTATCAAAACCTATGAAATCATCGGAAGACTTTACTCTGCCTTTCAGCTCATATGTGTGTTGTTTTTTATCTCCGTTTTCAAAAGTGAATGTGATATTAAACTTTCCTGCTTTTGCAGTTTCAGAAATAATTAAATCGATGAATAAATAGTTAGGGCTATCGGCTTTATGCACCTTATCAATAGTAACTCCGGTATAATTAATCTTTGGAGTGGCCTTTGAAATATTGGGGTGTTTAACCAATAATTGTAACTCTTGACTTTTAAAACCAACCCACCAATTTAATGGCTCTATACGCTCAATATCATAGGTTTCAATAGCAGGTTCAGCTGAAGAATTATCACTACCCTGTTCGTTAACTTTTTTACAAGAAAACCCTATAATCAAGAGCGATAATGCTAAAAGTTTAACTACCGATTTCATCTCTTTTGAGTTTAATAATTATACAGTTACCAAATTATTTGGTGTAATAATTACTGGATTATCATTAACCAGAATTTGCAATTCGTGATCAGCTTCTAATTCAAAGTTTGTTTCGCTTTGCGTAACATTTACTTTAATTATTGCATCTCTAAAATTCACTTTAAACGAATACCCCTCCCATTGTTTTGGAATTTGAGGCGTAAAAGACAATATATTATCCTTAACACGCATACCGCCGAATCCTTCTACAATACTCATCCAGGTTCCTGCCATTGATGTAATATGTAAACCTTCATGAACCTCATGGTTATAATCGTCTAAATCTAACCTTGACGTACGTAAATAGAACGTATAGGCTTGTTCCATTCTACCTAATTTAGCAGCCTGGATACTGTGAACACAAGGTGACAATGAACTTTCATGAACTGTAAATGGCTCGTAAAAATCAAAGTGACGTGCTAACTCTTCAGTAGTAAACTGATCTTCAAAGAAGTAGAAGCCCTGAAGTATGTCCGCTTGTTTTATGTATGGTGAACGCAGTATTCTATCCCAAGACCAATGCTGATTAATTGGACGTTGTGTCTGGTCCAGTTCATCAACTGTAATCAGTTCTTTGTCCAAGAATCCGTCTTGCTGTAAGTAAACGTGATGCTTCTGTGAATAAGGGAAATACATATTATCTGCAACGGCTTTCCAAAGCGCAATTTCAGATTTAGTTAATTTCAGCTTTTCAGCAATTCGTATAAAATCATCTTGGTATTCATTGTCTACTTTCTCGATATTTTCTAAGGCATAATTAATACACCATTGCGCTAAGTAGTTTGTATACCAGTTGTTATCTACGTTATTCTCATATTCATTAGGCCCGGTAACCCCAAGAATAACATATTTGTTTTTATCTTTTGAAAAATTGGCTCTTTGCTGCCAAAATCTGGCAATACCAATTAATACCTCTAGTCCTTTTTCTGGAATATAACTATAATCTCCCGTGTAACGATAGTAGTTATATATAGCAAATGCAATGGCGCCGTTTCTATGAATTTCTTCAAAGGTAATCTCCCATTCATTATGGCATTCTTCGCCATTCATAGTAACCATTGGGTATAAAGCTGCACCATTGGTAAACCCTAATTTTCCAGCATTTTCAATGGCCCTATCTAAATGGTTGTATCGGTATTCCAGAAGTGTTTTAGCTACGCTTTGATCTTTGGTAGCCATATAAAATGGAATACAATACGCTTCAGTATCCCAATAGGTACTTCCGCCATATTTCTCTCCTGTAAATCCTTTCGGACCTATATTCAATCTTGAATCTTTACCCAAATAAGTTTGATTCAATTGGAAAATATTGAAACGAATACCTTGCTGTGCTTTTACATCACCTTCAATGGTAATATCGGCACGTTCCCAAATACTGGCCCAAGCCTCTTTTTGTTTTTCTAATAACTGGTCAAAGCCTAGCTCAAAAGCTGTCTCTAAAACTTTTGTAGCAGCATTAACCAATTGAATTTTATGATGGTTTCGGTCTACCGTATAACCACCCATTTTTGTAATGGCATAGGTATCTCCTGCCTTCACATTTTGTTTATATTCAAACGAAATATAATGGTCATTAGACTGCATGGTCGGTTCAACATTAACCGCTTTTCCATTTACTGAAACCTTAGACTCCATGTATGTACACACATGAAAATCGGTTTTCATCGTTCTTGCTTCAATAAATGCTTTTTGCCCTTGATTGCTCACATTAAGGACATCCCAGAATTTATCATCCCAGTTAGTATCCTTGTTTGTTATAGCGTTGTCAATGTATGGACGAAGCACTATTTCTGCATCACCGTTCATTGGCGTTACGCTATATTGAATAACCCCAAGCTCATCTATATCTAAGCTCAAGAAACGTTTCGACTCCACTTGAACTTCTACTCCATTTGAAAGTGTCGCTTTAAATGACCTAGAGAGCCAACCTTCCTGCATATTCAATTCGCGTCTAAAATCTGCTATTTTTTTACAAGTGTCTAAGTCTAACTGCTCTCCATTCACAGAAACATCTATCCCAATCCAATTTGGTGCATTTAACACCTTTGCGAAATACTCGGGATAACCATTTTTCCACCAGCCCACACGGGTTTTATCAGGATAGTAAACCCCTGCAATATAACTTCCTTGAAAGGTTTCTCCTGAATAAGCTTCTTCAAAATTGGCACGTTGCCCCATGGCTCCGTTCCCAATACTGAACAAACTTTCTGAAGACTCTACTCTGGCCGGGTCAAACCCTTCTTCTATGATAGACCAGTTGTCTGGTTTTATATAATCTTGATTCATTGTTCTCTCAATTTAATGTCGTTAACTCGGTAAAAAAGTTCCCTGGAACCTCTGTCAAGTTGTTGAAATTGTAATCTGCTTCGCTTAGGGTTTTTTCGTCCCCTATACCTACCGCAACCATATTCGCATTTTTTGCCGCTTCTATACCTGCAATAGCATCCTCAAAAACGACACATTGGCTAGGCTCAAGCCCAAGTTTATTGGCGCCTATTAAAAACACTTCAGGGTCTGGCTTTGCCTTAGACACACTGTTGCCATCAACAATACCAGCAAACCTATCATACAAACCAATTTGTTTTAAAATCAATGGTGCATTTTTACTAGCAGAACCAAGTACGTATTTAATACCTGCCTCATCTAAAGCATCTAATAATTCTGAAGCGCCTGGAAGAATTTCATCGGCTTCCATTTTGGTAATATAGCTCAAGTAATCTTCGTTTTTACTCACCAAAAACTCTTGCTTCCTTTCTTCGGAAACCGTCACCTTACCAATATCCAGTAATATCTCCAAAGACCTTACCCTGCTAACACCTTTTAAGAGTTCGTTATGTTCTTCTGTGAACTCAAAACCGAGGTCATCAGCTAATTTTTTCCATGCCAAAAAGTGATATTTGGCCGTGTCTACTATAACACCATCTAAATCGAATATGACTCCTATTTTGTTCATGTCTTATTGAATTACATCATCTACATCTTTCACTTTAGAAACTAATGCAGCAGCAATTAAAAAGCTGACACCACTCATAACTAAAGCGAAAATTGCTTGATTACCGTAAACATACTTTACTAATGGACCTCCAATTAAAGCATTGATTATCTGAGGTATCACAATGAAGAAATTAAAAATCCCCATGTATACACCCATTTTTCTTGGAGAAATAGATCCTGCAAGAATTGCATAGGGCATAGCCAAAATACTTGCCCAAGCAATACCAACACCAATCATAGAAAGAATTAACCAATTTTTATCTGGCATGATATAAATTGACAACATCCCTATTCCACCTATGATTAGTGAAATAGCATGTGTTTTCTTTCTACCTACTTTTTTGGCAATACGAGGTAATGCAAAAGCATAAAACGCAGATACTAAATTGTAAACTCCAAATAGAATCCCTACCCAATCTCCGGCATCTTGAAAAGCCGTACTACTACTGTCTGTATGGGATAATCCGTAAACATGTTGAGCTATTGCAGGAGTTGCAAAAACCCACATACCAAATAGCCCAAACCAAGAAAAGAATTGCACCCAACTTAACTGCCTCATCGTTTCAGGCATCTTTTTGAAGTCTTCAAAAATATCCATCAAGCTAGATTCTCCTTCTAGAGTTTCATCAGTATTTTCATTGTCAAAACTAGCTAGTTCCTCTGGAGTGTATTCCTTAGTAGTGGTTACTGTAACTAAAATTGAACCAATTAAAATTACAGCTCCAATGATGAATGAAAGTATCAAATTGAAAGGCACAGTACCTTCAGTCGCTTCGTTAGAAACACCAAACCAATTAGTTAGCGCGTAAGGCAACCAAGATCCTATTACAGCTCCAAAACCAATCAAAGCAGTCTGAACACTAAACCCAGCTGTTCTCTGATCTGTCCTTAGGTTATCTCCAACCAAGGCTCGGAATGGCTCCATTGCTATATTAAACGAAGCATCCATAATCATTAACATTCCCGCTCCAACCCAAAGTGCTGGAAGGAATGCAATAAAAATGTCTGCTTGAGGCATCAAGATTAGACCTACAGAAGCTAAAATAGCTCCTACCAAAAAGTAAGGCTTACGTCTTCCAAATCTATTCCAAGTTTTATCAGAATAATGCCCAATAATTGGCTGAACAATCAAGCCCATTAAAGGCGCTATAATCCAAAACCATGACAAATGATGAACATCTGCACCAAAGATTTGAAGAATTCTACTTGCGTTTGCATTTTGAAGGGCGAAACCCATTTGGATTCCCAAAAAACCGAAACTCATGTTCCAGATTTCCAAGAAACTTAATCTACGCTTTTCCATTAAATAGTATGTTTAATTAATACTATTTGATAAGCGATATTTACTTATCAAAACTTACGTGAGAAGTGAAAATATAAGTTTTGATTTCGCATCAAAGATATATAAAAGATTTTATATTATCCTAAAAAAATTATTAAACACAATTTTGGCGCAACAAATTGTAAAAGCAGAAAACACCAAAAACACCTTAAAAACCAATAGCTTATACAAATACTCTACACTCAACTTATAAGCTATTAAATAACTGAAAATCTACAAGGCGGTGACTAAATCTTCACTCAGCACAAGCAAATCCTTGGAGGTTGAAAATGATTAAGCAATCATATTTTCGCTCTATTCATTTTGAGTGTATCTCTTTTTTTAGAGAGAATAAGGGAAGCCGCTATTTGGTAGATTCTCTTTCAATAATATCGGTCTCAATAACCATCTTAATAAAGTCCCTTTTCACATCACCACTAACTAAATAAGAATCCTGTTTGGCATCCTCTGCCTCTAGCCTGTCAATTAACAAGTTTGCAGACTGTTCGCCGATTTTCTGTCCATGCTGACTCACCGTAGTTAGCCTAGGCGTGGCATGCTTAGAAAGCACCCCATCTGTGAATCCTATAACTTGAATATCATCAGGAATACTTAAGCCTAACTTTCTTGCAACTTTCATTGCTGTTACGGCATAAAGTTCGTTAACAGCAAAAAGACCATCAATAGTTTTGTTCATTCTAAAGAACGTTTCTATTTCATTTTCTAAAACTTCTAAATGATTTTCAACATCTAAACTATCGTCTATTTTTAAAATATAATCTGGATCTGCTTCAATTTTATGATTGCTCAAAGCCTCTAAATATCCTTGAGTTCTTAATCTACCTACGCTTACATAATCCATTGTGGTAATCAGGCCTATATTTTTACAACCCTTTTCAACAAGCATATCTACAGCTTTTATTGCTCCTTTCGTATCGTCTACAATAACCTTATCGCATTTTACGTCTGGAACAACGCGATCGAACATAACAATAGGCATACCCTGATCCATTGTAGCATTAAAATGATGGTAGTCTTGTTTAAGTAAGGTTTCTTTAGAAATGGAAAGAATAAAACCGTCTATACTTCCTCCCGCTAGAAGTTCCATATTGATCACTTCTTTTGTAAAAGACTCATTAGACAAACCAACTATAACATTATAGCCACGCCGATTGGCAACCCTTTCTATACCACGGATTACAGTAGAAAAAAAGTGATGAACAATCTCAGGTATTAAAATGCCAATGGTTTTAGTCTTCCTGTTCTTTAAACTAAGTGCAATATTATTAGGGCGGTAGTTATAGAGTTTTGCAAAAGCCTGTATTTTTTGGGTGGTATCTTCACTTATCTCCTTGCTTCCACTTAAGGCTTTGGAAACTGTAGATACAGAAACATCTAGTTCTTTTGCAATTTGTTTTAAAGTTATCTTTCTCTTCATGAGCGAGTTACAGTTTCAGTAAGAAAATACATTAACAACAATAAAGATAACCATTATCAACATATTCTTCAAAGATACGGTATATTCATTTTTAGACCAAAAAAATAAGAACTTGTTAACACGAAAACGTTTTCGCTAAGAATTTCGTAATTTAAAATTATCTCTTAACAATTTCTTTACATAGCTTTACCAACGAGAAGTGAAAATATATTGACTAACTAAGACATTAATTTTAAAAGTTATTGTATGAAAACAATTAAGAATAAGTTACTTTTTCTTTTATTCTTTGTACCTATAGGATTATTTGCCCAAACAACAATTAAAGGGACGGTAACAGAGAAATCAACTTCAATTCCTCTTCCAGGGGTAAATGTAGTTGTAAAAGGAACAACAACAGGTACAGCTACAGACTTTGATGGAAATTTCCAAATCGAAGTTAACAACGGAGACGTTATTGTATTTACATATGTAGGTTATCAAGCTCTTGAAATCACTTATTCGGGGCAACCAACATTAGATGTGCAACTTTCTGAAGACGCATCAAAATTAGATGAAATCGTTATTATAGGTTATGGTACCACCACTAAAAAAGATGCTACAGGTTCTGTAGAAGCCATAACTTCTGAGGATTTTACAAAAGGAAATATCGTTACTCCCGAAAATTTACTTAATGGTAGAATAGCTGGGGTTAGTATTAATACCAGTGGGGCACCAGGTTCGGGTTCACAAATTAGAATTCGTGGCGGAGCATCCATTAATGGTTCGAACGATCCGCTCATTATAATAGATGGTCTTCCTATTTCTAACGACGGTGTTACGGGATCTAGAGGTGTTTTAGCCTCTATTAACCCTAACGACATTGATTCGTTTTCTGTTTTAAAGGATGCTTCAGCAACAGCAATTTACGGTTCTCGAGCTTCTAATGGTGTAATTATTATTGTAACAAAAAAGGGTAAGTCTACATTTAGCGCTACCTATGACACACAGTATAGTTTTGGAGAAGTTACAAACACCATAGATGTTTTTTCGGGAGATGAATATAGAAATCTTGTAACATCGCAACCAATTAATGGTACTACATTAGACGAAAGTCTTCTAGGCACCGCGAGCACAAACTGGCAAGATGAGATTTTTAGAAACACGGTATCGTCACAACACAATATTTCCATGCAGGGGTCTCTATTTAAAGCCTTGCCTGCTAGGTTCTCTTTCAGTGTAGTTGATCAAGAGGGTGCGCTTCAAACTTCAAAGTTTGAAAGACGAAACTTAAGTTTGGCTTTAAACCCAAAACTTTTCGATGACCATTTAAAAATTAGCTTGAATGCGAATTTAGCTTATGAGGACAACAGATTTGCCGATGCTGGACAAATTGGTGCAGCTATGCGCTATGACCCTACAAAACCTGTTTTCGACCCAAGCTCTCCTTTTGGTGGTTTTTACCAACACAGAACTGGTGACCAAGTTGCTAACGGAACAACAAATCCAGTAGCAAAGTTATTACAAAGAACAGATTTGGGAGATGCCAATAGATTTTACGGGAATTTAAATTTCGACTATAAATTTCACTTCCTTCCAGAATTAAGAGCTGTAATAAACTTAGGATATGATAAAACTGAAGCTAGAGGTTCTGATAGTAGAGATGTATTACAGGCGACTACAGACCAGGATATCTTATTCAAAGGAGAACTAAGAAGAAACACCCAAGAACGAACAAACGAACTTTTTGACGGTTACTTAAACTATAAAAAGGACTTTAATAATGTTGGATTGGATTTAACAGCGGGTTATTCTTATCAAAAATTTACAAATCAAGGAAAAAATGGTAGAAACATAACAGACCCATTAAGTGTAGACGACATCTATCTAGATCCTGATGTGGTTTTAATAGGTTTCTTTGGTAGAGCAAATGTTGCACTAGACGATAAATACGCACTAACATTTACCTTTAGAAGAGATGGAACATCGCGCTTTAGCAAAGAAAATCAATGGGGTAATTTCCCAGCGGCTGCCTTTGCTTGGACAATAAGCAATGAAGATTTTATGAAAGAATCGGAAGTATTCTCTAACTTAAAACTACGTTTGGGATATGGTATTACGGGTCAACAATCTATTAGCGAAAAAGATATTTTCTTGAACAGATATAGAGGCGGAAGAACCGATTCTCAATTTCAATTCAACAATCAAGTGATTCAATCTTTGATAGCTTCAGAGATTAACCCAAATTTAAAATGGGAAGAAACAACTACACTAGAAGTTGGTGTAGACTACGGTTTATTTAACAATAAAGTTTCTGGATCTTTAAACTTTTTCCAAAAGAACTCAACCGATCTTCTTTTTACTGCTGCTGTTCCAGATGGAGCGAACTTCTCTAACAGTATCATTCAAAATATTGGAGAGCTTCAAATTCAAGGGTTAGAATTTTCTGTGAACACAGACGTTGTGAAAAATGATGATTTAAGTATTGATTTTAACTTCAATGCAACATTTTTAGACAGAGAGGTAAAAGAATTAGCACTTGGCCAAGATGTAAGAACAGGTGGTATTAGCGGTGGTACTGGAAGTAATATCCAAATCCACAGAGAAGGAGAAGCACCTAATTCATTTTATGTATTTAAACAATTATACGACAATAACGGAAATCCAATAGAAGGTGCTTACGCAGACCTTAATGGCGACAATGTTATCAATGATAACGATCGCTACGTTAAAGAAAACCCTGGAGCAAATGCTATCTTTGGTTTTCAGTCTAACATACTTTACAAGAATTTCGACTTTGCTTTTAACTTAAGAGCAAATCTTGGAAACTATGTTTACAACAACGTAAGATCTTCAAGATCACAATATGAACTATTATTGGATAATGCTGTACTAGGAAATATCCCAACTAGCGTATTAGAGACGAATTTCCAGAGAACTGCAGACGTTATAACTTCTGATATTTTTGTTGAAAACGCGTCTTTCTTAAGAATGGATAATATTACTTTAGGATATACTTTTAATGATGTTTCCAAAGTATTGAAAAGCATAAGAGTTTGGGGTGGCGTACAAAATGTATTTACCATTACAAACTACAGCGGCTTAGATCCAGAAGTAACAGACAACGACTCAGACCTTACTTTAACCTTAGGTATTGATAATGTAGTATACCCAAGACCAAGAACCATCTTGGCCGGAGCTAACATTAAATTTTAAAAAAACAACTATGAAGACAAGATTAAAAATGCACAAAACAATTGGAATAATATGTCTTTTTATCGTTTCACTTACATCATGTACCGATGATTTGAATATTACTCCGAACGATGACCAAACTGTTCTAAGCGAGAACCTTTTCGCGAACGAGCAAGCGTATGTACAAGTTTTAGCTGGTATTTACGCAAATCTTGCCCTAACAGGCACAGACGGCCCTGAGAGTTCCAACTTAAAAAATATAGATGCTGGAACAAGTCAATTTGGGCGTGTTTTACTATACACCCAAACATTAGCGGCCGATGAGATGATTTGGTCTTACGAGAACGACCCTGGAACCAGAGAATTACAAAGAAATATCTGGACCTCCCAAAACCCGCTACTTTTAGGTATGTTTAGTAGAGCTCATTTAACTGTGGCACTCGCTAACAACTTTTTACGCGAAACTACAGATGAAAAATTAAATGCCAGAAACGTATCTGAAGCCACTAAAAATGAAATCGCTACTTATCGAGCCGAGGCAAGATTAATGAGAGCAATGGCTTATTACTATTTAATGGATTTATTTGGAAAGGCTAATTTTGCAGATGAAACCACTCCAATAAACGCGCAACCTGAGGTTTACGACAGAGGCCTTTTATTCGCTTTCATTGAAGAGGAGCTTAAAGAAATCGAACCGCTTTTAGTACCTGCGAGACAGAACGATTATGGACGTGCAGACAGAGGTGTAGCTCAAATGATTCTAGCTAAAATCTACTTGAATGCCGAGGTTTATATAGGTGAGGCAAAGTATACTGAATGTATAAACTATTGTGAACAAATTATAGCTAGCGGTTACAGTTTAGCTGATAGTTATCTGCATAATTTCATGGCCGACAATAATACAAATTCGGCAACCAACGAAATTATCTTCCCTATTGTTTCAGACGGTGTAACAACGCAAAACTATGGTCCAACTACCGTAATGATCAACGGATCAGTTGGTAGCTTAGAAAAGAATGGTGAAGAAGTTGGTGTTGGTAAAGAAGGCTGGGGAGGCGCACTACGCGTAAGAAAACAATTTGCCGAATTATTCGGGCCGGCCTTTGCTGATGACGACAGAAACACGATCATCTCTGCTGATAGACCTATTGATATATCAGATATATCAGATAAAGACTCTGGTTTCATCATACAAAAATATTCTAATGCAACCTCAACTGGTGGCTTTGGTATGGACAAGACATTTGTTGATACAGATTTTCCATTGTACAGACTTGCTGATGTATACTTAATGTATGGTGAAGCACATCTTAGAGGTGGTGGTGGTAGTTTATCTACTGCTGTTGGTTATGTAAACGACCTTAGAACGCGAGCTAACAACCCTAATTTAATTTCCTCTGGAGATTTAACATTAGATTTTATTCTCGATGAAAGATCTAGAGAGTTACATTGGGAAGCACACCGTAGACAAGACTTAGTACGCTACGGAAGATACACTGGCGGTAGTTACAATTGGGCTTGGAAGGGCAACGGTAGTAACGGTATTGCTTTACCAGAACACTTTAACCTATTTCCAATACCCGTTGGAAGTATGGCAGCCAACCCTAATTTAACTCAAAACCCAGGGTATTAATAACTAAATAAGAACAAAATGATGAAAACAATAAAACAAATTTCAGCGCTTTGCATGATTGGATTACTTGTTCTATGCCTAGGTTCATGCGATGACGATTCTGAATTATTTGCAATAACCGCACCTAATGCTCCGGCATTAGCAGACGTAGCAATCAAAAAGATTGAATTAGATGCCGTAAATACTAATAACCCTGCGGTATCCTTAAACTGGACCGAGTCTGATTACGGTCAGCAAACAGCAGTAAATTATGCCGTTCAGTTTTCTATGGATGAAGCTTTCTCTGCTCCCGTTACAGCAACAAGCGTAACAGGACGAACTTCAATTTCACTTTCTATAGGAGAAATAAATTCTGCAGCTGGTAATGCAGGATTGAATCCTTTTGAATGGGCACCATTATACACACGCGTAGTTGCGTCTTTAGGTACTCAACAAAGTGAATCGATTACTTCAAACACTATCCAATTTGAAGTATACCCTTTCTTCAATTATGTGTTTAACGACTATTACTTAGTTGGAGATGCCACAGCACCAGGGTGGAACAACAATAACAATAATCCACCTTTATTTAGAGACGAAAATAATCCAAGTGTATTTTATTACACCGGAAAATTTGCAGAGAACGGTCACTTTAAGGTATTACAAACAAAAGGACTGTGGCAACCACAGTGGGGAACAGATGATGGTGCTACAGTAGGAAATAATCCAGGTGGAGGTTCAGACCCTGAAAGATTCCCATATGGTGGCGGAGATGGTATACCTGAAGGATTCTACACCTTTACGATAAACTTTTCCAGTAACACTTTTACTTTCGAACCATTTAATGCCTCAGGCGTTTCAAGTCCGGCATCTTTATCTGTAGAAGGCTCCAGTGTAGCATCTTCACAAAGTCTGACACCATTAACCTTCGATGGTCATATATGGCATGTTAACAATGTAAGATTAACACCAGGAGAGGTAAACTTTAAAACAGGAGCTGGCGCTTCTTGGGGAGGCCCTACAAGTTTTTCTGGTGTTGCCACAGAAAATGGCGGTTCCATTCCCGTTTTAGTGGAAGATGACTACGATATCTGGTTTAACGATTTAACTGGTCGTTATATACTTATTCCATTAAACTTATAAGAACTACAAAAACAATAAGACAATGAAATCAATTATAAATAAACTAAGCGTGTGTCTTCTCGCCTTCACTTTGATTTTTACTTCATGTGAAACAGAAGAAACACTTGAAATCACAACTCCCGATGCGGCGTTTGTTTTAAACACGCCGGGTATTAGCACGGTATTTCTGAATTTCTCATTGCCAGACAACCCAGCGTTTACAATTTCTTGGGAAGATGAGATTACTGG
Organism: Seonamhaeicola sp. ML3; assembly: GCF_023273855.1. NCBI lineage: Bacteria > Pseudomonadati > Bacteroidota > Flavobacteriia > Flavobacteriales > Flavobacteriaceae > Seonamhaeicola > Seonamhaeicola sp. ML3. The sequence goes on along the minus strand of NZ_CP096884.1, from coordinate 1,783,530 downwards.
AAGTTCATCTTATACAGTAGAAATGTCTCAAGATGCAGAATTTACTGCTCCTATTGTACTAGGAACAACAGATAACAGTAATTTCTCTATGAGCGTTATGGAATTTAATGAAGTTTTAACTTCTGCTGTAACAAATCAATTTAGAGATATTCCAGTTTACATGAGAGTACTAGGAGGAGGTCAGATAAGCAACAGTATATTAATGCTTGCCACTACCTACCCAGTAAATGAACCTGAGGTAACCAGCGTACAAGACGGAGATACTTTCGAATTATCTATTGACAATAACGACGCCATTGCTATGGTCTTTGAATGGGATGACCCTATTTTAGAATCATCTTTAGGGCTTCAGGTAGAATATGTTCTTGAGGCTGCACTAGCAGGAACAAACTTTGCAAATCCGGTAGAGGTAGCAAGTTCAACCAATTCCAGTAGTATTAGCTTAACAAATGCACAACTAAATGCTGCAGCTATTCAAAGTGGCATAGAAGCAGATACTTCTGGAGATATTGAGCTACGAATCGTTGCAACAATTACCGATACTGCTACGGGTAGCGTTCTTGAAAGAATAACAGACCCTGTTACTGTAACTGTAACAACTTATGCTACAGCCTTAGACTTATCTACAACTTGGGGTATTGTTGGCTCTGGAGCCAATGATTGGGGAGCTACTCCAGATTTACCATTCTGGTCTACAGATACAGACGGTGTTCTTGTAGCTTACGCACATTTAATTGATGGCGAGATAAAGTTTAGAGAAAACAACGATTGGGCAAACAATTACGGTGATAATGGTGCTGACGGAAGCCTAGAGGCTGGAGGTGCAAATATTGCAGTTACCGAGGGTGATTACAAAATCACTATGAACTTGAACGACCTTACCTATACTATTGAAGCATTTTCTTTAGGTATAGTAGGAGGTGCTTACAATGATTGGGGAGCCACTCCAGATTTCATGCTTCAGTACGATCAATACTCAGATGTATTTAGAGGTATTGTTACTTTAATTGATGGTGAAATGAAATTTAGAATGAATAACGATTGGGGAACCAATTGGGGAGATGATGGTAACGATGGAACACTTGATGCTGGTGGTGCTAATATAGTTGTAACCGCAGGAATTTATATAGCAACCGTTAACCTAAACGACAATACATACACGCTAGAGCCAATCGATTACGTTTGGGGCTTAGTTGGTGGAGCTTACAATGACTGGGGCGCTACTCCTGATGCTCAATTTACGAGAGATTGGTCTCGTCCATTCGACGATATTTGGGTTTTAAACGATGTTACTTTAATCGATGGAGAATATAAGTTTAGAGCTAATAACGATTGGGGAGTTAATTATGGTGATGATGGCGCAGATGGTGTTCTCGATGCTGGTGGTGCTAATTTAGTAACTACAGCTGGAACATTCTCTTTTGTTTTAGATTTCTCAGATCCAGCAAACCCGACTTATACTAAGAATTAATTATAGTGATTAAAGGCTATTCTCTATGAATAGCCTTTTTTACCAAAACTAAGAACTAATGAAAAAGCTTCTAAGTTTAATAGCTTTCCTGTGTATATATGTTAGTTATGGCCAGGTGTCTACATCGCCGGCTATTCCAACAGCTTCAGATGTTATAACAATAACATTTAACGCTACTGGCACAGGTCTTGAAGGCGAAACAGGAGATGTTTATGCTCATACTGGCGTACTAACAACTAATTCTTCTGGACAATCAGACTGGAAACATGTTATTGGCTCATGGGGAAACAATGCCACACAGCCAAAGCTTACTCGTTTGGGAGCCAACACTTATCAGCTTATAATTACTCCTGATATTGCTACTTTTTATGGCTCGGGAAATGATATTATCACAGATATAGCTGTAGTTTTTAGAAATAGTTCGGGTACGTCTCAAACCAGTCCAGACATTTTTATTAAAATTTTTGAAGCCGGTTTAAATGTTACTATTACAAATCCTTCAGATAATGATGTTTTCGACTTAAACGACAATATCACAATTACAGCAGAATCTAGTACACTAGCAGATCTAGAATTAAAGGTTAATAACAATTCTATTGGTACAAGTACTAGCACAACAACTATTACCGCACCCTACACTTTTACCAGTACCGGACTTTTTACTATTAATGCTTCAGCAAGTCAAAACTCGGAGTCTAAAAACGAAAGCATATCCGTTTATGTTAAGACACCCACTACAAACGAGACGCTACCAACTGGACTTGAAAATGGCCTCAATAAAAACAATGATGGCTCTGTGACCTTTGTGCTTCAAGCACCTTTAAAAAATGATGTTTTCCTAATAGGTAGTTTTAATAATTGGGAACTTAATCCTGCATACCAAATGAAAAAGGATAATGATACGTTTTGGTTAACAGTTAACGGATTAGACCCAGACATTGAATATGCCTATCAATACCATGTAGATTACAGCTTAACCGTTGCTGACCCCTATTCCAAAAAAGTTTTAGACCCTAGCAATGACAATTTTATATCAGAGACCACCTATCCCAACCTAATGGATTACCCAAGTGGCGCTACAGGTATAGCTTCTACTTTTCAAATAAATGAAACAGCATATAATTGGCAAATTGATAATTTCTCTAAACCTAACAAAGAAAACCTTATTGTCTATGAAATGTTAATTCGAGACTTTACCGAGGAGGATTCCTTTTTAGCCGCAATGACCCATCTAGATTATTTAGAAAATCTAGGTATTAATGCCATTGAATTAATGCCGATTAGTGAATTTGAAGGCAATGATAGTTGGGGATACAACCCTTCTTTTCATGGAGCTTTAGACAAATATTACGGCACTCAAAACCATTTTAAAGAATTTGTAGACTCATGTCATCAAAGAGGTATAGCAGTTATTATTGATGTTGTATATAATCATGCATTTAGCCAGAGCCCGTTAGCACAACTCTATTGGGACAGTGCAAACTTTAAACCCACTGCTGAAAATCCGTGGCTAAACCCAGATGCTAAACATCCTTTTAATGTAGGTTATGACTTCAACCATGAAAGCAGTTATACAAAAACCTATGTAAAACAAACGCTTAAATATTGGGTTGAAGAATTTAAAGTTGATGGATTTAGATTCGACCTATCTAAAGGTTTTACACAAACAAACAATCCAGATAACGTTGGAGCTTGGGGAAATCGTGATGCTTCAAGAATAGCTATTCTCCAAGATTACGGTAGCTATATTTGGAACAACGTGTCTTCTGACGCCTACCTTATTCTAGAACATTTTGCCGATAATAGCGAAGAAAAGGAACTTGCAGATTATGGTTTTATGCTCTGGGGCAATCTTAACCACAGTTTTAATCAAAACACTATGGGTTTTTCATCTGATGCTAATGTATCATGGCTGTCTTATACCGAGCGTAATTGGACAAAACCAGGTGTGGTGGGATATATGGAAAGTCATGACGAAGAGCGACTTATGGTAAGAAACATAAACAATGGAAATGCCAACGAGGAGCACGACACTAAAGACTTTCAAACTGCATTAGATAGAATCGAAGCAGCCACGGCAATATTCTACAGTATTCCGGGGCCAAAAATGTTATGGCAATTTGGAGAGCTTGGTTACGATAAAAGCATTAATTGTGAAAACAATATTGAAAATGGAAGTTGTAGACTAGACAGAAAACCTGTGGCCTGGTCGTTAAATTACGATAAAGATGAAAGTCGCTTAAAATTGTATGACGCCACTGCTAAAATGATACAACTAAAAACAGATTATCCCTCCACATTTAATACTACCAATTTTTCATATAGTTTAGATGGCTTAGTAAAACGCATAAACCTTAACGATAATTCTGGTAATTTCGATGTGGTTGTCATCGCCAATTTTGATTTGGTAAATAAATCCATAAACCCCAATTTCCCTAAGACAGGAACTTGGTACAGTATAATGAACAATAATACCCCTCTAGAGGTATCGAACACAACTTCGTCTATATCTCTAGCGCCAGGAGAGTATCGTGTTTATGGAACCCAACCTGTTATAGATCCTGATGATTTAGATAGCGACGGTATTCCTAACAACCAAGACTCATGTGCAAACACACCATTAGGTGCTACCGTAGATGCTACAGGTTGTGAAGTATTTACGCTACCAGCAGATAATTTCAGACTACAGGCTGCCAATGAAACCTGTAGAAATAGCAACAATGGCATTATTGATATTTTGGCCATAAAAAATCTAAATTACACTGCAACGATAACTGGTAATGGTCTAAATAACTCAGAAACATTCACTACTTCATATATTAAATCTGACCTATCAGCAGGAGAGTATCGTATATGCATAACCGTTGAAGGGCAAGCAGATTACGAGCAATGTTTTAACGTTACCATCACAGAACCACAAGACTTATCGGTACTTTCAAAAGTTTTAGATGATAAAGGCTCTGTTTCCCTAAACCTTGAGGGCGGTCTTGCCTACACCATAAATATTAATGGCGTTGTAACAAATACCAGTGCCTCTTTTGTAGAATTACCACTCGAGAAGGGCCAAAACAAAATTATCATTAAAACAGACAAGGACTGTCAAGGTATCTATAAAGAAACCATTTTCTTTGGAGACGAAATCAAGGCTTTCCCTAATCCCATAACCAATAGACTTAACATATATTTGGGCACTGTTAACACTACTGCAGCCAATGTTAAAGTAGAACTCTATTCGGTTTTAGGTAATAAAGTACTTATTCAAAGTAATTCAAATAAGAATATGGTTAGCTTGGATACTTCGGAACTTTCCAGAGGAATCTATATTTTAAGAGTTAACAGAAACGGAAATCACAAAAGCTTTAAAATAGTCAAGAAATAATGAAAAAGTTAAATACATATCTTTTAGGAAGTTTCATTTTCTCGATTTTACTTTTTAATTGTAGTAGTGGCGGAGGAGGAAATGAAATGCCAGATCCAGACCCAGATCCAATTACAATAGACCCACCTGGTGCTGCTAGTTTGGTATTTCCAGAGCAAAACTCTGAATGTACAACAGGATCTAATCTAACAAGTACCGAAAGTACTATAACTTTTAACTGGAATGATGCCAGTAATGCAACATCATATCAATTGTTTGTAAAAAACCTTAATACGCTGAGCACACTAAATTACACTAGTAATATTTCTGAAAAACAGGTTACGATTTTAAGAGGCACCCCATATTCTTGGTACGTTGTATCAAAGAACTCAGGAACAACGACTGCTCAAAGTTCTACTTGGAAATTTTATAATGCCGGAGAAGCCACAACCTCTTACGCTCCATTTCCTGCAGAGTTGGTTGCTCCAGCTTTATCGGAAACATTAAAGAACACCACAAGTACTATGCTTCAATGGAAAGGCTCTGACGTTGATAACGATATTAAAGAATATGATGTATTTTTTGGTATGTCCAATCCACCCACAACAAAAGTATCAACCACCACAGCTAATAGTTATATGGTGAATGTAAACTCTGGGAACACATACTTTTGGCAAATTATAACTCACGACGAGAACAATAATAATTCAGAATCACAAATATTTAAATTCTCTGTAGAACCATAGGTTTAATAAGTATTAAAAAAATAGTTTAGTTTTTTTGTAGTTTGTTTAGTTTAAACAAAAAAAGCTCCTAATAATCAAGGAGCTTTTTTTATTGGCGCGCATTTCAAGAGACAACTAATTTAGAGATGCCCAGATGTTTAAGCCCTTTTAACTCACGCCGAATAAGTTTTCTTTACAGCCGACCCAGAATTGCAAAATTGATACTCAGCACTGTGTAGCATCTTATTGTAAAGATATTCATCAACTGTAACAGGAATCTTTAAATTTGGAAACTTAATTTGATAGGCCTTACCCTTTCTACCTATGAGTTTCACTTTAACAGGTTTTCTCTTCATAATCTAAAAATTTTAAATGTTAAACCATAAAAAAATTACCGATGTCGATATTTCAAATTTCATTCCAATTACTTTAAGTAGTATAATTATCACTATCACGCATAATTAATGACAAAATGACAACAAAAACACTGCCTAACTGATATTTTGTCAATAACAAAACACTTTCTACTGAATAAAAAGTCAGTGATTCTTAAAAAATTAACATATGAATGACAAATTTTCGATTGGTATTAAAATTGTCCATAAGTGAGTGAAGTAATTAAAATAATTGTCGAAACTAAAAATTTAATGTTATGAGTAATTTAGTAACAACATCTAGAAATGGAAGTTTGACAAACAAGAATAAAATGTCAAATTCCCCAATATTTTCGTCTTTAGACGATTGGTTTTTCAAAGATTTTCCATCATTTTCACCTTCAAATTTTAGTAAAGGAGCATTATTACCACAAGTAAATATCCGTGAAACACCAGATGCTTATTTTTTGGATATGGCAATTCCTGGAATGCAAAAATCTGATTTTACAATCGATTTGGATAATGACGTTTTATCTATTTCTGCCGAAACAAAACAAGAAAACGAACATGTGGAAGAAACTTATACAAGAAAAGAGTTTGGCTACTCTTCTTTCAAACGTACTTTTACATTACCGGATACGGTTGAAAGCGACAAAATCAAGGCTACATACAAAGAAGGTATTTTAGGTATAGAAATTCCTAAACGTGAAGAAGCTAAGCAAAAGCCACCTAGAACAATAAAAATATCCTAAAGGCTTTAAAAAACAAAAAGCTCCTCGATAAAGAGGAGCTTTTTGTTCTTTATAACTAACTAGATGAATTAGTTTCCTTTTTTATAATCTGCTAAGAACTTAGCTAAACCAATATCTGTTAACGGATGTTTCAATAATCCAGTGATAGATGATAACGGACCTGTCATAACATCAGACCCTAATTTAGCACAATCAATAACGTGCATGGTGTGACGGATTGAAGCTGCTAAAATTTCAGTTCCGAAACCGTAATTATCATAAATCTGACGAATTTCAGCAATAAGATTTAGTCCGTCTGTAGAAATATCATCTAACCTTCCTAGAAATGGCGATACATAAGTTGCTCCTGCTTTTGCGGCTAACAAGGCTTGTCCCGCTGAGAACACTAGAGTTACGTTTGTTCTTATGCCTTTATCAGAAAAATATTTACATGCTTTGATACCATCAGCAATTAAAGGTAGCTTAACTACAATTTGAGGGTGCAAAGCTGCTAGGGCTTCACCTTCTTTAACCATACCTTCAAAATCGGTAGAAATTACCTCTGCACTAACATCACCTTCAACAATTTCACAAATCTTTTTGTAATGGTTTAAGATATTTTCCTCTCCTGTAATGCCTTCTTTCGCCATTAACGAAGGGTTTGTTGTTACACCATCTAAAACCCCTAACGCTTGTGCTTCAGCTATATCTTCTAGGTTGGCTGTATCGATAAAAAATTTCATGTCGTTTATTTATTATTTTACTAAAACAGTTTCTAAATACTCTAATATATTTTTACTGGCTTGTTCACCTGTAAAACCGAATTTCTCGTCAAGTACACCTGCAGGCGCAGAGTACCCAAAGTGATCTAATCCAAATACTTTTCCATTTGGTCCAACTAAGGTCTCTAAGTTAACTGGTAATCCGGCTGTCAATCCAAACAATGGCTTATCTGTTGGTATTACACTTTCTTGGTATGCTTTGGATTGCTGTCTAAACAAACCTTCTGAAATCACAGAAGCTATACTTACCTTAAGTCCTTTTTCAGATTCTAAAATCTCAGCTGCAGCAACCAATGTTGAAACTTCCGATCCATTTGCTACTAAAACAACATCTGGATTCTCAACGGATTTAACAAGGTAACCACCTTTTTCAGCTCCTAAGGCTTCATCATATCTTGAGGTATTAATAGCCGGCACATCCTTAATGCCTTGTCTTGATAAAATTAAACCAGAAGGCGTTTTATCATTTTCTAGTGCCATTTTCCAAGCCACTGAAGTCTCAGCTGAATCTGCAGGACGCAATGCTAAGAAACTTTGATCACCACTATGATTTTTAAGTTTCTCCAATAATCGAATTTGAGCTTCTTGCTCTATAGGTTGATGTGTAGGACCATCTTCTCCAACTCTAAAGGCATCGTGTGTCCATACATATTTAACAGGTAATTCTTGTATAGCACTTAACCTAATTGCAGGTTTCATATAATCTGAAAATACGAAGAACGTGGCCACTACTGGAATAATACCGCCGTGTAATGCTATACCATTGGCAATACATGCCATTGTTAATTCTGCTACACCAGCTTGTAAGAACGAACCACTAAAATCTCCTTTTTGAAGTGCGGTAGTTTTATTTAAGAAGCCGTCGGTTTTATCAGAGTTTGATAAATCTGCAGAAGACACAATCATATTCTCCACGTTATCGGCTAAATAAGCCAATACATTTGCAGAAGCTGCTCTTGTTGCCAATCCACCCTTATGCTCTATAGATTCAAAATCTAATTCTGGAAGTTCTCCAGAGAAGAAATGATCTAACTTATTTGCTAAAGCTTCGTTGTTTTGCCTCCAAGCTTCAATCTCTGCTTTCTTTTTAGCAGCGGCGACTTTTTTCTCTTCAACTATATTTTTGTAGAAAGCTTCTACATCACTGTAAATATCGAATGGGTTATTTACGTCTGCACCCAAATTCAATAAAGTCTTTTCGTAATCTGCACCAGTTGCACCTATTGGTTTACCATGAAGCTCACAATGGCCTTCGTACATGCTTCCATCGGCAGCAACACAACCTTTACCCATAATGGTTTTACCAATAATAAGTGTTGGTTTTTCGGTTTCGTTATTAGCATCGGTTAAAGCCTTTCTAATTTGGTCATGGTCGTGGCCATCGATAGTGACAACTTTCCAACCCCAAGCTTCGTATTTCATTGCTGTATCTTCAGTAGTCACCTCATCAGTTGAAGTTGACAACTGAATATCGTTAGAATCGAAGAACATGATGAAGTTACTTAACCCCAAGTGACCGGCAATTCTACCTGCTCCTTGCGAAATCTCTTCTTGCACACCACCATCTGAAATAAATCCATAAATTTTGTGGTTTACCCAATCCCCAAATCTAGCTTCAAGAAATTTCGCAGCAATAGCTGCTCCAACACCCATAGTGTGCCCTTGACCTAATGGACCAGATGTATTTTCTATACCTCTTTCAAAATCAACTTCTGGATGACCAGGAGTTATAGAACCCCACTGGCGGAAGTTAGCAACATCTTCTTTCTTATAGTTGCCCAAAAGGTAATACTGAGCATACATTAAAGTAGACAAGTGACCAGCATCCATAAAAAACCTGTCTCTAAATGGCCAGGTCATATCGGCAGGATCGTAATTAAAGAATTCCGAATAAAGAATATGCATAAAATCTGCACCTCCCATAGGTCCTCCTGGGTGCCCAGAATTCGCCTTCTCTACCATGGCTACAGCCAAAGCTCTGATATTATCTGCTGCCTGCTGATCTATTTGTTTGTTCATTTTAATGTAAAGTTATTTTTGTTGTTCCAATCCCGAAATATTGGTGGGAAAATATTTTTTGCAAATATATAATCTTTAATGAGTTGAAGGGGCAAAAACCCAACATTTTAATGAAAATGTACGAAACCGTTTAAGTTGAATTTCAGGAAATAAAAAAGCCTCTCAAAATTGAGAAGCTCTTCAAAAAATTGGTGCGGATGAAGGGAGTCGAACCCCCACGCCTCGCGGCACTAGATCCTAAGTCTAGCGTGTCTACCAATTCCACCACATCCGCTAAAGGACTGCAAATATAATCAATACTTTTAAATTGCAAACTTCTACCTATAAAAAACATTCTTTTTTATACTTTTGGTAGACTAACACAATTTCTATGGATACCATTACATCTTATATAAAAGCCAATAAACAACGTTTTTTAGACGAACTTTTTGAACTTATTAAAATACCTTCTATAAGTGCCGATTCGGCTTATAAAAACGACGTCCTAAAAACCGCCGAAGTCATTAAAACGAATTTGGAAAAAGCAGGATGCGATTTTGTGGAAGTTTGCGAAACCAAAGGTTACCCCATAGTTTATGGCGAAAAAATAATAAACAAAGATTTACCTACAGTTTTGGTTTACGGACATTATGATGTACAGCCACCAGACCCCATAGAGCTTTGGGATTCACCACCTTTTGAGCCTGTTATAAAAAACACTAAAAAACATCCCGACGGCGCTATTTTTGCCCGAGGTGCTTGCGACGACAAAGGGCAACTATTTATGCACGTAAAAGCCGTAGAGTATATGATTTCTACCAATCAATTACCCTGTAACGTAAAGTTTATGATAGAGGGTGAAGAGGAAGTAGGCAGTAAAAGTTTAGGAACCTTTGTAAAAGAGAATCGAGAACGGCTAAAAAACGATGTTATCTTGATATCTGACACTGGCATGATTGCTAACGATACACCATCCATAACCACTGGCATAAGAGGACTTAGCTATGTAGAAGTTGAAGTTACGGGACCTAACCGCGATTTACATTCTGGACTATATGGTGGCGCTGTTGCTAACCCAATAAATATTCTAACCAAGATGATTGCCTCGCTTCACGACAACAATAACCGCATTACTATTCCCGGGTTCTATGATAAGGTAGAAGAACTCTCCAGTGAAGAACGAGCCGAAATGGCTAAAGCGCCTTTCTCTTTACAAGATTACCAAGACGCATTAAACATTGAGTCTGTTTATGGCGAGCAAGGCTATTCTACTAACGAAAGAAATTCCGTTAGACCCACTCTAGATGTTAATGGTATCTGGGGCGGTTATATTGGCGAAGGTGCCAAAACCGTAATCCCAAGTAAAGCTTTTGCTAAAATCTCCATGCGTTTAGTGCCGAATCAAGACTGGTCAGAAATCACTGAATTATTCGAATCTCATTTCGAAAGTATTGCCCCAAAAGGTGTAAAAGTGGTGGTAAGACCTCATCATGGCGGTAATGGCTATGTAACACCACTTAACAGTATTGGTTACCAAGCCGCCTCAAAAGCGTATGCCGAAACTTTTGGCAAAACACCAATTCCGCAACGAAGCGGTGGTAGTATTCCAATCGTAGCTTTATTTGAAGAAGAACTTAAAAGCAAAACCATCTTGATGGGCTTTGGATTAGATAGCGACGCCATCCATTCTCCAAACGAACATTTTGGTATGTGGAATTATTTAAAAGGCATAGAAACCATCCCTTATTTTTACAAACATTTTACCGAGCTTTCAAGATAAAAGCTACTTTTGCAAAATATAATTTGTGCGCCTGCCTGCCGGCATGCAGATTAGCACTAGGGTCGGGCTTTACGTTGCAATCTTTTTGTTCGCACCTCTCAAAAAGGATTTCCACTGCAATCCCTAACGCAAAGCAGACACTTAAATACCATGAAAAACCAACATAACAATCATTTACTTTTATTAGGGCTTGCAACCATTTTAATAAGCACCTCTGGCACTTTAGGTAAATTTATAGACCTCCCTACCCCTGTAACCATTTGGTTTAGAAGTGCTTTAGCAGCTATATTCTTGTTTGTTTTTTGCCGCATTAGAAAACTAAGCATTAAAATACATTCAAAAAAAGACATTCCAACCTTGCTAATAAGTTCCCTGTTATTGGGTGGGCATTGGGTAACTTATTTTTATGCTCTAAAACTATCGAATGTAGCCATTGGTATGCTTTCTATGTTTACATTTCCTGTAATCACTGCCTTACTTGAGCCCTTTTTTACAAAGTCCAAATTCAACCCAACACATATTATACTTGCTTTAGTAGTACTATTGGGCATTTACATACTTGCACCAGAATTTAACTTTGAGAGCGATCATTTAAAAGGTATTCTCTTTGGGGTGTTTTCAGCATTTTGTTACGCCATTAGAAACCTTATTCTAAAACGCCATGTAGACAATTATAACGGCACGGTAATTATGATGATGCAGTCTCTAATAGTAAGTATTATTTTAATTCCTGTTTTGTTTAAAATGGACATTAGTAATTTACAAACACAAATTCCCTATTTACTTATTTTAGGTTTAGTCACCACTGCCATAGGTCACTCTTTATTCATTACTAGCTTAAAGTATTTCTCTGTAAGCACAGCAAGTATTATTGGTAGTGCACAACCCATTTGCGGAATCATAATAGCCTTCATCTTCCTAAATGAAATCCCAACCATAAATACTTTTATAGGTGGTGCCCTCATTTTGGGCACAGTCATTATAGAAAGTATTCGGTCTAAAAAATCTTAACTTTTCTTAAAAACGTGTAACAAAAACACTGCTTTAACGTTCTAATAGTCAATCAATCAGAAAAACGAATCTATTATGTTAAAGCAATTTTTTATCATCTGCTCGGGTGCCGATACAGATATTTTAAACCAATGTTCTAAGGGCGAACAAAACAAATATGTTGGTATAGGCGCTACAGTTTTCTTTACGGCCTTAATGGCATCAATCGCTGCAAGCTATGCACTTTACACGGTATTCGATAACTTATTTGCTGCTATTGTCTTCGGATTGGTTTGGGGGCTTCTAATCTTCAATCTGGACCGCTATATCGTTTCAACAATTAAAAAAACCGGCAATATTACCGATGAACTTATTCAGGCCACTCCAAGACTTATATTGGCTGTAATTATTGCAATTGTTATATCTAAACCTCTTGAGCTGAAAATTTTCCAAAAGGAAATCGACCAAGTCTTGCTAGAACAGAAAAACAAACTAACACTTGATAATAAAACCCAAATTGCCGAACAGTATGCCCCATCAATAACAGATTTAAATAATACCATAGAGTCTTTACGCCTAGAAATAGACACCAAAGAGGCTGAAGTGAACCAGTTATACGACAAATATATTGCCGAGGCCGAAGGAACATCAGGTACTAAACGAGTTGGAAAAGGACCTGTATACAAAGAAAAAAGAGAGAAACATGATGCTCTTTTAACCGAGTTGCAAGCGCTAAAAACCGATAACAAAATAAAAATCAAAGATGCCGAAGCTCAAATTGCAAAACTCAAGACTGACTACGAAACACAGGTAGCTTACTCACAACCTATCATAAACAATTTTGACGGACTAATGGCAAGAGTCAATGCCCTAGGTGAGTTACCTTGGCTTCCGTCGTTCTTTATTTTTCTGCTATTCTTAGCCATAGAAACTTCTCCAATTTTTGCCAAACTATTATCACCAAGAGGAGCCTACGATTTTAAACTTGAAGACCAAGAAACTGCTATAAAAACAGATGTACTTCAAAATAAAAATCAAAGGGGGCACCTACTAAAAACAGACAACTTGATTAACGACCGCATTTATTCAGACATAGAGCAAGAAGAAGAGCTCTACACATATAAGCGGAAAAAAGCAAGAGAACTCATGCAATTACAAGCAGATGCGTTTTTTAAAAACCAAAAAAAATTCCTTTAGTATTTTAGGCAGCGGCGTCGGTAGACTTAAAATGATTGTATAAATCTTTACAGCCGTAACCTACTATAGACAATCTTTTGTCATTATTCAGCGCTTCGTCATGAAGTTCTGCTATAGCTTTAACGCCGTAACGGTCTATACTCTCTACAGCTTCGATACTGATGGTAAGTTGATCGTACTTCTTTAGACCTTTTCGGATAACTCTTTGTAAGTCTACTACGTTTTCTTGATTTAACACACCGGCTAATTCAAAAAAATTACTTGAACTGTTAATTATTAAACCCATAATAGTTGGTATTAAGTTAAATAATAGATTTAGGGAAGTTGGAAGATTATAAAATAATTTCTTACACAACAGTATCAAATATATACATTTATTTCTTTAAAAAACAAATTTTATCGATGAAATACATTTTTTTGATTGAAATTTCCTAAATATAAAAACTATTAAGCAGCAGCGGTTGTCTTAAAATAACTGTATAAATCATTACAGCCGTAACCTATAATCGACAGATTTTTATTTCTATTCTTGGCTTCATTATGTAGGTTAGTAATTGCACTAATACCGTAACGATCCATACTTTCAATACCCTCAATACTTACTTTTAATATATCCGTCTTATCGAAAATATTATCGAATTTTTCTTCAAAAAGGGCAATACTCTCTTTGTTTAAAATTCCTTTAATTTTGAAAAAATTGTTACAGTTGGTAATTCGTAAGTTCATAGCTAGTTTATTTTTTATAATTAACAATAAATTTGAGGGAGAGCAGTGTAGCGTTATCACTGCGATGTAAAAATAAATATACTTTAAGGCAGACCACTATTTATTCGATGAATTTGGCACAACTTTAGATAAAAAATAAATACATGTCAATTTTATCGACAAGCGGTTTCTTTAAAATTAGTTTTCGCTATTTTTACCGAACTCAAGACTTATTTACTTATGAAAAAAATTCTACTCCTTTTTTTATTATGCACAGTGTCATTTAACATTGCCATAGCTCAAAACGATGATGAAAAAAACATAAAAGACATCCAAGCTGTACTAAAATCCCAAAGAATAGCCTGGTCTAAAGACAACATTGAAAAATACATGGAAGGCTATTGGAAAAGTGATTCCTTGGTTTTTTATGGCAGCAATGGTATTGTTCAAGGCTGGGATAACACTTTAGAGCGGTACAAAAAGGCCTATCCAACAAAAGAACATACAGGCAAACTAAACTTTAGAATTAACGCTGTTACAAAAATAGCCGAAGACGCTTATTATGTTTTAGGTGAGTACCACATTAAAAGAGAAGTTGGTAATGCCGATGGTAATTTCATGCTTGTCTTTAAAAAGATAAAGGGTGAGTGGAAAATAATAGCAGACATGTCTACTTAAAACAGTTTTCATTTGAAGAATAGCCAGCTCAACCTTATTTTAATAATATCACTTATCATCACAGCCTTTGGCATAATCACTGGCAAATATTTTTTCCTGTTTCTATTAATTCCCTTCAGTTTTAACTGGTTTACAAAAAACAAAAACAAGAAACCCTAACACCTTTTAATATAATCTGTTACGATAACTATGAGTTGGCTTCCAACTTTACCCTCTATGTGTTTAGCATTTTCATGATCTAACCTAATATTTCTAACGGTAGTTCCTTGTTTAGCAACCATACTAGTGCCTTTTACTTTTAAATCTTTTATTAAAACCACAGAGTCGCCAACTTTAAGCTCGGCACCATTTACATCGCGATGAATTATTTTCTCACTCGAATCCTTATCTTCACCTGTTGCTCTTGCAAAAGCCAATGCTTCATCGCTTAAATACATCATATCAAGCAAATCTTTAGGCCAACCTTCTTCTCTTAATCTTTGAAGCATTCTCCAAGCCATAATTTGAACAGCGATATGCTCACTCCACATACTATCATTCAAACACCGCCAATGGTTGGGATTCATTTCTGCATCGCCTTCTATTTGAGATGTACAAGTATCACAAATCAATACATCATTATCTACATTTTCGTTTAAGGCTGGTGGTATTGTATATTGTTTTAAATGATGTGTTGCTCCACATAATTCACATGTATTTCCACTTCTCTCTATTAAAGTTTGTAGTATGCTCATTTTTATTTTTTAAATAATTCGGGAATTCACAAGCTATCTCTTAGCTTTTTTGGCATCCCTTTTACAACCATTTCATAAGAATGATTTATGAGTTGTTTTAAAAACTGAAAATCCAATTCACCTTCATGAAGATAAACAGTATTCCAATGTTTTTTGTTCATATGATATCCAGGACGAATGCTATTGTATTCGGATCTTAACTCCTCGGCATAATCTGGATTACACTTTAAATTTATAGCAGCCTCACCACGCTCCCACCATTTTAGAGAAACCAAAGCAAACATTTTACCTAAGACTTTAAACACAAGCGTGTCTTCATCGAACGGAAAATCTTCAGTTGTTGCTTTCTTACTCAGGCAACAGGCTCTTATCTCCTCTATGTTCACAATTTCCCTATTAAGATTAAAAAAACAATTAAAAAATTAATCATGAGTCCACACAAATTGACTGCTTTACTAATTTTAAGGTATTCTAAAAATTTAATTAGTATCAAATCCACAATATACCATATAATCGCAATCAACATTAATAAAAATGGAACAACGAAACCAACTGGAGGAGTATGACTATCTATTAATCCATGTTTTAATATTGAATAAACAGAAAAAATAAAGCCCAGTAAGTATATTACTATTTTGACTAAATCATATTTGGAAATCCCCTTCAAACTTTTTGTAATTTTTCTTTGGTTCATAAAGATTTTAAAAACAATTGAGTTAGTCTAACCTTAGACTTATTTTTCCTTTAATACTTCAATCATTTCTTGAGTCTTTTCGAATCATTCCCGAACACCTTCAATGTAGAATAATCTAATTTCCAACCTATAGTTCCTACAATAGTTTCAATTAAATGAATGGTCTCTCTCACTTCGGTTTGCGCAATCTGTATGAGTCCGCTATCAGGGATTTTGTCTTCTATGTGCTGTTTTGCTTCTTTATGTAAATCTGTTAAATCTGCAGCTTCGAATTTATTGAACAACCCATCAGATTTATCATAATAATTTAAATTAGTTTCTATCGATAAAACCTCTGGTTCAGGAAAGTGTTCTAATACAATGGTTTTAGAACCCGTATCAGATCTTAGATGAATTTTGGATAAATCGTACCCCACATGAGCCTTGGCATTAATTACAACTAAGGCCTTTTTTTTACTCGTTATTAGTTTTAAAAACTTCTCCTTTACATCCTCGTAATGGTATATTTCGGCAAAATCGCCTTCAACCGTAATAAATTTACACACCTTTTTTATCTTATCTAAAAGAATAACAGATTGCGCATTAACCAACTGCTTTTTCTTAAAAGCCTTAAAAACAGTTACTAGACCCAAGGTGACTAGAACACTAATTATTATGATAAAAAAAGTTTCCATGCTACTACATTATTTGATACAAAATAGGCTTACTAGGAGTGGCATCGTTTTCGAAAGGCGCAATCATGAGATTAAGTAAATATTCACCGTCTTTTATAGAGTTAGGCACATAAATAAACTCTGTTATAGTGGCATCTAAGCGCAGCTTCCCGTTGGTATTCCAAAACGCATTGTGGGCCAATAGTTTCCCTTCGTCTTTTTCTTTATCGACCGATGGCAAATCTATCAACAAATGCTTAATCCCTTTTTCTTTTAAATATTGTGCAGCCTCTTCTAACAAAAAAGGCGGATTGGTATTTGAATAGTGCTTACTCTTTTTCTCTATTAGATTAGGCGATGTTCTAATAACTATCGCATCTCTTTTTTTATTTCTTAGTGCAGTTTTTAATTGTTTCGCCGAAATAAAAAAATCATCGCCTTCCTTTTCAGGTGCAACGGTGACTACTTCGGCAACAAAAAAATGATGTTTTAAGTTTTTGTTTACCGAATACGCTTCCTCGGTTATATGCCCCACACATTCGGTATGCGTAATATGTGCATGCGGATTAAACTGAATGTTATTAAAATTAACCACTGCACCTTCGGAAACTTTGACAGGCTCACCATCAATTCGCTCTGGAAAAATCTTTGGGTCACCTACATACCAAGCGTTTATGTTTTTTTTAGACATATCTATGGCTATCGAAATATCTAAAGGTTTTGAGACGTCTATCTGTATTTTTCTTGAGTTGTATTGTATAGTAGCAATCATATTCAAATATAACTAAATCATGAATAGTTCTGAAGCTATTCCGTCTACTAAAAACTTACCTTTTGGGGTTGCAACCAACACTTTTTCATTATTTGTATTCAAGGCGAGTAAACCTTCATCAATAAACTTTTTGGATACCGTTGTAAGATGCTCAAGAAAAAACGCTCCAAAATCTGTTTCAACTTTACTAAAAGACACCCCCCAAATGGTTCTTAAACCTGTCATAACATACTCATTAAATCTATCCTGATCAGAAAGTTTTTCAATGACAATAGGCAATTCTTTGTTTCGAATAGCTTTAATATACTTCATATTATTAGACACATTCCAGCTACGTTGGTCACCCATAAATGAATGTGCAGATGGCCCAATACCCAAATACCACTTCCCTTGCCAATAGCTGGTATTGTGTTTTGAGAAGTAATTTGGTTTGCCGAAGTTTGATATTTCATATTGCACAAACCCTTCCGCTTCTGTTCTTTCGACCAGGTGATTAAAATGCTGTAACGCTAAAGCCTCATCTAAAACAGGATACTTACCTTTTTTAATAAAGTTATCTAAAGCTGTTTTAGGCTCAACGGTTAAAGCATAACTAGAAATATGATTTACTCCAAAATTAAAAGTCATATCCAAATTTTCATCCCATTTTTTAAGGGACATCTCTGGAATACCGTAGATCAAATCGATTGTTATATTTTCAAAATATTGCGATGCTTCTTGCAAGCATCTCTTGGCTTCGTAGGCGTTATGTGCCCTATTCATCATTTTTAAATCGTCTTCAAAAAATGATTGAACTCCAATACTTAATCGATTAATTGGAGATGTCGATAATTGAAGTATTTTTTCTGAAGTTAAATCATCTGGGTTGGCTTCAAGAGTAATTTCAGGATTATCAATGACTTCAATATTGTGGCAAACTGTATCAATCAACAACTGTAGTTCATCAGTCTTTAATAATGAAGGGGTTCCTCCACCAAAGTAAATGGTCTCAATGGTTTTTCCCAACAACTCATCTTTTCGAAGTTCTATTTCGGTGACCAAAGCACGAATAAGTTCATCTTTCTTTTTTAATGATGTTGAAAAATGAAAATCGCAATAATGGCACGCCTGCTTACAAAATGGGATATGTATGTAGATGCCTGCCGAAGTTGCCCCTCCTAGCCTCCCCGAAGGAGAGGAAAACTCACTTTCTTGACTAACTCCTTTCACGAAAAGTTACTTTTTATTCTTTCGAAGGTCTATGACTTGTGTCCCCTTAGAGCCCCCTTTGGGGGTTTGGGGGCTATTCTGTTTCACAAAAGCATCCCAACCAGAATAGCTCTTTCCTATGGTAACTTTTCCAGAGTTGTAAAAGTGGCAGACTGCCGCAGCCAAACCATCGGTAGCATCTAAATTTTTCGGTAAAGTTTTTAATCCTAAAAGCCCTTGAAGCATCTTGGCCACCTGTTCTTTACTGGCATTACCGTTTCCTGTAATTGCCATTTTAATTTTTTTGGGTAAATATTCCGTAATGGGTATCTCCCGGCTTAAACCAGCAGCCATGGCAACGCCTTGAGCCCTACCCAATTTGAGCATACTTTGAACATTCTTACCGTAAAATGGCGCCTCAATAGCAATTTCATCTGGATTGTAGGTATCTATAAGTTGAATGGTACGCTCAAAAATGTATTTCAGTTTTAAATAGTGGTCGTTATATTTCTTTAAGTCCAATTCATTTAATTGAAGGAACTCCATACGCTTACCAACCACTTTTATAAGGCCAAAGCCCATAATGGTAGTTCCTGGATCTATCCCTAATATAATTTTTTCCTCTGCCATATTATTGATTGCAAAAATAACATCCACTTAGTGAAACGGAAGCACCAAAGGTAATAGATAAAACGTTCCCATTGAATGACCCAAACCCGCTTTCTACAGGACTAAAGTCTTTTCCAAAACCACTTGTATAAGATATATCCGTGAAAACCGATAAGGTATCCGAAAGCCCGTAATGCAACTGTGCTCCTAACAACAAGTTAATAAAAGACACTTTATTTTGGGTATAGTTGTCAAGAGGCTTTACCATAGTGTATCCAGGTCCTAAATGCAAAAAAACGCCCATTCTGGGTGGTAAAAAACTTAAAACATTATTGGCATCAACAACAAATAAGGCATTAACCCTTGAGTAATTTAATTTAAAACGCTCTGTATTCGTTGCATTTTTTATCCGGCTGAAACTATAACTTAATTTAGCTCCTAACTTTGGCTTGAACATATACTGCACACCTAAATCTACAGTTGGAAAATTTACAGGTTTTCCCTCAAAACTCCCCACAAACCCATTACTGGACGGGTTATTAATACCCAAAGCGAATTGGGCTTTAATCATACTAGTCCCTTCTTGAGACAGAACATTATTTACAAACATTAAAGAACATAATAAACCAAATAATGCTTTATAAATTCTAAAACCTAATACCATAAGTTAAATAATGGTTTAATTTGCACAATGAACCGCTCGAACTCTTACAAATCTAAGCAATTCTTTTTTGTGCTTATTAAGTTAAGTATTGTTGTATGGGCATTTTACTTTATAATAAATAAACTAGCCAACAACTCTGAATTACGTTTTTCGGATTTCATTAATTATTTATCTAAAAAGAATATTTTTTTCTTAAAAAACGGCTGCTTATTACTCCTCTTAAGTATTGCAAATTGGTTTTTAGAGATTTTAAAATGGCAAATATTAGCTTCGGTTGTGGAAAAAATAAGATTCAAAAATGCTATGGCGCAAAGTTTAGGGGCTTTAACTGCATCGATAATAACACCCAACAGAATTGGCGAATACGGTGCAAAAGCTATTTTTTACCCAAAAGGTTCAAGAAAACGAATTATGCTCCTCAACCTAGTAGGTAACCTATCGCAAATGTTGGCTACTATTATTTTTGGTGTTATTGGTTTATCTCTGTTCATTTCCAACTATAACATTAATCTTGACTACACTACATTTTATAAAGTTTTAGTCATTACACTTCTAATTATTGCTATTATTGGTTTTGGTATTAAAAAAAGTAAGTTTACCGTTAAAGGGTTTTCAATGGAAAAGATTAGACACTCACTAATAAACTTATCTAAAAAGGTACTCCTTAAAACGCTTTTATTGTCTATTTTACGTTATGTAATCTTCTCATTTCAATTCTATTTTTTTCTACATATTTTCAATGTAGAAATGGGTTATTTAAATGCCATGACCATAATTTCCTCAATGTACTTACTAGCTTCGGTAATCCCGTCTATTACCATTTTTGATGTGGTTATAAAAGGAAGTGTGGCCCTATTTCTCTTTTCATTTGCTAATGTAGAGGGGCTGACAATTTTAAGCATTACTACGCTTATGTGGATTTTCAATTTTGTGATCCCCAGTTTGTTTGGCAGTTACTACGTTCTTAATTTCAAACTACCAAAAGCCGTCTAAAACATGCTGTTATTGAGCGCTATAGTAGTCTTGGCTTACTCCCTTTTAATAGGAAGCTTTGTATGGGGATTTGACAAAGTCAACGTTTTTAAACTAGCGGAATCTCCTCCTAAAACTAGCTTTTCTGTAGTTATTCCTTTTAGAAATGAAGCCGAAAATTTACCAGGCTTGCTCGAGTCGATTTCAAAATTAAAATATCCCAAACATAAATTCGAAATTATTTTTGTTGATGACGATTCTAATGATGGTTCTACTGAAATCATTGAAAGATTCTTTTTAAAATTTCGGGATGATAACACAAAAGATTTCGACTGCACTCAACCTGACGTCAGGGTGATTAAAAATGAAAGAACATCTAATTCCCCAAAAAAGGATGCTATTACCACGGCCGTGAAACAAGCCAAGAATGAATGGATAATGACCACCGATGCCGATTGTATATTACCTGAATTCTGGTTGAATAGTTTCGATGCATTCATTCAAAAAAAACACCCTAAATGTATTGCTGGCCCAGTTACTTATCAATCAGCCCGTACTTTTTTTGAAAAATTTCAGCTATTGGATTTTCTTAGTCTTCAAGGGGCTACTATTGGTGGATTCGGACTCAAAAAACCTTTTATGTGTAATGGTGC
Source organism: Seonamhaeicola sp. ML3 (assembly GCF_023273855.1). Lineage (NCBI taxonomy): Bacteria > Pseudomonadati > Bacteroidota > Flavobacteriia > Flavobacteriales > Flavobacteriaceae > Seonamhaeicola > Seonamhaeicola sp. ML3. The sequence goes on along the minus strand of NZ_CP096884.1, from coordinate 1,761,802 downwards.
TAATTTTGCATACCAAAAATCGCTTTTTAAAGCACTCAATGGCTTTGACGGCAACTCGAATATAGCGAGTGGTGATGACGTTTTCTTTTTAGAAAAAGTAGCAACTACGTACCCAAAAGATTTAAATTACCTAAAATGCGAACAAGCTGTAGTAGTCACAAAACCTCAACCTACTTGGAGTTCATTAATACAACAGCGAATAAGATGGGCTTCTAAAGCAAGTGGCTATAAAAACACATTTGGCAAATTAACAGGATTGATTGTTTTAATGGCTAACGCTTTAATTTTAGTATTAGGACTGCTCTGTGGGTTAGACTTATTCGAGTTTAAAATCCTATTTTATTTTTTGATGATGAAATTCGTGATAGATGCTATACTAATTTATAAATCGGCTATATTCTTCAACAAAAAAGAAGCTCTGTTAAGTTACTTAAGCGCTTTTTTAGTATATCCTTTTTTTAGTGTCTATGTTGCTTTATTATCCATGTTCAAGACCTACAAGTGGAAAAACAGGAACTTTAGAAAATAATCTAAGAATCTATTCCACGTTAATCACTAAAGGCAATTTAAACGCTGTTTTTACCGGAATAGACCACTTATTAGCTGGAAAAACCTCAGGAAGGGAATCTAAACTTTCACTTATCAATGCGTTTATATTCGGTATCTCTGAAATCGTTAGGCTACCAATCTTGGTGTTCAATAAAGTTAGGTCTCCTTTTTCCGAAACATTAAAATACAACTCTAAGGTGTCGTGAATATCTTGAGTTACAACAATCAATTCACTTTCCAAAGACTTAAGTATGTGCGAAGACAAATAGTGTTCAAAACACTGCTTCTTTTCACTCTTGGAAATCAGGGAATCGCATGCCGAAAATGACGGATAAGTATCGACATCGTTCCAATCGAAAGTTTTTAGTTCCTCGTTTAAAATAGCCTCTGAAGTGGTTTTTTTCACCTCAAAAAATTGACATGAGGTGCACAAAAAAAGCATTAACAAAATGAGAGGGTATTTCATGGACTAAATCTGTACCCGAAAAGTACGATTTTTTGCGGGTTTAATTTGCCTTTATATTCTTTAAGTAACATTTCCATCGTTTTGGGGTCTAATGAGTAGAAAAAAGAAATGACTTACTATGGATATATTTTTAATTATTATTTCAGTGCTACTAATGGTTTTAGGAATTATTGGTAGTTTTTTACCAGTACTTCCAGGCCCTTTAACCAGTTGGATAGGCCTATTAACTTTACATTTATCGAAATCGGTTCCCATGGATAAAACCTTTTTAGCAATTACTCTGGTTGTTGCTATTTTAATTTGGCTCTTAGACTATATCATCCCTGCTATTGGCACCAAACGCTTTGGGGGATCTAAATACGGTATGATAGGAACATCTATAGGTCTAATAGTAGGACTTATTGCACCTATCCCTTTTGGGATAATTATAGGTCCGTTTATAGGCGCCTATTTGGGTGAGCTTATAAATAAGAATGATTCTAAAACTGCCATGAAAGCAGCCTTTGGATCTTTTATTGGTTTTGTTACCTCTACCCTTTTAAAATTTATAGTGGCTTTAATTTATTTTGGACTGTTCCTAGATATATTATGGACCTATAAAGACACAATCTTTACTTTTTAAAAAAAGAAGAGCCCTGTGGGTCTCTCACCTCCACAGGGCTATAAATTGCTATTATCAACAAAAAAAAATTGAGGGATTAATTAATTTTTTTGAAGTGTTGACACTCAAATATAATCAAATCATTTCTATTTTTACTGCGGAAAAACCGTAAAATTTTTACGGTTTTACTATACTTTTAAGCAAACATGCCCCTTTTCAGACTCCTAAAAAGTTAGTTTTTTTTCAAAAAAAAATTCAAATCTCAAAAAAAGTAGTAATCCCTATACAAAGCCTCTTTTACGGGCTTCGCTAAGTAAAGTTTCGTCTTGACCATCTTCAACTGAAAAAATCTCTTTGAGTTGCTTTTTTCTTTTTTCTACAGCACTAAGTGAAATCCCTAAATGTGTGGCTAAATTCTTAGTTTTTACGCCTTGTGATAGTAGATGTAGAATCTTTCGGTTTTTCTCATCGATAACAATATCACTAGTTATCGTTTTTCTAATAAAACTATTGACAGTACCGCTGTAAAAAGGCGGATTATTCAAAACAGCCTGAAATGCACTGGCAAGCTCACTGGACGTTAAATCACTTTTTATTAGAAAGCCTTCAGGATTTATACTTTTAATAATATTATGTATTCTAAAGGGCTCGTTAAACATGGTTAGAACCACTATTTTAGAATTAGGCAATATTTTCCTGGCATATTCTGCTAAATCTTCACCAGAATTCATTCTTCCATCTTTAGAAGGGGGCAAACTAATATCAACAAAAAGCATATCGTACGGTCGCTCTTCGTTGATGGATTTTTCCATAAACTTTACGGCCTCATCGCAGTTATTAGCTATGTTAATCAACAACTCTTGATGCTCTTTTTTGGTAAATAAAAGCGTATTTTGATAACCTTCAATTATCATTGGATGGTCATCAATCATTAAAATTCTAATCTTTTCAGTCATTTATTTATCGTTAGGGTATTGGCACTTCAATTGTAACCGTTGTACCAACATTTATCTGAGATGATATAGCGAGAGTTCCGTTTATTTCATTGATTCTTGAGTTAATATTTTTTAAACCTATGCCAGATCTTGTCTTATTAACATTAAAGCCAGAACCATCATCGATGATAATTAACCAAATTACGTTATTTTTTAATTTAAAACTAATGTCTACGTTAGAAGCATTAGCATGCTTGTGTATGTTATGGAGTGTTTCCTGTATAATTCTGTAGATGTGAATTTTCTTTTTATTGGATAAATCCTCCCATATTATAGATTCATCGTATTGCAATAAACTTTTAAGTCCATAAACCTGTGTTTGTGTATCGAGTAAAGTTTTTATAATGTCAATAAACCCTGCACCAGAAACAAAATCGGTATTTAATTCGTGGGAAACCTTTCTAATATCCTGCTCTATATCCTTGAGCTGTTCAATGTACTGTCCGCGGGTTTTAATGGCTTCTTCAGAATTGTTGAAATTTAAACTATCTAAACTTAATCGGGTACCAAATAATCGTCCCAATACACCATCATGCAATTCTTCTGATATTCTTTTCTTTTCTAGTGTTCTTGCTTCTTCTATACTTTCATTTTGAGATAACATAAGGTTATAAATTTCCTCATTGGCCTCTTGTTGCTTTTGAATAAATTTCAACTCTTTGTTTTTATTTCTCTGCATAATTACCAAATACAACAAAAATGATGTCATAATCACAACAACAGAAATTATAAGCAACCACATTCGCTCTTTGGAAATCCTTATATTTTCTTGTTCAATTTGATCCGTTTCATATCTAATTCTAGCAAACTTATTTCTTACCCTTCGTTCAACTTTGAGTAAACTATCGCTCAGTTTTACATAATCCTTCAAATGCTTTGCGGCAATATCTCCTTCTTCTATTTTAGACAGTAAAAAAAGTGAAATCAGGTAATCATCATTATGATAGTTTTGAGCTATATCTTTTGCAGAATAAGCATAAAACTTAGCCGAATCTTTCATACCAACATCATTATAATACTCTGCTAAATGTTGATTTATAATAATAGAATTGTATCCCTTTGGACTTATGCTATCTGTAATTCTAAGGGCGTTTAAATATAAATCGGGCAACTGTTCCCTTTGGTTAGAGAGATACAAAGTATGTGCATAATTATCTAAAACTAGTGCATATACTTCTGGTCTATCTACAAGTAAGTTCTTATCTCCTAATATTTCACTATATTCCTCAAGAGCTAAATCATATCTACCAGATTTCTTATAGGATAATGCCAAATTATTTTTTGAGTTAACGAGCGTAGCTTTATTATTTCCTCTTAGCTTTTTCTTTAACTCTATAGCCTTCTCGTAATATTCAACTGATTCTTCATATTGTTCCAGCTGACCGAAAGCTAATCCAAGGTTATTGTATATAAACGATTTATACTTTTGCACCTCATTAGTTTCCTTTAGTGATTCGAGTAATGATATAGCTTCAATAGAAGTAACCTCACAACCTGTAAAATCTTTTTCATTACATTGAATTACGGCTATTCCATAAAGTGTAATTGCTGTCTTAAATTTATCTCTTGTGCCTTTGTATAGTTTTTCAGCTTTTTGGTAATGGTAGTATGCACTATCGCCTAAAAAATTATACCTGTAAATTTCACCAACTTTATAATGGGCATCTGCCAACAAAGTAGAATCTTTTATAGAAGTATCAGCAATTATTCTTTGAATAGAATCTACTTTTTCTAAATCATTTATCCTCTGAGCTTGGGATAAATTAATGAATAGGAAAATGAAAATGGATGAGAGTATAAATTTCAAAAAATAAAAAATTACGATTTATCAAAAATATTTATAATTTTTTAAATAATTAAAAACAAAAAGCTCCTTGCTATTAGCAAGGAGCCTTTGTATATAAATGTTATGGAATTAAGAATTAATCTTGAATACCACCTCCGGTAAAACGGGTTACTGTTGTAGGAACATCAGTTAGTACATCATCTTCGTTTAAGTCTTGTTTTGTACAAGATGTTAATGCTGCAAAAAATACGGCTACAAGTAAAGTAATTTTTAAGGCTTTCATATCATTTTCGATTTAAGGTTATACTATTTTCTCTATTTAATTTTTTCAATAAAATTCTTAACTAAGATTCTGTCAAGACAAAATCCTTGTTGAGGGAAAATGGAATAATTAACTTCAAAATCGAATGCGCGAAAGCAAACAGATTTTTATAAATTTTGAGGGAATGACCAGTTTAAATGGTCTAAAAATGGATTAATTGGCTTAACGTGCTGAGGGGAAAATTAAATGTGCTCATTAAGCTCCTGACCAAAGTAGTTTGAACATCCAATTGAAAAACAAAAAAATCGATGAAATACATTTTTTAACGATAAAACACATCGTTAAACTGCATAACATGAAAATATGTAGAATATAGAGTAATTTTAGAAAGTTTATTCTTACTTATTAGTATGTAAGATTTTAACAGCTTACTTCTCTAAAGTTGACTTAGATTTTATTAAACTTGTTTTTATAATCTTAGTCTTTACATCTTCGTTTAAGTGCATATTTTCTAATCTACGAATAAGCATAGCGGCAGCATTAGCCCCAATAACTTTTGCATGTTGCCTTATAGTAGTTAGTCTTGGAACCGCATGACCAGCATCCCCTCTACTGGCAAAACCCACAACAGATAAATCTCTTGGCACTTTTTTACCTAAATTTACAGCAACATTTATGGCTATTATGGCAGAACTATCTGCCGAAATCAACCCATCGATATCTTTATTCTTTTTTAGAAAAGACTTGATTTTCTTTTGGTGATCGTCTTTTTTTTTAATTTCAAGAACCAATGGTTCCTGTTTTTTTGCTTCTAAAATGGCCTTTGTATACCCACGTTCTCTAAGTTTACCTACACTCAATCCGTGAATACTACTTACGAAAGCAATTTTTTTACGGTTTTCTGCCATAAGTCTTTGTGTGGCGTTATAGGTTGCATCGAAATCATCCACAATTACTTTATCGCACATTACATCATGAGCAACTCTATCGAACATTACAATTGGCAAACCTTTATTAATAGTTTGACGAAAATGATCAACTTCATTTTTTTCTTGGGTTTCTTCGGCTACAGAGAGAATAAAGCCATCTACACTACCATTGTCCAAAATTTGTAGACTTTCTTTTTCCTTCTCTAGAGATTCATTAGAAATACATGTTATTATGTTATAGCCCAACTTAGCGGCTTCACGTTCTATTCCAAAAAGAACTTTTGCTAAAAAGTGATTTAGAATATTAGGTATAATAACCCCTATAGTTTTAGTTTTATTCTGTTTTAAACTAAGTGCTACTTTATTAGGTTTATAGTTATAAAGTTGAGCCAATTCCTTAACACGCCTTACTGTTTCTTCACCAATTTCCTCACTATTGTTCAAAGCTTTAGAAACCGTAGAAATCGAGACATTTAATTCTTTAGCCAACTGTTTAAGTGTAACCATATTTTATACCTGTTTATCCTGAAACGCAATTTACAAAATTAGTTGGTCTGTAAATAATAATCTATTGCCACTTATTGTTAATTTTCAATGACGTCTTTATAAATTGTTTAGATAAGACACTTTAATCTTAAACTATACCTTACATTTGTTGGCTTTAAAGTTAAAATCACAAGACAGATTAAATGAAAATCAAGCTTTCACTTCTTACAGTTTTATTACTAAACCTAATTGCCTATGCTCAAAAGGGAAGCATTGGTGGGAATATAACAGATTATGAGACTGGTGAACCTATACCTTATGCAACTGTAATAGTAAAGAGCAGCTTAAAAGGCGCGAGCGGCATATATGGTTCAATCTCCTCTGAAAGCGGAGACTTTTTGGTAAAAGGCTTACCGAACGGAAGTTATAGGCTTGAGGTTTCCTTTATTGGCTTTCAAACTACCAAAATAAAAGACATCATTATTTCAAAAGAAAATCTTAATGTAAATGTTGGGAAGGTTTCTATTAAAGCTCAAAGCGAAGCCTTAGATGCTGTTACTGTTAAGGCACAAACCAAAACATCTGTAACAAAAATCGATAGAAAGATTTACAATGCTAGTGACTTTGAAACTGCCAAAGGTGGAAATGCAGCCGATTTACTCAATAAACTACCTTCTATTACAGTAGATCCTAGCGGAAATATATCGGTAAGAGGCACTCAAGATTTCATGGTATACCTCAATGGAAAACCTACAAATATCAACCCATCGGTTTTGTTAGCTCAAATTCAATCGAACGATATAAGCAAAGTAGATGTCATTACGGTTCCCACGGCTAGATATGATGCACAAGGTAAAGGAGGAATCATAAACTTAACCACGAAAAAAAATATAAACCAAGGTTTTTCAGTATCAGTTAACGGATTATTTGGAGGTGCACCTTGGGCTAACCTTACAGATACCTACAGCGGCCATAAATTAAAAGATGATAGATACGGTGGAGGTTTTAATATATCCTACGGTAAAAAAAACCTAACTGTTTATGGGGGTTTTAATTATAACATGAGAAATGTAAATGGTAAACGCTCTGGAGAAGCTCGTGTTTTTGTTGATGCCCCAGAGGGTGACTTTTTTCATATGAATGCTAAAAACGGGCAACGCCCCGAGTGGTACGAAAACTATACCTCTAACGCTGGACTAGATATTGATTTATCGAAAAACAAAAAGCTATCGCTCTCCTATTTCTATGGTAAAAGAAACGAAGGAAGAGCTGCTTATTACATTTACAACACCTTCTTTGCAGATGCAAACCAAGATAATAAAGATTTAAGTTCAGAACTTTTCATGTATAACCCTAATATAGATAATAGATATGGGGAGTATAACACACTAAACCTGGACTATTCGGTACAGCTAGAAAATAATGCCAATTTTAAAATTGCTGGTGCCTATGAGAGCTCTAAACTAAGCAGGGCATTGAATAATAAAAACTTCTTTTACAATTCCAGAGAGGCGGTTGATAACGACATTGCCAACAATTACACGAATGCGTTCCAGGCCGATGACTATTCGCTTTCTGATAATACACCTTTAAAAGGCTTACGCTTTAACGCCGATTACGAAAAAGAAATTGATGACTTTAGCGCTTTTGGTGCCGGAACACAAATTCAGTATACAAATATTGAAGGTGCTTTTGATTTTAACAATACGCTAGTTACAAAGAATTTAGACAATACTATCGATTTAACAAGAACGGTTTACGCTGGCTACATAGATTATTCTGCCCAAATAGGTAAATTAAGCTATATACTGGGCTTGAGAGCAGAATACGGTGACCAAACCTTAGAAAATGGCACAACAGATTATGTGCCCATTTTTGGAACTGATTTGCAAAAGAACTATACACAAAAGCAATTAGACCTATTCCCTTCAGCTCATTTTAGCTACGCATTTAACGATTCCAATAAGTTGACTATGGCTGGAAGTAGAAGAATAAACAGAGCCTCTGTGACTAAACTTGCGCCTTTTTTATATCGCAGGCATTTCGAGGTCTATGTGGTAGGCGACCCAGAATTAGAGTCTGAATATTTAAATAATGTAGAAGTAACATACGACACCTCTCTAGGCAAAAACACCATAAGCTTAACGGGTTTTTATAGAGGTACCGATAATACCGTGTTTAGGGTAAATACTGTTACCACAGCTATTGAAAACCCAGAGTTAAATGCTATCTTACAGGAAGACGTTCTTATCCGTTCCTACACCAATGCTGGGAATTCAACGTCATTAGGAGGAGAGTTAAACATTAACATAATTCCTAGCTCTTGGGCTAAATTATTTATTGGTGGTTCTTTGTACAACTACCAAATAAAGGGGGAAGTTTTCGGCTTTAATGTAGACCAAAACAGCACCAACTGGTCGTTAAAAGGCAATGCGAATTTTACGATTTCAGATAAGCTAAGGTTCAATTATGATTTCAGTAGAATTTCTAATACGGTTACCTCACAAGGACAGAACGATGCTTTTTCGGTTTCTAATATTGCATTGAGTTATCAACCAAATACTGCTTGGGATATCGCCATTAGAGGATTAGATATTTTTGCGCAAAACAATCAAGGTTTAGACACCAATGCTTTTAATGCCGCCAACCAACAGATTTTCTATCAAGAAACCTTATACGAAAGAAACGGACCAGTATTTGAACTTGGGGTTACCTACGCTTTAAACACAAACCAAAAAAAGAGAAAAACTAAAGATTTTCAAGGCAACAAACACTTCAAATAATAGCACATTTCATAACATGGATTTTTCAAAAGTAAAATTAGTAGTTACAGATATGGACGGCACCTTGCTAAATGACCAAGGCATAGTGAGCTCTAAATTTTTTAATCAATTTCCAAAACTGAAAGCATTAAACGTTCACTTTGTTGCTGCTAGTGGCAGACAATTTCAAAGTATTGCCAATAAACTAAACCCCATAAAAGACCAAATCTCCATAATTGCCGAAAATGGCGGTATTATGCAGTGTAATAATCAAATTGATGTTTTACTTAAACTCTCTAGACAAAACGTTTTAAAGTCTGTTGAAACCTTAAGAACAGTCGAGAACTGTTATACTGTTTTATGCGGTGCCAAGTCTGCTTACATTGAAACGAAAGATGCTTTTTTTATTGATAAGTTCAAGGAATATTACAATGCCTATAAAATTGTGGATGACTTAACAACAATTGAAGATGATGATATTTTAAAAATTGCTGTTTATCATGCAGAGTCTTCAGAAAAATTTATTTTTCCACACACTAAACATCTAGCAAATGAACTAGAACTCACGGTATCTTCACAAAATTGGCTGGACATCTCTCATCCTGAAGCAAATAAAGGCTATGCCTTAAAAAAACTTCAAAAGAAGATGGGTGTTACAAAAGAAGAAACTTTAGTCTTTGGCGATTACAATAACGATATTGAAATGTTACAATTGGCAGACTTTAGCTATGCCATGGAAAATGCACACCCTAACGTTAAACAAACGGCCCGCTTTGTAACTAAAAGTAATAATGAAGATGGTGTGGAAGTTATTTTAGATGAGTTAATCTACCAGAAATAATTGTTTCCTAGATTTTAGTAGTTTGGAAATTATAGCTTCCACATCTTTTTAATTTTATTCTTTTTACCCATAATTTTAGTTCCCTTTAGGGTTTCCCATAAAAATAAACCTGAGACTTTTTCGACTTTAGAGGTCTCTACTAAAAAGTCTTCAAGCGGTGCATTAGTCTTTTCGTTGGGAATAATAAACGACCACATATAAATAGTTCCTGTATTTCGCTCTGTAAGCACCGACTTAAAAAAAGCATGTGGAATGGGAAGCGATACTTTAATATTGGGATCGTCATCACCCATCATAATAACCTCTTGGTCGAAGTAGAACAATGGTCCAGAAATCACATACGTTTCAAACACCTTTTCATCACTATCTAAATGCCTTACAGCTTCCTCGAGGCGCTTCCAAACACCGCTATTAAACTCAGGAACTTGCGGACACATATTAGAGAGTAAAAAAGTTTCACTATTCTGAATTTTAGTTTCAATTTGATTGGCACTAGCCACTAAATGCCCTCTATCAAAACCAGAATTAACATAGACTTCCTTATCGGCCCTAAACTTCTCTGGTATCCTATAATCTGAGCGAAAATGGTCTTTCCTTGCGACATTAGTAAAGTCTGGATCTACAATTTCGAGTGCCCACTTAGCCTGTCTAAAATAGTAAGAGTAGCCTAAAACATAATGCCTATTATAAAGAATTTGGTCTGCTTCTGGCAAACCATATCTGGTTTCCCGTTTTAAATTTGGGTGGTTCATTTTAAAGTATCTTATTCAATGGTTCTTAGAAACTCAAAATTTAGTGACTTTTTATAGAACATAAAATACGTACCGTCACGTATTTTTATTTTTCGCCATTAGTAGGACGATAATATTAAAGATGTTTTTTAAACCAACTAAGTATTAACACAGGGGCAAGCACAAGATCCACCGTTAAGGTTATTAAGCACATTAACCCAACGATGAGACCTAAAGTAAAAATTTCGATTGAATTTGAATTGAGCAAAATAAAAAAGCCTCCTATCAATACAATGCTCGTTGCTAAGATAGCCTTACCCGACTCTGAGAGCGCGTTCTCTATTGAACTTCTCAAACCATTTCCCTTTTTTCTCTCAACTTGAAACTTACTTAAAAAGTGTATGGTGTCATCTACTGCAATAACAAATCCAACGGTAAACATTAAAGTGATTTCTCCCCGTAATTCCAAATTGGTAAAACCTAAAATTCCTGCAGATAAAACTAATGGGATAACATTCAATATTAAAGCTAAAAAAGTTAACCTTAAACTTTTAAAAATCACACCCATAATAAATCCAACCATCAAAATTGCGATTAGTAGGCCAATAATCATATTTGCTATACTTAGTTCTTGAGACCTATCAAGCAAATGGTCCAATCCAGATATTCTTGCCGCTATTGGCGCGTCACCAATAATCTCATTTACATCTTGCAATACGGTATTATTAATCTCATTAATTTCATTCCTTCCTACATCTTTGATCTGTGTATTAAATTTAAAAATTGTCCTTTCGGTATCGAATAAAAAGGTATTAACCCCCGTAGCCTTGAATTGCTTTTCTATTTTTCTGAGCTTTTTATCGGTAAGTGCAGTTTCAAAATTTGAATATTCCCTTGTCCCCATGGCTTTCAGGGCTGCCCTGTAATAAGTGATAGGGGATTTTACAGAATTAAGGTACTCATTGTTACTAAAATAGTCATGAACTCTATTTAACAGTACCAAGTTGTTGATTTCTCCTAAGCGCTCTTCTCCGGTCGAAGTAAGAATAAGCTCAAAGGTTCTAGATCCTCCAAAATGTTTATCAAAAAAAGCATAATCTTCGTAAAGACTGCTATTTTGAGGAATGGCATATTGGCTACTGTTAGTATTAATATTAAGAATACCCACAATAGCAAATACTAATAAAATAGCATACGTAATAATTACAGCTTTTGGTCGACGTATTAATGTCATTACACCATCATAGGTATAAGACCATAACTTATTGTAGACAGGTCTTATTTCGAAGAGCTCTCTATTCTTGAACATTAAAAAGAAACTGGGCAACAAAACAATTGTTAGGATGTAAGTGAGCAAAACAACAAACCCCGATTCTATACCAAAGCTCTTTAAAGCTCGCATGGGAGAAATCCCTAAAATGAAGAACCCTAAAGCCGTGGTCAACGAGGTTACAAAAGTTGTCCATCCAATTTCTTTAAGTGTAATCTTTATCGCTTTTTTAGATGGCTCTTGTTTAACACCTGTTTCTAAATTATACCGTATACACATGTGTATTACATCTGAAATACCAACTATTAGAATTATGGTAGGAAAGACATTTGATAGGGTTCCCAGTGGTCTCTCCATAAAAGCCATACCTCCAACAAAAAGCAGTAACACCGAGAGGATTAAAAAAACAGGAAATACAAGGGCCAATGGTTTTCTAAAAATAAGCAATAAAGAAATCACCAAAAAAACCAGCATCCAAACACCAAGCACTTCAATTTCCTTTTCAAGGAACTCTTTAAATGTTAAATCAATAAATTTTCTACCCCAGCTATATATTTCTAAATCATGATACGCTTCTTTTGTTGTATTGATTTTGGCAATCAGTTCCTCTAAATCGGCTTCATTTATCTCATCGTTAATCTCCACCCAAAGAAATAAGGCTCCCAAATTTCGAGTCATGAAATTTTGGGTGATTTCATAGTTTTTCAGGGCTCTAATCTTATTGAATCTTATATCATTAGGATCACTAAAATCTACGTAAGGCAGGCGCATAATACCAAATAAGGTTTTTTCAGGATAGGATATATTGTGTAATCCTGTTACTTTTTTCACATGGCTTAATTGTGCTATACTATCGGATAAGTCTCGAACATTTTTTAGAAAATTGGTACTTAAAACAGAATCTTTATTGTTAATACCTAACAACAACAGGTACTCATCGTTTTGCAACTTTGAGTTTACATTTTCATAAAACGCATAATCTGGGTCTTCGGTAGGAAAAAAATGAGAAATATCGGCGTTTATTTGTATTGAGCTAATCTGCTTTAGTGATAAAAACAAAAGCCCAAGGACGATGGCCAGAGTCACTAACCTATATTTTATCAAATAATTGATCATATTCTACCCTTTAAATTTACGCAATAAGATGAAACCAATACATTGAAACACAAAAATGCTTCATGATTTTAATTTCATAAAAACTGCATAGTTTATAGGGGTTTCGGGTTAGATTTATTAATTTTAAGAAAAATAAAACAAATATGATTTTAGGAGTTTCGGAATGGGTAAGTACTAAATTAGGGTGGAAAGCATCCCACATTCGTATAGCCTTTGTAGTTTCTGTGCTACTTTTTGGTTTTGGTGTTGGACTATACCTAATCCTATGGATAGTGAAGTTGTTGTCTAAGTAATTTGGTGTTACAACTTATATAATTTTAAACGATTGGTCATTAAAACAAAAAAGCATCCCAATTTCCCTCTTTAACCTAAACCAATATCATTAATATACTTGCCTTGGTTTATTCTTAAATTAATAAAGTCCAACATTGCTGCCGGACTTCCATGAAAATATAAATTTTTCAACCTTTATTAGGTTCCTGCACTCAAAGAGAAACTACCATCACCTTTAAAAGATGTTAAAGTTATGGTGACTGTCCAAATGCCAGGAGTACCAATAGAAGTTACTCCATCGATAGAATCGGGTTCAACAGCTCCACTTATTGACTTGTCCAATACGACACTTCCATCAGCATCTTTTACAACAATTCTAAATGAGCCTTCAGCAGTAGCGGTAATATCAGCATTATAATCTGCTCTACTTAAATTGTTTTGCCATTCAAAAACTCTAGTAGCATTTCCTCCTGTTCCAGTAAAGTCTCCATCAACATCGCCATTAAAGTCATCACCATCATCAAATAATACAGTTCCATTAACCGTTACCTGTACAGTTAAATTATCATCATCGCTACTACACCCAGTTAAGGTTAGAAGAGTAAACACAGTAGCTACAAGAAATAAGTTTTGAATAAATTTTATACGTAACATAATTGCAGGTTTTCAGTATTTCATCGCTAAAATACATGATTTAAACGACTAAACACGTAACTCCTTAGGCTTTTCGTTGAAATGCAATATTAACATACTTCAAGATAAGAATAAAATTACAGCCGGATTCTTTGTAATAAGAAACCATCCTAAAACAAAAAAGCATCCCAATTTTCTTTACAGAAAAAAGGAAAGCTTTCCATTGGTTTAATGCTGAACACGTTCAGCTTTTCAACCTTTTTTACCTCAATTTACATTGAGATAAAAACAACACAACTTCTTTAAAGTGCCAAAAAAAGCCTTAAGGTTGTTAAGGCTTTTAGCAATTCTTGCGGTCTGGACGGGACTCGAACCCGCGACCCCCTGCGTGACAGGCAGATATTCTAACCAACTGAACTACCAGACCGTTGCATGATTGCGGATGCAAATATACACGCCTTTTTTAATATGTCAAATCTTTTTTTAAGTTTTTTAGAATTAGAATTATCTTTTAATTCAGCTTAACTTAAAACACGAGATTGTTACTTTACGCAAACTTCTGGCGCTCTACCATATACGTCGTTAATATGTCATTAAAGCTATTGTTTATATCTGCTTCTACATATTTAATTTTATACTGGGCACATTTTAATTTTAGTGCTGTGAAATAGGTATCAACCTGTTTACTGTAATTTTCTTTTATGGTATCGGCATACAAATTAATATACGCTCCTGTTTCTACATCAACAAACCGTTTTGGCGTGTTATCAAAATCAAAATGATATTCCTTTTCCTTGTCAATAACATGAAAAAGAATAACCTCATGTTTATTGTATTTTAAATGGCGAAGCGCTTCAAAAAGCTTTGAATCGTCTTCATTGGTTTGAAACATATCGGTAAACAGGAAAATCATGGAACGCTTATGAATCTTTTCGGCAATTTCATGCAAATAGGTATACGTTTCTGTTTTCTTGTTTTTAGGTTTAGAAATGACTGTTTCACTCAACGCTTTCAACAACATTTGATGATGCCGCTCACTACCCTTTTCCATCGCATAAAAGTCGTAAGAGTCACTGTAAATACTCAAGCCTACGGCATCACGTTGCCTTTTTAGCATTTGCATAAGTGCGGCAGTTGCCAGAGCTGAAAATGCAATTTTGTTAAGATGATTTATCGAGAAATCCTTAATTACCGGATAATGCATTGAGCTACTATTATCAATAATAATATGACAACGTAAGTTGGTTTCATCATCATACCGTTTTGTATATAGCTTATCGGTTTTGGCAAACAACTTCCAATCTATATGTCGTGTGCTTTCTCCTCGATTGTATATTTTATGCTCTGCAAATTCTGATGAAAACCCATGAAACGGACTCTTATGCATTCCTGCAATGAAACCTTCGACCACCTGCTTTGCTAGTAGCCCTAAATTATTAAATCCTTCAGTTTTATTGAGTTCCTGTCTTAAATCCATGAGAAGCCCCTCCTAACCTCCCCATAGGGGAGGAATTCTACTCTTGCCTCATTAAAACAAGAAAACGTTATTGAATAATATTTTTTAAGTTTTATTATCATACCAAATATAAAGTATGAGTAACGGTTCCCACTTTAGGGGTTAAGGGGCTAATACTCCGTCAACAATGCCATATTCAACAGACTCATCGGCACCCATCCAATGATCTCTATTAAAATCTTTCATTACCTTTTCGAAAGTTTGGCCACAATTATCAGCTAAAATTTGAGCACTTAACTCTTTGGTTAAAAGAATTTCTTTAGCCGTGATTTCTATATCACTTGCTTGCCCTCTTGCTCCGCCACTTGGCTGGTGAATCATTACACGAGCATGCGGTTGAATAAAGCGCTTTCCTTTTGCTCCTACAGACAGAATAATAGACCCCATAGAAGCGGCAAAACCTGTACAAATGGTAGACACATCGCTCTTTAGGGATTTAATACAATCGTAAATCGCAAAACCAGAGGTTACGTATCCTCCTGGACTATTAATATATAATTGAATATCAGACTGTTCTATAGCGTCTAGGTACATTAAACGATCTATAACATGCTTGGCAGAATGATCATCAACCTGTCCCCATAAAAACACTTTTCGTTCTTCTAGTTGCTTAGCTTCTATAGCATCTTGTACTTTTCCTTTTTTACTCATTTAATTGTAATTTGTCTTGTTTAAGTAACCTCTAAAATAAAAAAAGGTTTGCCATTACAGCAAACCTTATCCATTTTCTTTTTCTAAATATTTTATAATAGAGCGTCTATAGCTTCTGTGTAAGAGTTCTTAGGAGCAACACCTACTTTTCTATCTACTATTTCACCATTTTTAAATACTAAAACAGTAGGAATATTTCTAACGCCATACTTAGCGGCAAACTCTTGATTGTTATCTACATCTACCTTACCAACAACAGCTTTTCCTTCGTATTCTCCACTTATCTCTTCAATGATAGGCCCTACCATTCTACATGGCCCACACCAAGCTGCCCAAAAATCTACCAATACCGGTTTATCGCTGTTTAAAACCGTTTCTTCAAACGTTGCATCTGTTATTTCTAATGCCATAATATTTTGTTTATTGTTCTTAACTTATTTTACTAACACAAAATTAGTCAAAAAAAAGACCAAAGCTTACAAACTAACAATTTGTTTTACTTATAACGTTATCATTTCGCCTTATTTAATTTTTAATGCACCCTCTCGGCTTATTATAATTTGAATCTACAACCCTATACTCCGCTCTGGATCCAATTCTCTATAAGCAACCAAAAAGTTGCGTAACTCAACTATTTATTTTAATTTAGCAACCATATAGTTGCATTTTAATCAAAAACCGAATAATTATGAAAGACGTAATCCAAAAAGAGCACACATTCAATCACTCCATAGATAAGGTATGGAAGGCCATCACAAATGCAGAGGAAATCTCTACTTGGTTTCTTTCTGCCGATTTTAAACCGGAAGTAGGCTACCAATACACCTTTACATCGGAATCCGAACACTGCGAACCTATTTTTGGCGAAGTTAAAGAAGCCAATCCGTATAAATTAGTCTACACCTGGATCGTTACCGGTACTAAGACCGTAACTACAGTAACTTGGCAATTGGAAAGTATCGAAAACGGCACAAAGCTATACCTTGAACATTCTGGCATTTCGAATTATGAAGGCGAAACTGCCATAGTAATGTTTGAAAACTTTAGTGGTGGATGGTCTAATTGCATCAATCTATTAACAAACTACCTAAAAGAGTTAGTAAATGCAGGATAAAATCACTAAACTTTTTAAAGCTATTGCAGATCCAACAAGACGTGATATTTTTCACGCTCTGGTCATCGCTACTTCTGCTTTATCTATTACACAAATCTCTAATCAGTTTGATATGACCCGCCAAGGTGTAACCAAACACATTAAGACTCTGGAAGATGCCGGTTTGGTTCATATTAATACCCTAGGCCGTGAACGGTTTTGTAACGCCAACACCAAACCTTTAAAAGAAGTTGAAAAATGGCTTAAATTCTATTCTCAATTCTGGGATGACAAATTAAACGCTTTAGAAGATTTCTTAAACACAAAAAACTCGTAATGAAACCTTTATCTGATTTTTCAACTCAAATTGAAGTAGAGACTAGCATAGAAAAAACATTTAAAGCTCTAAATGAAGGTTTGAGTTCTTGGTGGGGTGAAATTAGTGAAGCTGACTTTTCAACCAACGGACAATTCACAATCACTTTTGAGAATGGTTACTGGTGGACCTTTAAAATTGAGAAATACCAACCTTACCGTGAACTTGTATGGAAATGTATAGCTGGAGAACCCGAATTTAACAAAGAATGGATTAATCATACTCTTCATTGGAAGATTACAAAACAAGATTCTAAAATCTTAATTAAATTTCAACAAATAGGTTTAGCACCTCATTTACATTGCTATGAGGTTTGCTCTTCGACCTGGAAAAGGTTTCTTGAGGAAAACCTAAAAACATACTTAAGCCAATAAAAAAAGAGCCATCAAAAAGTATTGATGGCTCTTCTAAATGGGGACTTAATTAACATTAGCTCTTTTTTCTTTTTCCAATTGTAATTTCTTTAACGGTCCCATCTGGTAATGTTTTCACAGCTTTTCTATCACATGTTCCATCACCATAATCTAGAGTAGAAACTTCTCCATTTCTGTTGTATTCCTTAACTCCAGAGGCAATAAACCTACAATCTGCTGGCTTAACTAAAGGTGTTGTTATAGTTACTGTTAATGTGTTTCCTTCGGCATTAGTATAAGTACTAGACCCTGTAATCGTTTTTTCATCGTCATACCAAAAATAAGTATCGCCTCCAGCAGTAATTTCAACAGTTCTTGTACCTACTTTCGTTACTGTTCCTTTTTCAGTCTCTACAGTAATATCTACCGAACCTGTCATTTGTGGGTTACCGTTTGCATTTTCTTGATCAAACACATATTGTTTTGTTCCGTTAACCACACGTCCGTTTATAGTAACATCGGTAAACGTAACCGTTTTGGTTCTGCTGTCGTCGGTTTTCTCTCTTACTCGCGTAATGGTTCCTGTAATAACATTCCCATCTTTATCTTCGCATTCCCCAGTAAACACTATGGTAGTAGTAATTGTACTATCGGTTTCCTCTTTTGTAATGTCTGCACAGTCTTTAAAAAATCCTGAACGACCATTTTTATCAGGGCGTTCTTCTTTTGTATCATCGGTCTCCTTAGATGTTGAGATACCAAAAGAACTTTCAGAGTAGAAAGCGATATTATCCAAAACCTCTTCGGTTTCCTCTAGAGCAACTTCGGTTTCAATAGACGATGCAGCCTCTAGGTTTAAATCATTTTGTGTGGTGGTGTCTTCTTTATCACAAGCAACTAAAAAAAGTGATAAAACAAATGTTAAGCTTAAGATTTTTTTCATGGTAATGTTTTTATTTAATTTAATCAATTCAGTAATAAAACAATTGACTTTTAAATATTCCTACCCTGAAAACCTGAAAAATTTTAATTCAACTTATAATGAATATGTTAATCCTTTAATTCCTGAGATATTTTTACTTTTAGTTTTCTAAAAGGCATGCTAGATTTTACTTTTTCCACAGCATCATAATAAACCGAGAAATTAAGGACATAAATTCTTGGATTCAACTTCAATAAATATTTAATGTCAAGAATACTATTTTCCTTTAAATCATTAAAATCTAATTGAAGTAGTAGCTTCTTGGCATAATGGGCCATCTACCCTTAAACAATATATAATTGCTGAACTGAGGTCTTTTTATTTGGTTAAAATTCCCAAAAATGCATTACTTGTATCAACTCTTAAATATTTTTTATCCCTTTCAAGTACAAAAACTGAAATTGTAGCATTAAGCTCTGGAAAATAAGTAACAATGGTACCCCAATATCCATTATGACCATATCCCTTTATACCGTGAATTTCGATTGGTGAAACACCCAAGAAACACTCCCATTCTTTGGGTTGCTTGGTTTCTACTGTAGTGAGTAGAAGCTCT
The DNA here is from genome assembly GCF_023273855.1 of Seonamhaeicola sp. ML3. Classification (NCBI taxonomy): domain Bacteria; kingdom Pseudomonadati; phylum Bacteroidota; class Flavobacteriia; order Flavobacteriales; family Flavobacteriaceae; genus Seonamhaeicola; species Seonamhaeicola sp. ML3. Next base: position 1,742,575 of record NZ_CP096884.1, on the reverse strand, counting down.
TGAGTATTTGGATTTTCAAAAACTTTATTATTAAAAACATTTTGTATGAACAGCGCTAAGTCTTTAGTAGTAGCCGCTAATCCCCCTCCACCAAATAAATCAAAAGAATGATCTAGAGTATAGCTATTAACACCTTCTTGAGTGGAATATTGATATGCCAGCGGTTTAAGGTGTTTAGGATAGTCTTCAAGACTAGAAAACCAAGTGGCGTCTAAATTTAAACTATCAAAACCTAACAATTCCCGCAAGGCCTTATAAAAATCCTGACCAGTTAAAGTTTCAATAATTTCGGTTGCCAAAAGATAATTTGTATCAGAATAAGAAAACACCTCTCCCGCTTTGCCCAGCGGTCTCCCTTCAGACATGGCTAATTGAATTTGTTCATCTCGAGTCCATCTTTTATTTGGTTCTGAAATAATAAATTCAAAAAACTTATCACAACCTGCATAATCAAATATGCCGCTGGTATGAGTAAGCAAATGCTTAACTGAAATAGTATTTAGTATATATCCATTTTCTTCTAACAAACGTTTAGAATTTGGAGATATAAAGCCATTAATCTTACTATCTAACTTGATTTTTCCTTGTTCTACTAATCGCAATATGGTTACAGCAACGTAGGTTTTAGTATTGCTTGCAATTAAAACAGGATGGTCTTTCTCTAAAATAGCCTCAGTGTCCCTTTTAGAAAATCCAGCCGCACCACTCCAAGAAATATTTTTATCCGGGAATTCTACATGAGCCATTAATCCAACAGCATCTTTATTGAGATTGTATATAGAATCTAATACAGATTGGAAAAGCTCTTCATTTGATTTTATCCTAGGGACATCCTTTTGATTCTTGCACCCTACAGCTATCAAAAAAACAAAAACATAAAACCATAAAACTCTAACCTTAGAAATCATGTTAATTCAACTTATAGTGAATATGTTGTTCTTCCAATTCATTCAGTAGCTCTTGGGATACTTTTACCTTTTGTTTTCTACTGGGCATATTGAGTTTTACTTTCTCTTTGGTGTCATAAACCACGAAATTCAAGGCTTGATTACCTGGGTGCATGTTCAATAAATCTTTTATCTCAAGAATCTTATTTTCCTTTAAATCATTAATATTTAATTGTAGTGATAGTTTCTTGGTATACTGTTCCATCACATCCTGTAACAATTGAAAGTTGTTAAACTGAAGTCTTGGATCACTCTTCTTACCAGTGTCTTTATTGACCCAACCTTCTCTTACAAAGGCTTTAACAAACACGAAATTATTGATCATTAAAAAGTGCCTGAACTTGAGGTACTCCTCGCCAAAAATTCTGAACTCATAACTATCTGTATAATCTTCTACAGTGAATAACGCCCAACCTTTTCCTTGTTTACTTACACGATGCTGTACATCTGTTACTACACCACCAAAAACTAATTCCCTGTTTACATACGGATGCAAATCATTAAACACACCAACGGTGGCATTGCAGAAGGTCTTCATTTCGGTTTTAAAATCATCTAACGGATGCCCTGAAATATAGATACCTACTACTTCTCGTTCCTTAGAAAGCTTTTCCATGGTACCCCAATCCTCACATGGCGGAACAGCAGGCTCTGCAATTTGTACCTCACTAGACTCCCCAAACAAACTTACTTGAGCAGAGCTCTCGTTTTCTTTGTGTTTTTGCGCATACTTAATAACCATTTCAAGGAAAGTAGCATCCCCTTCTTTGTGGAAATATTGCGCTCGGTGTGTTTGATCAAAACAATCGAAACCACCTGCTAAAGCTAAATTTTCAAACGCTTTTTTATTGGCGGCTCTGAGGTCGATACGCTTGGCGAAATCGAAAATAGACTTGTATGGACCTCCTTCTTTTCTGTTATCTACAATAGTCATTACAGCACCATGCCCCACACCTTTAATAGCTCCCATTCCAAAGCGAACAGCGTTGTCTTTATTTACAGAAAATTTATAATAGCTCTCGTTAATATCTGGTCCAAGAACGTTTAACTTCATACGCTTACATTCCTCCATAAAAAACGTAACCGACTTTATATCGTTCATGTTATTAGATAGTACCGCGGCCATATATTCGGCTGGATAGTGTGCTTTTAGGTAGGCTGTTTGATAAGCAATCCAAGCATAACACGTTGAGTGCGATTTATTAAAGGCGTAACTTGCAAAGGCTTCCCAGTCTTTCCAAACCTTTTCAAGAATCTTAGCATCATGACCATTGGCGCTGGCTTGCTCGATAAACTTAGGTTTCATTTTATCCAGTACGGCAATCTGCTTTTTACCCATCGCCTTTCTAAGTACATCGGCTTCACCTTTGGTAAAATCAGCCAAACTCTGAGACAGTAACATCACCTGCTCTTGATAAACCGTAATTCCATAGGTTTCCTTAAGATACTCTTCCATGGCTGGTAAATCATAGGTAATCTCTTCATCGCCATGCTTACGCCTAACGAAGCTAGGAATATATTCCATTGGTCCAGGACGATACAAGGCGTTCATGGCAATAAGATCTTCAAACACCGTAGGCTTTAAATCACGGAGGTGTTTCTGCATTCCGGGAGATTCGTATTGGAACACCCCTACGGTTTCACCTCTTTGGAATAGCGCATACGTTTTTTCATCATCCAGCGGAAAACTTTCAGGATCTAACTGAATCCCGTGCTTGGCTTTTACAATTTTTACAGTATCCTTAATGAGAGTTAATGTCTTTAACCCAAGGAAGTCCATTTTTAAAAGACCTGCCGATTCTACCACAGAGTTATCAAACTGAGTGACATATAAATCGGAATCTTTGGCCACAGAAACCGGAACGAATTTGGTTATATCATCTGGTGTGATAATCACCCCACAGGCATGGATTCCCGTATTTCTTACCGAACCTTCTAAAGCTCTTGCGGTATTTACGGTTTCGGCTTCTAAATCACTTCCTTCGGAAATATTTAAAAGCTGATTTACTTTTTCTAATTCCTCTGCTCTAAACTTGCTAGCCAAGCCTTTTTCATCTAAACCAAAAATCTTGTTCAGTTTAGACATATTAGGTATTAGCTTGGCAATTCTATCAGCATCAAAAAGCGGCAAATCCAATACACGAGCGGTATCACGTATAGACGACTTAGCTGCCATAGTACCGTAAGTTATGATCTGTGCCACCTGATTGGCTCCATACTTTTCAATAACATAGTCCATTACCCGGCTTCGGCCTTCATCATCAAAGTCAATATCTATATCGGGCATACTAATACGGTCTGGATTTAAGAAACGCTCAAAAAGCAAATCGTACTTCATAGGGTCTATATTGGTAATCCAAAGGCAATAGGCTGCTACAGAACCAGCGGCCGATCCACGACCCGGCCCAACAGACACATCCATATTCCTTGCTTCGCGAATAAAATCTTCTACAATCAAGAAATATCCTGGATACCCTGTGTTTTCAATTACATTAAGCTCAAAATCCAAGCGTTCTTCAACCTCTTCAGTTAATGGTTCTCCATAACGTTTTTTGGCGCCTTCATAAACTAAATGTTTTAAATAGGCGTTTTCTCCTCGCTTACCACCATCAACTAAATCTTCTTCATGCCTAAACTCTTCTGGAATATCAAAAGCAGGTAATAATACGTCTCGAGCCAACTGAAACCCTTCAATTTTTTCAACAACTTCTTGTGTGTTTAAGATAGCTTCCGGTAGGTCCTTAAAAAGTGCCTTCATTTCATCAGAAGACTTAAAATAGTACTCCTGATTTGGTAAACCATATCGATATCCTCGACCTCTTCCAATTGGCGTTGCTTGTTTTTCTCCATCTTTTACACACAATAAAATATCATGCGCATTGGCATCTTCCTGTTTTTGATAGTAGGTATTATTGGTAGCAATCAGCTTTACATCATGCTTTCTAGCCAATTTCACCAATGTATCATTCACCCGATTTTCATCTTCTTGATTATGGCGCATAAGCTCCATATACAAATCGTCGCCAAATTCATTTTTCCACCAAATCAAAGCTTCTTCGGCCTGATTCTCTCCAATATTTAAAACCTTACTCGGCACCTCTCCGTAAAGATTCCCAGTAAGCACAATAACATCTTCTTTGTACTGTTGAATTAATTTTTTATCAATCCTTGGCACGTAGTAAAACCCATCTACAAAGGCATGTGACGATAACTTTGCTAAATTATGGTATCCGTTTTTGTTCTTGGCCAACAATACGATTTGGTAACCGTTATCTTTTCTGGATTTATCTTTATGGTCTTCACAAACAAAAAACTCACAACCAATAATAGGCTTTATTATTTTTTTGTTGGTAGTCTCTCCTTTTTCTTCGGCCTCTTCAATAGCAGCTTTTATCCCACTATTTTGTTTATTAACCGCATTTATAAAATGGAAAGCGCCCATCATATTCCCGTGGTCGGTCAATGCTACAGCTGGCATGTTATGAGAAGCCGCTGCCGCAACAACATCAGAGATACTCATAGTAGATTGTAATACCGAAAACTGTGAGTGATTGTGTAAATGCACAAAATCAACATCGGTTAAATCGATATCAGAAACAACCTCATCTCCAATATTTTTTGATTGTTCTAATTTTTGAAGACGCTGCCGAATTTTAGCACTTTCCTTCTTAAGGTTAATGTGTTTTAACCCTATTAATTGGAAAGGCTGCGGATTGACTTCAGTAAACTTTTCGAAGTAATCATCTGCAACATCAAGTTGGTCTTGAGAGTATTGCTTTAAACGTACCAATTCTAGAAAACAGCGCGTGGTAGCCTCTACATCGGCTGTTGCGTTATGCGCTTCCGCAAAAGGTGTATCGAATAAATATTCGTGTAATTCCGTTAAGGTTGGCAACTTGAATCGTCCACCACGACCACCAGGAATCTGACATAAATTGGCCGTATGCTCGGTACAGGTATCTAAAACCGGGAGTTCTTGTAATTGGTTTGCTACATCGCCTCTTACAAACTCAGCTCCCATAATATTCAAATCGAACTTAACGTTCTGCCCGACAATGAATTTAGATTTTTCTAATACTACATTGAATTTTTCTAAAACCTCTGCCAATGGCACACCTTGCTCTTCTGCCAACTCGGTAGATATACCATGTATTTTCTCAGCATCATAGGGGATATTAAACCCTTCAGGTTGTACTAAATAATCTTGATGCTCTATACAATTTCCCATAGCATCATGAAGCTGCCAAGCAATTTGAATACACCTTGGCCAATTATCTACATCTGTAATTGGCGCATCCCATCGCTTGGGCAATCCGGTAGTTTCGGTATCAAAGATTAAGTACATGCTTAAAGTTTATTCGTTGATTTGTTTAATCGTTTTGAAAAAAACGAAGTATATAAAAATACATATCAATCTTGATATTTTAAGCTGAAGTTATCATGAGTTTTAAACAGGCCTATCCTCAATCACATAAATAGTATTTTTAAACAACTAAAGCACTGATTATTAAAAATATTACAGTATATTTGCGCCCTCATTAATAACAGAGGTCGGGAACCTCAAATAATTAATTATTATGCCAGTAAAGATTAGATTACAAAGACATGGTAAAAAAGGGAAACCTTTTTACTGGATTGTAGCTGCGGATTCGCGCTCAAAAAGAGATGGTAGATACTTAGAAAAATTAGGTGTTTACAATCCAAACACTAACCCTGCAACTGTTGAATTAGATGTTGACGGTTCTGTAAAGTGGTTACAAAATGGTGCACAACCAACTGATACTGCTAAAGCATTATTATCTTATAAAGGTGCTTTATTAAAGAATCATTTAGCAGGTGGTGTAAAAAAAGGTGCTTTAACTGAAGAGCAAGCTGAAGAAAAATTTAATGCTTGGTTAGAAGAAAAAGCTGCAAAAGTACAAGCTAAAGCTGACGGTTTATCTGAAGCTGAAGCTAAAGCTAAGGCTGAAGCATTAGCTGCTGAAAAAGCAGTTAACGAAGCTAGAATCGCTGCTGCTGCTCCTATTGAAGAAGAAGCTGCAGAGGAAGAAGTTGCTGAAGAAGTAACAGCTGAGGCTACTGAAGAAGCTCCTGCAGAGGAAGCTGCTCCAGAGCAAAACGAAGAAGAAGCATAAAAATTAAATTTTTATACTTTTAATCCCGCCATTGGCGGGATTTTTTATTTAAACAAACCCGTGTCATGCTGAACTTGTTTCAGCATCTGTTAAATTTAAAAACAAGACCCTGAAACAAGTTCAGGGTGACAAATAATAAATTGATTTGTCATGAAAAAAGACGACTATTTTTACTTAGGCAAAATTGTAAAGAAATATAGCTTTAAAGGAGAGGTTCTGGCCAAACTGGATACAGACCAACCCGACCTATATGACAATCTTGATGCCATATTTATAGAATTGAAAAACAACTTAGTACCTTTTTTTATTGAAAAATCACAACTTCATAAATCGGACCTTCTCAGAATAAAATTTGAAGATGTCGATACTGAAGCAGATGCAGATATGCTTATAAAAACCGAACTGTATCTTCCTTTGGAATTACTGCCTAAATTAGAAGGTGACAAATTTTATTTCCATGAGGTTATTGGATTTACCATCACAGACAAAAACTTTGGGAAAGTAGGAACCATAACCTCAATTAACGACTCAACAGCCCAGGCGCTTTTTGAAATTGACCGAAATGGTGTTGAAATATTAATCCCAATGAATGATGAATTCATTGTTGAAGTAAACCGAGCCAATAAAACAATTGTAGTAGAAACCCCAGAAGGCTTAATCGACTTGTATTTATAAAAAAGGGAGGGGGAAGAGAAATCTAGACAATAACGCCTTCACCTCTATCTAAGATACGCAACCTAGCTTCGATACTATCACGTTGTTTAAGTAACATTCTACACAGCGATAGCGGTAAGTTTATTTGAGATAACAATTCGTCATATTTATTGGAAGACAACACTTCAATTTCATAAACCTTGCTAACAAATTCTAAATCGTCTCCAATCTTTAGTTGCGTTTTTAAATTAGAACGAACCAGTTGAAGTCTTCTTTTAAAAACAATGGCATTTTCTACTTTATCTTCGAGTTTAGCCAATTCTATTTTTAAGGACTTTACAAATTGAGCTCTTTCTAAACTTCTTTGTTTAGAATAAGCAATATTATCTGCAAATTTAAGCTTTTCACTTGCTTTTTTATAGGTACTTTCTACCTCTTCATTCAATACAAGTAAATCATTTAACTTCTCAATAATGGGTTCAATTTGTTTCACAATAATCAACTTTTTACTCTACCAATATACGTAATTAGAAGACTTTTAAGACTTGGTCATTATAAAGTTTTAACAATATTTTCAACAATTGCCTTTAATTTTTTACTATTGCGGCATATTAAAACTCACGCATGTCTAAAAAACCTTTTGTTTTCAAGCAATTTACAATAAATCAAGATAAATGTGCCATGAAAATCGGTACAGATGCCGTTTTACTCGGTGCATGGACACCCATAGATCTTAATCCGTTTTCAATATTAGACATTGGAGCTGGTACTGGGGTAATTGCTTTAATGTTGGCACAGCGAAGTTTCGCCCAACTTATAGATGGTATAGAAATAGACGACAGTGCCTATGAGCAATGTGTAGATAATTTCGAACAATCTGATTGGGGCGACCGTCTTTTTTGCTACCATGCTTCACTTGAAGAATTTGTAGATGAAATTGACGATAAATATGATTTAATTGTGTCAAACCCTCCTTTTTATTCTGAAGACTACAAAAGCGACAACAATTCAAGGGATTTAGCCCGATTTCAAGATGCCATGCCTTTTGACCATTTAGTTGAAAGTGTTTCTAAACTACTTTCTAAAAACGGAACATTTTGCGTGGTTATTCCTTTTAAAGAAGAACCTCATTTCATTGAACTTGCTTCACAAGTAAACCTCTACCCAAATAATATACTGCATATAAAAGGCAATCCTACTTCAGAAATTAAACGAAGTCTTATAGAATTCTCTTTTCGTAAAAGCGAAATTCAAAAAGAAGAATTGATTATTGAAATCGATAGGCATAAATATACCGAGGACTATATCAACCTCACCAAAGATTTTTATTTGAAAATGTAAATTTTAAATAAAATCTCTCGCAAAGGCGCAAAGAATAATCAAATTCTAAAAACCATATTCACAATTCCGTACTACACACTAAGTGAAGACTGCCCACTTCTAAAAGTCTTGGGCCTTAAAAATTAAAAATCCTTAAGCATAGAACAAATCAATCGTAAATTTTCAATAAATTAGCTGTAAACCTGAATAATCTTAAATTCATGAAGCCAGATTTATTCGAAGCACCAGATTATTACAACTTAGACGACCTTCTTTCCCAAGAACATAAATTAGTTAGAAATGCCTGCAGAGAATGGGTAAAACGCGACGTATCTCCTATTATTGAAGATTATGCACAAAAAGCCGAATTTCCCACTCAAATTATAAAGGGGCTTGCAGATATTGGTGCTTTTGGCCCTTATATACCGGCAAAATATGGCGGCGCTGGCTTAGACCAAATAAGCTACGGTTTAATAATGCAAGAAATAGAGCGAGGTGATTCTGGTATTCGTTCTACAGCTTCGGTACAATCATCTTTAGTAATGTATCCTATTTATAAATACGGTACCGAAGCACAACGGCAAAAAAATTTACCCAAACTGGCCTCTGGCGAATGGATGGGCTGTTTTGGCCTTACCGAACCCGACCATGGCAGCAACCCTAGCGGTATGGTTACTAATTTTAAAGATATGGGCGACCACTATCTTTTAAATGGTGCTAAAATGTGGATCAGTAATGCCCCTTTTGCACAAATTGCTGTGGTATGGGCTAAAAATGAAGAAGGTCGTATTCATGGACTCATTGTAGAGCGTGGCATGGAAGGATTTTCAACTCCAGAAACCCACAACAAATGGTCTTTACGTGCCTCGGCCACGGGCGAGCTTATTTTTGATAATGTGAAAGTCCCCAAAGAAAATTTATTACCCAACAAATCGGGATTAGGTGCTCCCCTGGGCTGTTTGGATTCTGCTCGCTACGGTATTGCATGGGGTGCTATTGGTGCAGCCATGGACTGCTACGACACCGCTTTAAGGTATAGTAAAGAACGTATACAATTTGACAAACCCATTGGGCAATTTCAACTGCAACAAAAAAAGCTGGCTGAAATGATTACTGAAATCACCAAAGCCCAATTATTAGCTTGGCGTTTAGGTGTTTTAAAAAACGAAGGTAAAGCTACCTCTGCACAAATCTCTATGGCCAAACGCAACAATGTAGACATGGCGCTTAATATTGCTCGTGAGGCCAGACAAATACTGGGCGGCATGGGCATAACCGGCGACTACTCCATTATGCGCCACATGATGAACCTAGAAAGTGTAATCACTTACGAAGGCACTCATGATATCCATTTATTAATTACAGGACTAGATGTTACGGGGTTAAATGCTTTTAAATAAAATTACTAGGAGTTTAAAAAATCTGACCGGTTCTTGTAAAGAGCTATTTTAATCAAAAGACCTATTAGCGATATATAGAACAAAAAATCAAGAACACCAGCAAAAAGCCCTAAATCAAAAGGTTCGATACCTAAATCTAAAATAAAGTACTCCACAATAAAGGCTTGAAACACCCTAAGACATATTTTTATTACCCAAAATGCAATTAATATGTATAAAAAATACTTTGCTTTCATAACATCAGTTATTTTAGTGATTTAGTTAAATTCAACTGATTTAATCAACTTCAGCTGGTTTATTATCTTCATCATTCCCTATTTGATCAATTTCGTCTTCTCGGCCAACTTTTATATTGTTTCGTTTAACACTAACAACTATTGCTTGAATAATTCCAATTCCCCAATAACTAGGAAATCTCAAATAAGTATAAAGAACTTCAAAATTATCAATAATTCCTATTGTCATTTTTACTCTTTGGAGTTCAATGATCATAGAAATGAGTGGTAAAATGAACCCAAAAAAAACACCACCAAGAATACATCCGGTTTTCATCTCAGTTTTCTTTTTCCAGAATCTAATATTCAAGAATATTAAAAATCCAATAACGATGTAATCAAAATACCCTATTATCATTTTTTTTACAGAAAAGGCCTCATCTGTTTATATTGGTATTGGCTAAAACTTAATTCTGAAAGCAAGCCAATACTGAAAATCTAATGGATTTAAAAAAAGCAGACCAGAATAAACAATTATTTCTATCCATCTGGAATTAAAGGTAAGTCCAATAATTTACATCTCATATTTTTTTCATTCAAATTAGCTTAGTTCTGTTTTATCATACTACATCGTTATCGTAAAAAATAAACCCTAAACATGACATTTGACAGTTTTTAGGCGAAAGTCGGGTGCTAACTTTGTTGTTCATCATTTATATGATATACAGACAATTAAAGTTAAAACAACCATGGAAGAATCAAGAAAAGACATTGTCCAGTTTATAAACACGCAATTGGCATCTATTGGACAACCTACCTTTAAAGACAAAGAAGGTAGTACGGAAAAATTTTGTGATCCCGAATTTGAAAAAACCACACGTCCTCTAATAATGAGCCTTAGAGAAAAATCGAGGCTTTTAGCAGACCACTTAGCTCCTGCTGACGCTAGAATCCAAAATTTCATAGACGCGTATTTAAAGGACGTATCGGTCGATAAATCCTATAAGCTCCCTAACAATACATTAATCCTTTCTAAAAAGGGACAGGCCAGAGAGGCCAGCTTACCACCCGATGGCAATTCTTTTGAAAGCGATTTGGTAAACTCTAAACGCCTTAAACAAGGAATTTTAAACAACCCGTTACACGACAAGAGAACGACCAAAGGTACGTTTCATATTGTTGAAGGCCCACTGCCGGTGCCGTTAGATAAAAAAGAAGTTCCTAAAGTGGTATTAGCCCATTTTATTAATGAGGCCTTTAAACCTTCAGATGAATTAAACACTTTACCATTCACTTCAAATCAAGAAGAGCAAGCCAAAACTATGGTTTCTATGCTCTTAAGACCTGTGGTATGCCCAGAGGTAAAAGGTGTTATTTCAGAAAAACGACTGGAAGTGCGCTTTTTTGCTCCAGGCTCTTTAGTGAGTAACCTGGATTTTGTGGAAAACATATTTGGTAATGCCGGTAATCCTAATCTAGCGCACAACGACGCCGCCTTAGACCCAGAACATTGGACTGGTCATACCGGATGTATCATTCTTGCACCACAATTATTAAAACTAAAAAAGAAAGATGTTGGTTTACCTCATTTTGATGACGCTACAGACCGCCAGAAAAAAGACGGCATGTGCTGGATAGAGGAAAACGAACTCTATAACGATGGCGGTGCTTTTAAAATTACGTGTAGAGATGAAAGCGGCGTAGTAGTAACGCTAATTGCAGACAACTATTACGGGTACTCTAAAAAGGAAATTAAAACCCAAATTAGCTACTCTGCCAACCTGTTTGGTATGCTAGAAGAAGAACATGCTGGAGGTGCTATCGCCTATGCAAGACGTGTAATGGGAGATACCGTAAACTGTAACGACTATAACCAATTCTATGGTTTAGACCATACGTTTGAAGATGTAAAAACCCTATTAGGAGACCGCATAACGGTGAAACCAGAGAATTATGCTGTAGACAACAAATACCCAAATATTTTATACATCCCAGAATCGTCATATTTCAATACAAACACCAATAGTATTACTTGGAATTACAAAGGAAAAGAGCAAAAACTAAAACTATCGCCTTTTAAAACCTACATACACCCTTCTGGTAATAAATTAAGATTGGAAAAGCACAAGTCTATCGATTTATGGCGCATTGTAGAAACCTATCCAGAAGGTGTATTTTGTCATAAACCTTGTACCGTATCCGGTGGTGGTAAATCTGAAATTTCAAAGTCTATGCAAAATGCCATTACCTATGGCAGGTTCAATATTCATAATATTGAAGAAGACTTTAAAAAAGCAGATGAAATCATTGAATTTGATTATTCCACAAGATGGAAAGTTAAAGACCCAAACAGACCAAAATCAAGGTCGTTCTTAAGTGAAAAAAGAACCTTAGGTTCGGTGGTAAAACTATTAACGCCTTCACCTGAAAACTCAGATGAATTCAACACTTGGCTAGAAAACATCCCAGTACATATTCGCTCGTTAGTGCTTTTTGTAAAACGTTTATTTAGACAAGCCCATGGTGCGAACCTTAATTGGAAAGACATGATGTCTGTAGATATAATCAATGGTGTTAAAGGCACTTCATTGTTATACAACAATACTCCTGTAGTAGGTAGCTATGTACGTATTGGGTTTAACCAACAAGGCAATTGGATGCTTAATAAATTGCGTTCTGATTTTGCTGCCAGTGAAAAAATTCAAACTGAAGATGATATTTCGGCTTCTGTAACGCTTCCCAGAAATCAGTTCAAAGATCTAAACCCAGAATACACCAATGAGAGTGTAAAAGTGTTGATAAACTGTGAGGCCCATCTTTTCCAAAGACCAGATGAAGCGATTGTAAGAGGTTATGATAAAGGGGCTGAATTAGATATTATTTCAAACGGCAGATTTTTAACCAACTATGAAATGTTGACCAAAAAGGATGCTATTGAAATTTATGAAGACACCATTAATTACGACAAGTACACGCAACCTGTTCAAGACTTTATAAAAGAAATTATAGATAGCGGCGAAGACGATATTCAATTTGTTTTACCATCTCACCCAAGAATTATAGAAGATGGTTTGCCAACTAAAAACCCACGTTATTTGGAGCCAAACAGATTTTATAATGAAACCGAAGCCTCCTACATTTCAGATATGGGTGTACGTTTAAAAAGAAAAATAAAGCTACAAGACCCTGTAATTCATACCGTAAATGCGGTGTTACCTGGAAGAAGAAATAATCCGGTTGACAAGAAGGCTGGGATTAGACCATTAGCTGTTTACAACCCAATTCATTATCAAGAAACCCCAGAGTTGTTTATGGATTTTGTTTGTAGTTTAACAGGTAAGTCTCCATCTACCACAGGAGCTGGTTCTGAGGGCGCTTTAACAAAAGCACCATTTAATATGCTTACACCAACTACAGATCTTAATAATGCTTTATTATCCCATATTTTAACAGAATCTAATGGATTTAGCACGGCAGCTGGTTATGTTGGTGCCGAGAATAAAATCGACCACGACGTAAGTTTATTAATTCCAGAAATTTGGGCAAGAATGGCTCCTGAAGACCGCGACCCCAAAAACCTTATCGCCAATGGTTCTTTGGAAAAACTTGAGGATTTTGAATACGAAGGTCAAAAAGTTTTAGCAAGTAGACTAGGGTACAGAATCACCAAAACGTTTGCATTATTATGCTTAAACCGATTGTTCGACGAGCCTACAGCTGTTTTCAACAAACGCATGTTAAAACCAGAATTACAAGGTATGGAAGATTATGTTGATGGTATTAATAATATTGTGGAAGCCCAACAAAAAGTAGCCCTTAACTACTTTGCCGATGGTAGTGTTGAAGCTGCAATTCCGCCATTAAAAATACTATTACATATCATGGCATATGGCGAATACGAAGGTAAAGACATTAGCGACCCAGAGTTGCGTAAGTATTTTGATAGAGATTACGTCTTAAATAGCGATTGGTACAAAGAACGATTGAGATTAAAGCAGCAAAAAGACATACTTTTCTATAGTTCTCAAATAAACTATTTAGAAGACTTTATTAATAATCCAGATAACATAAATTTAGTTTCTGAATTAAACATTCAAGATAGGCTTAATAATGTAAAAGTATTATATGAAGATGCTAAGTCTGAAACATACCTTACGAGTTTGGTAGGCACTATTGGTGCAGACCCACTTTTTAAAAAGACCGTAGCACCTGAAAAAAAAAGTGACCTTAAGGAATTTCAGTTAAACTAGTTTCGTTAAGTATTTTAAGTAATTTAAAAAGGGCTGATATATTGATTATATTAGCCCTTTTCATTTTAACAAGCACTTCAATAAAAGTAAACTATTTACATGACAAAATATTTATCTCTAAATATTATATTTGCTGAAATTTTTTTGATTCTTGTATAAAACTACGGCCATATTCTTTGTGTTTCTTTACTTAACAGCCATGTTAAGACCCATACAACCTTGTCTAGAATATGTGCTTAATCAAGATTACATTGCCGAGTTTTTGTGTATTAACAAAGACAAACCTGAGCTACAGTGTAACGGTAAGTGTCACCTAGTAAAAGAAATCGAAAAGCAAAAGGACCAGAAACCTTTATCTGCCCTTTCGGTTAACATGGAGAACTACCCCATTGGTTTTGTTGAATTTATGAGCTTAGAAAAACCCATTGGTCTTTATCAATCAAATAGCCCCCTTTTTTCATATCATACATTGTATAACTTCTTGTATGCCGAGGAAAATAACCAACCTCCAGAATTGATATAATAAAAATACTACATTATTTTATTACGCCTTAGGAAAACTTCCGAAAGGCAAACTCAATCTATTATATCAAATTCAGAAAAAAACAATGAAAACTAAATTATTTTTAGCAGTGCTATGTATTGCTACAACTTCAATATTTGCACAACACGGCCACGAAAATCACGAGAATAAATCAGACCTGTGGTCTTCAAGCAGACCAGATGGCCACGCCCCAATTAGTGTTATGGGAGATCACGTTCACGGTAAGGGAGGTATTATGTTCTCCTACCGTTACATGACCATGGATATGCGCCAATTAAGACAAGGCACAGAAGATGCTACAAATGCCGATGCGCACACAAACTATATGGTTGCTCCTGTAGATATGGTTATGAATATGCATATGCTTGGCGCAATGTATGCACCCAGTAACAAAATTACATTAATGGTTATGGCCAACTATCTTGAGAACGATATGAACCTAATAATACGCAATGGCAACCAATTTGCTACCAGCACTTCAGGATTAGGCGATGTGATGGTAAGTGCGCTTTACAGTATTTTTAATAAGAACAATAAAGCGATGCATGCCCAATTTGGAGTAAACATTCCAACGGGAAGCATTGAAGCCAAAGATCTTACTCCAATGTCTATGGGTAACGAGATGCAATTACCTTACCCTATGCAATTGGGCACAGGTTCTTTTGGAGCAAAATTAGGATTAACTTACCTTGGCCAATGCGATAAGTTCTCTTGGGGGCATCAGTTAACAGGCTTAGTAAACATTAACGACAATGACCAAGATTACAAATTTGGTAATCAATATAGGTTTAACAACTGGTTTGCTGCAAAAGCAGGAGACAACTTAAGTGTTTCTGTAAGGTTGGAAGGTGTATTGATTGGTGAAATAGAAGGTACAAGTCCACTATTGAATCCAATGATGGTAACTACAGCCGATACGGTAAACTCTGGTGCAACCTTTATAAACTCTGGTTTTGGTTTGAACTACGTCATTAACGCAGGTGCTTTCAAAGGACTTCGTTTTGCTACTGAAATCACTACACCCGTTTATCAGGATTTAAATGGTATTCAATTAAAACAGAATTATAATGTAACCTTTGGGTTACAATATGCTCTGCATTAATTGCAATTCATGTTCATCAGTTAAAAAAGGTGTTTCTTAATGAGGAAACACCTTTTTTTGTTATGTGCGAGTCATTTTTTAAAATCGTATCTTTAAAAGAAAAATGAACTCGAAAAATGTATCCCTCTTTTTTGGCCTAATATTATTATTCTACTTAGGCTGCTCTTCAACTTCTGTAGAAACTAATACCGAAGAACCTAATGATTCTGAAGTACAAAGCAATGCCATTAAATTACTCTCTTTGGGAGATAGTTACACCATAGGACAAAGCGTTTGTGAAACATGCAGGTTTCCAGAACAACTCAAGGACAGTCTCATTGAACGTATTGAAAATTTAACAGCTGAATTAAAAGTAATAGCAACAACGGGTTGGACTACTACTAACTTAAAAAATGCTATTGCAAATGAAAATCTTGGTAATGACTTCGATTTAGCGACTCTACTTATAGGTGTAAACAACCAGTTTCAAGTTAGGGATTTCTCCATATTTGAAACAGAATTTCCTGAACTAGTGAATGATGCTATTCGATTTGCGAAAGGGGAAAAAGAAAATTTAATAGTGGTATCTATCCCCGATTATGCATTCACACCATTTGGAAATGGCAGAAGCACAATTTCGAATGGTATTGATAAGTACAATAACTACATAGAGAATTATTGTAATGCTAATGACATTACTTATATCTACATTACCGATATAACCAGAGAGGGTCTCGAAAAACCAGAACTTGTAGCCAGCGATGGACTACACCCCTCTGCAGTGGCTTACAGTAAATTTGTGAGTCGCATGCTTCCAGAGGCATTGAAAAAATTAGGGCTTTAGGTCGAGTAATATTGGCTATATTTATCCTATTCTAATACGGGTTTATGTTTTCATCTAAGAAAAGGCTAGATCAAGCATACAAAAATGCTAAAATAGTTTCGTTTGGCGACAGCGATAAATTTATCCTCTTTAGCGATTGCCACCGTGGCGACAATAGTTTCGCAGATGATTTTGCCAATAATAGAAATATTTACTTTCACGCCTTAAAACATTATTACCAAGAAGGATTTCAATATTGTGAGTTAGGCGATGGCGACGAACTTTGGGAAAACATCTCCTTCACTTCTATCTTACACGCGCACAAAAATGTGTTTATGTTAATGCGTGAGTTTCATAAAGAAAACAAACTACATATGATTTGGGGGAACCACGATATGGTATACCGAAACCCTAATTATGTAAAGAAAAACCTTTCGAGTTATTTTGACCCCAAGGAAGGAAAGAAAGTGGAACTTTTTGGTGATATAACGTATAACGAAGCTATTGTTTTAAAGCATGAAGATAACGGACAAGAACTTTTTTTAACGCATGGACATCAAGCC
Organism: Seonamhaeicola sp. ML3; assembly: GCF_023273855.1. Taxonomy (NCBI): domain Bacteria; kingdom Pseudomonadati; phylum Bacteroidota; class Flavobacteriia; order Flavobacteriales; family Flavobacteriaceae; genus Seonamhaeicola; species Seonamhaeicola sp. ML3. Next base: position 1,725,643 of record NZ_CP096884.1, on the reverse strand, counting down.
GATTGGTGGAATTTTTTGTTTTGGAAATGGAGTCGGTTCTTGGTTAGAATACTCTGGAAACCTTTAAATGTTATGGGCATTGCAGACCCTACCAGCCCTGCAAAAAACTATAAAGAACTTATTAAAGTAGAGCGTAGGGCTAAAAAATGGATTGTCAACAATAATAATCTGCTCACCATTTTCGGGCATACCCATAGACCACGCTTTCCAGAACCAGGAGATATTGCGTTTTTTAACGACGGTAGCTGTGTTCACCCCAGAAGCATAACAGGTTTAGAAATAGAAAACGGTGCTATTGCATTAATTAAATGGCATATCGCTACCAAAGATGATGGTACACTTCAAATTATTAGGACACTTTTGGAAGGCCCTGTGAAGTTGATTAATTACAGAACTTAAACAACAAGCTACGAATTTAATGCTCCAAAAACGCTACGAAGGCTTTTTAAAAACCCCAGTTTTATGGAAAAACGATGTGGTTTTTGGCCTCAAGCAATTTAACATTGAATCAACGCTTTCAAAAATTAATATTTCCATCGATTCTAATCTACGTTTGGGGAAATACATAGAGCGTTTTGTTTCTTTTCAACTACAAAGCACAAACACCATTTCGATAATAACCGAAAACCTTCAAATTCAAAAAGAGAAAATAACTTTAGGTGAGCTGGATTGCATAATAAAAAAAGAAGGCAAACCCATTCATCTGGAAATTATATACAAGTTTTATGTTTATGACCCTTCGGTTGGCCATACCGAAATAGAGCATTGTGTTGGTCCAAACAGAAAAGATACTCTTATTGAAAAGTTATTAAAACTTAAAGAAAAACAATTACCATTACTGTTCTCTGAAACCACTAAATCTTACTTAGACAAATTAGAACTGAACCCCAAAAACGTTTCCCAACAAGTCTATTTTAAAGCACAGCTTTTTCTTCCATATAAGAACCAAAATATAAAGTTCCAAACGCTAAACAACAGCTGTATAGCTGGTTTTTACATATCAAAAGATGAATTAATGGAATTTTGGGGATGTAAATTCTACATACCCAATAAAAAAGATTGGCTTGTAATTCCACACCCACAAGTTGAATGGTTGAATTTCGATGCATTTAAGATTTTAGCCGAAGACTATTATAGTCAAAAATTCTCCCCTTTGTGCTGGTTGAAATTTAAAAATGGAACGATAAAAAAAATGTTCCTAGTTTGGTGGTAAACTAGGAACATTTCAAGATACCAAAACGATTTGGTATAATTTACGTTTTATCTCCTACTCTTCTGGTAGTCTTTCGTCAATCATTTTAAGTGGCATACCTTCCATAAGGTCGAACACATCAATAATACTTCTAAATGTATCCTCCTCTTCAGATTGCTCTGTAATAAACCACTGTAAAAAGATCTCACTGATTAAGTCGCCTTCTTTTCTGGCTGCCTTAAAAATATTGAAAATGGATTCTGTAACTGCAATTTCTTGCTCTAATCCCTTTTCGTAAATCCCTCTAAGGCTTTCAAAATCATTATTTACGTTATTCACATCTGGGGAAACGGCACCTCCGCCATTATCATTTATAAACGTAAAAATCTTCATTGCATGCTCTCTTTCCTCTTCGGCTTGCTTATAGAAAAAGGCTTTACTATTAAGCAGTTCACGTTGATCACACCAAGAGGCCATGGCCAAATATGAAGCAGAAGCTTTCATCTCCATAGCAATCTGATTGTTCAACAAATCCATCACGTCTGGATGGATAGACATCTGTTTTCTTATAGCTGTTGTTTTCATAACTTTCCTGTTTTTAACAAAGTTACGATAAAAATTAGCGGGCAGTAGACTCTTTCGAAATTTAAAAAAAGTCTAAATAAACATTAGGATTTAAACTAAAACTTGAGTGAAATCGACAAAAAACAACTCAATCTCTTCTTTTAGCTTTAGTAATTGGGGGATATCTAAGTAAAGTAAGTGTTGTTTATCGGCAACAAAAAGAAGAACGAAATTTTCGTTATTAATTATGTAATTGAGTTTTTCGAATGTGGTTAAAGCATTGATTTTACGTCTCAACTCTAACATTTGAGGAAACGTTAAACGTATTTCCTTGTTAGGTGTCGTTAAAACGTACTTACAAAACGTAGCTTGTTTTATTTCGTAACAGTATTCCAAATCCTTTTCTAAATCCACAGGACAAATATAAATTTTATTTAGAATAAATAAAAATAAGTTGGTTGAAAATCGATAAATTAAATTAAAAAGGTTCCTTCCCTTGACAAGGGAAGGTGTCACATAGTGACGGAAGGGTTACAATCAAAATCTTGTGGTTCTTTATTTCAAAAGATTACCACGTAGTTTCACTCCTCGCAATGACGTTAACTTTCAGGAGCCAATTCTACTTCTAACCCTTCCATTTCTGGAGTGATTTGAATTTGGCAGCCTAAACGCGAATTATCTTGAACATCGAAGGCCTCAGAAAGCATGGCTTCCTCATCATCAGACATTGGCGGTAAGTCATTATCACTTTTAACATAACACTGACAAGATGCACACATAGCCATACCACCACAAACGCCTATCGTCCCTTCTGGTGCTAATTCGTAGGAGCGTACAACCTCCATTAAATTCATAGCCATATCTGTTGGTGCAACAATATCGTGCGTTACTCCATCTCTATCTGTTATCTTGATATTTACATCTTCCATGTTAAAACATTTATTGCCAAAGGCATATCATAATTCGTGCCGCAAATTTAAGTGAAGAAAATGAAACTATTAAAAGTTTTCTCTACTAATTTGATAGGAATTAAAAAAATTAAGGATTTTTTAAAATTATAAAGTTTTGAAGTCACCCTTTTCAGTAAAAAGGGTGATTAAATACTTTTTCTAATTTATGCTGGAAGATTAGGCATCGATATTAATCACCTCTTCAATCTGAGGCGCATGTTTCTTAATGGTCATCTCTACTCCAGATTTCAAGGTCATTTGATTTACACTACAGCCTACACAAGCACCTTGAAGCTGCACTTTTACCAACTTATCATCTTCTATCGATAAAAGTGAAATATCTCCACCATCACTTTGTAAAAACGGGCGGATTTCATCTAATGCTTTTAAAACATTTTCTTTTAGCTCTTCTGAAGTCATTTCTCTTATTTTTTAACTGCCGAACAACCAGCCATTGTTGTTATTTTAATTGCCTCTGTTGGTGGCAAACTGTCATTTCGCTTTACTACTTCTTCTACAACATTTCGTGTAAGTTCATCGAAGGCCTGCTCTAAAGGTGTAGCAGTTTGTAATGCTGCGGGTCTACCAACATCACCCGCTTCTCTTATGCTTTGCACCAATGGAATTTCACCCAATAATGCAACGCCTAAATCTTCTGCTAAATTTTTAGCGCCTTCTTTACCAAAAATATAGTATTTGTTGTCTGGTAATTCTTCTGGTGTAAAGTACGCCATATTTTCTATAATTCCTAAAACTGGCACTTGTATGCTATCTTGTTGAAACATGGCCACTCCCTTTTTGGCATCGGCCAGAGCAATATTTTGAGGTGTACTAACCACAACAGCTCCTGTAATTGGCAAAGATTGCATAATACTAAGGTGAATGTCTCCCGTTCCAGGAGGCAAATCAAGTAGTAAAAAATCCAATTCACCCCAATGTGCATCGAAAATCATTTGGTTTAACGCCTTTGCTGCCATAGGCCCGCGCCAAACAACCGCTTGGTTTGGTTGTGTAAAGAACCCAATAGACAAGACTTTTACGCCATAATTTTCAATGGGCTTCATTTTAGATTTTCCGTTAACATTAACAGCCAATGGTTTTTCGGCTTCTACATCGAACATGATCGGAATCGATGGCCCGTAGATATCGGCATCTAAAACACCCACCTTAAACCCCATTTTAGATAATGAAACTGCAAGATTTGCTGTTACGGTAGATTTACCAACACCTCCTTTTCCTGATGCTACGGCAACAATATTTGTAATTCCTGGAATTGGTTTACCTTTAATAACATTGGCTTTAGGCTTTTCAGGAGCTTCAACTTTTACGTTAACTGTTATTTTTGCCTTTTCGTAAACCTGCTCATGAATGGTCTTTAGAATATCAACTTCTGTTCGCTTTTTAGCCTGTAGACTAGGGTTTTTAATCGTAATATCTACAATGACCTCATCACCAAATGTAACAACGTTAGTAACCGCTCCGCTTTCGACCATATTTTGACCTTCTCCGGGTACTGTAATATACTCTAGAGCCTTTAATATATCTTGCTTATTAAGCTTCATTTTTATTCAGATTAATTCTAAACGCAAAGATAATCATTAACGGCTGAAGATAGAAGCGTGCTATGAGAAGTTTTATTTATTATCTAATGCAAAATATTTATACTGAAAAGTTGGTATAGTTTATGTTCAAAAACCCGTAAAATAAAACTGGCCGATGTTTCATAAATACACCTTAATATTTCTCTTTATTAGTATATCTATTGCGGCTTCGGGGCAAAGCAAATTAGAAAAAGCCGAAGAAAGCCTTAAAGAACGAGAAAAGACCTCTAGAACCAAATCTAAAAGGAGTAATAGCACAAGCGATAGCGACGATAACCTCGGTGAAATTCTGGTTAAGGAAACCATTGGTAGATTAGCCATTAATCTATTCGCCTATACCCTATACGGCGTTCTTATAGAAACCCCTTTCGAGAAAGACCACCCAAGTAGTAATGCCATACTAACAAAACAACCCTACTCCAATGCTAATATTGGTAATTACGATTACCAATGGAATGATTTTTCTGCTGTTGGCAGAACCTCTATTTCATCGCGGTATATTTTTGAAAACACCACTTTAGATGGTAACCACTTAAACTTAGACATGCGCTTTTACAATAAGTTAGCACTTGAACTTGACTACCTACAACTCTGGGAAAACAATCCTAATTTTGGTTATCATACCCTCGCTATTTACACGGCATTGGTTAAATACCATAGAATAAGACGCAAAACCTTTGACGGCTGGTGGGGCGTAGGAACATCTTACGTGGATGGTAGTGTAAATCAATTAGGATTTACTTTTGGCTTGGGTGCCGAAGCCTTTATCACAAAACCTATTAGTATAGAATCAAATTTTAATTTTACTGCTATAAACGGCAGTTCTATAACTCAGTTTTATGGATTAATAAACTATTACATCAATCAATATAAAGTTTGCGCTGGTTATGAACGTTTAAATATTGGAGATCAAAAGTTTTCGACCACTAGCATAGGTTTGGGTATGTCTTTTTAGTAATTATTTGTAAATTTTTGAATAATTAGGATATAATTACAATTCCTTGGAAGGGTCCCAAAATACAGACTTAAAGTGCTGTATTTGGTTGTCGACTACCTCTACACCTTCACTTTCCAAAAGCTGTTGCATGAGATTTGTTCCATCAAAATGATGTTTTCCAGTTAACAAACCATTTCGGTTTACCACCCTATGAGCAGGTACATCTTTCCCTCCAGAGCCGTTCATGGCATAACCAACCATTCTGGCACTTCTAACCGCTCCAAGATATTTAGCTATAGCGCCATAACTTGTTACACGACCATGAGGTATTAATCGAGCGACTTCAAAAACTTTTTCGAAAAAACTTAAAGTTTCTGGTTTCATAAGCTACAACTCCTTTATGATATTAATAAGCGTAACTACAGAAATTATACCTGTAATGCCGCCAATTATGCGATTCATACTTTTTTGTGAAGTGAATGTTTTGTCCTTTATTTTATCAAAAAAGAAAATATACATATACAGCATTACAAAAGTTCCAGATACAGCTCCTGCTACATAAGAAATTATATTTATTTGCTCAAAATTCAACCACCCAAAAGACGCCAATGTAATAGTCATATAAGCCTGATAAGGTATAGGAAACACGTTAATAGCAGACAATAAAATCCCCTGAAAAAATCGACTATGCTTACTTCTTATCTTAGGTTCAATTTGTTGCTTTGTGGTGGCTTTAGCAATAAACAAGAAATAGACTGTTATGAGTACAAAAATCACAAATGCTACGCGCTGAAGTACATCTATTACCTCGGGATGATGACTTAAATAACTCGCAAAAACCGACGCAATATAAGTTTGGACTGCTACGATTACACACACACCTATAGAAAAAATGATGCCTCTACTGTGACCATCTTTTAGACTAATTTTAGCAGCCGTCATATTTAACAAACCAGGAGGAATAACACCTACCAAGGCTATTACCAAACCTAGAAAGAAAATAAAAGTAATGTTCAATGTTAGTTAATTTTGAATCTAATATACGTAATTGGTTTATTCTCTTCTAAATATTGAGATTCATAAAACGTTTGAACAGCTGTTACATCCTCTGGGCTTCCTTCCTGCTTATAAACATCATGATTTGCATAGAGTACTTCGTGGCCTGCCCCGTGTAAAAGCCCTAAGGTATACCCATGCATAAATTCACTATCTGTTTTTAAATTTATTACACCTTCTGGTTTAAGTATGCGTTTGTACTTACTCAAAAAATCGGTGTTGGTCATTCTATGCTTGGTACGTTTGTATTTTATTTGAGGGTCGGGAAATGTAATCCAAATTTCATCTACCTCACTGGCATCAAAAGCATAGTCAATAAGTTCTATTTGAGCGCGCAAAAATGCCACATTGGGTATATCCTCTTCGATAGCAGTTTTAGCACCACGCCAAAAACGAGCTCCTTTTATATCTATACCAACAAAATTTTTATTGGGATATTTTTTTGCCAGAGCCACAGAATATTCACCCTTACCACATCCCAATTCAAGCACGATTGGATTTTCGTTTTTAAAAACAATATTTCGCCATTGGCCTTTGAGTTCATATTCTTCATCGACCAACATCTCTCTCTTAGGTTGATATACGTTAGAAAACGTTTCATTCTCCTTGAATCTTCTTAGCTTATTCTTGCTGCCCACTTAATTTAACTATTTCTTATTATTTAAAAATATTTGGTAAAATTAAGGAAATATACAAGAGTGGTGGTATGCTTATATTTGTTTTCTTTCAAAAATAGATTTAAGGCTTTTACTTTAATTTAGGCCTAAATAAAATATTAAGTGAAACACAATAAAAAACGCATTTTAATAGCTCCTTTAAATTGGGGACTTGGACACGCCACCCGGTGTATTCCAATTATTAAAGCTCTTTTGGAACATGACTTTCATCCTATAATAGCAAGTGATGGTGTAGCACTTTCTCTACTACAAAAAGAGTTCCCTACAGTTTCATCTATAGAATTGCCTCCATATAACGTAACCTACGCTAAAAAAGGCAAGAACTTCAAGTTAAAACTGATTAAAGATTCCCCCAAACTACTCAAAGCCGTTAAGGACGAAAAAAAAACTGTAAAAGAGATTGTAGAGACCCACAGTATTTCTGGTATTATTTCGGATAATAGACTGGGGGTTTACAGTAAAAAAGTGCCTTCGGTTTTTATTACGCACCAGTTGAACGTTCTAAGCGGAAGCACGACTTGGTTAAGCACCAAGATGCATCAAAAAATCATAAAAAAGTTTGATGAATGTTGGGTTCCTGATATTGAGGGCACTCCTAACTTAAGCGGAAAACTAGGTCACACAGAAAACTTCGATATACCAACAAAATACATAGGGCCCTTAAGTAGGTTTAAGAAGCAATATGTTAATTATGTAAACAAGGTTTTAGTTCTTATTTCTGGCCCAGAACCACAACGCACCTTGTTGGAAGAAAAGCTTCTAGAAGCGTTTAAAGATTTTACCGGAAAAGTTGTTTTTGTTAAAGGCAAAATGGAAAAAGAACAAACCATTCAGGTCAATCGAAATATAACCATATATAACTTTATGACCTCAGAACTTCTTGAAAAAACAATTAACGAAAGTGAATTAATAATTTCCAGGAGCGGTTACACTACTGTAATGGATTTGGCAAAGTTGAACAAAAAAGCATTCTTTATACCTACACCCGGACAATTTGAACAAGAATATTTAGCAGAACGACTTACAAGGCAAAACCTTGTACCAAGCTGTAACCAAGACGATTTTTCAATTAAAAAGATTGAAGATACAAAAGACTTTGAAGGTTTAAAGTCTTTCAATTTTGAAACAGATTATAAAGAGTTATTTAGTCTTTTCTAGGGTAAACGAAAACTCACTACCTACGCCATAATCACTCTCAACATATATTTTCTCGTTATGGGCTTCCATGATGTGCTTAACAATTGAAAGTCCTAGACCGGAACCACCTTCCTTTCTGGAACCGCTTTTATCTACTCTGTAAAAACGCTCAAAAAGACGCCCAAGGTGTTCTTTTTCTATACCCTCACCGTTATCGGTAACGCGCACAATAACTTTGTTTTTAATAAGATTCTCAATACTTACCTCTGTAGTTCCCTTTTCCCTGCCATATTTTAATGAATTTACAATAAGATTGGCTAAAACTTGTTGTATTCGTTCTTTATCGGCCTTTACCAATATTGGTTCGGGATAATCCATATCGAAGGTCAAGGTAATTTTCTTTTTCCCAGCCTTCATTTCGAACATTTCAAATACGTTTTCTATGAGCTCTACTATATCAAAGTCTTCAGTATTTAGACTTAAATCCCCAACCTCTAACTTGGTAATCATATCTAAGTCTTTTACAATATAGCCCAGGCGCTCAATGCCCTTACTTGCTCTGGTTAAGTACTTTTTCCTGATTTTCTCATCGTTCATTGCACCATCTAGTAAGGTTAAGATATAACCTTGAACAGTAAACAACGGTGTTTTTAACTCATGGGAAACGTTACCTAAAAATTCTTTCCTGTATTGCTCCCTAACTCGTAACGTCTCAATTTCAATTTTTTTATCCTTTGCGTATTTATCAATTTCTTGAGTTAAGGTTCGCATATCTGTAGTAATAGCACCCTTGGTAAGACTGGCTGATTCCAATAGTGTTAAATCATCATAGATTTTCTTTACGCGCTTGTATATGTAACGTTCTACTCTAAATTGAATAATTGCAAAAGAGAAAAGATAAACTACCAAAGCGAATAAAAGTAAATGATACCATATTAACTCGTGATAGTAAAATAAAAAAACACCTGTTATGAGCGTTATATAAATGGTTATATAAAGCGAAGAATTAATCGCAAATCGATACGATTTTTTAAATTTTGTACGCATTTTAGGCCCTAATCAACAAACTTGTATCCTACGCCTTTTATGGTTTTAAAACTATCGTCTCCTAGTTTTTCACGTAATTTACGAATGTGAACATCTATGGTTCTTCCACCCACAACAACCTCATTACCCCAAACGGTATCTAGGATTTCATCGCGCTTAAAAACTTTTCCTGGCTTAGATGCCAATAAAGATAGTAATTCAAATTCTTTTCTTGGTAAGATAATATCTTTTCCTTTTGAGGTTACTTTGTATTCATCTTTGTTAATTACCAAACTTCCAATTTTAACCGTTTCGGACACCTCTTCTTCTTTATAACGCCTAAGAAGCGCCTTAACTTTGCTAATTAAAACCTTAGGTTTTATGGGTTTAGTAATATAATCGTCTGCTCCAGCATCAAAACCCGCAACTTGCGAGTAATCTTCACCTCTAGCAGTTAAAAACGTAATTATTGTATTTTTTAAATCGGGAGTTTTGCGCATTAATTCACAGGCTTCAATACCATCCATCTCTGGCATCATAACATCTAATATGATTAACTGGGGGAGTTCTTTTTTTGCTTTTTTTACACCCTCAAAACCATTTTCGGCAGTTATAACTTTATATCCTTCACTAGATAAATTATAACCAACAATTTCCAAGATATCTGGCTCATCATCAACCAAAAGTATTTTTATATCTTTTTTCTTCATGTTTAAATTAATGTTTGCAAAAAGTAAATATATAACTTAAAGGACAATATAATTAATATTGAATTAATTAATAACGTTTAGATAACAAACTACTTACCGAAAATTAACTTTCGATAAATCACGAAAATCTTTAACAAATTTTTGGTATGACTTTTGTGTTATTTTTCGTAATTTTAAATTACCAATATCTGTATATGAAGAAACTTTACTTGTCAGTTATTTTCATTCTAATTCTCTTGTGCAATTCATCTCTGAGTGCTCAAAACTTTCGTGAGCAACCATCACAAGAAGTCATAGAGGAACTGTCTATATTCCCCAATCCTGTTATTGGAAGTACATTTGTAACTATATCGTCCAAAAAAAACCTCCCAAAAACTATAACATTTTTTAATGTTTTGGGAAAAGAAATGTACAAAACAAGATTATTTGGTAAAAGGCTTGAGATTTCTAATTTGAACAAAGGCGTTTACATCTTGAAAATCACCGAAGGTAGCATAAGCGAAACCCGAAAACTGGTAATAAAATAATTTAGTACTAAATATAATTTTGCAAAAGCGCTACCATTGGTAGCGCTTTTTATTTTGTATACTTTTGTTATGCAGTAAAAGTTTATGATAGACGCTAATTCCATTTTCGAAATAAAGACTGAAAATCAATTTGAATCCAAGGCACTAGAGGTATTTAAATTTCAATTTGAAAACAATAGGGTATATCGTTCCTTTTGTGACCTCATTAACAAAACGCCTAGTGAGGTTAACGCTATAGATAAGATACCTTTTTTACCCATCCAGTTTTTTAAAACACACGACATTCTGAGTTCAAAAAAAACTGTTCAAACTACCTTTACCAGTTCAGGGACTACTGGAAGTATTACTAGCAAACACCATATAACCGACTTAAGTATTTATGAACAGAGTTTTGGTAAATGTTTCGAGCAATTTTACGGCAATATTAAAGATTATGTAGTTCTAGCCTTGTTACCTTCTTACTTAGAACGCCAAGGGTCTTCTTTAATTTACATGGCAAATACTTTAATTGAAGAGTCTAAACATAATGAAAGCGGATTCTACCTCAACAACCTTAATGAATTAAAACAGACGCTAGTAAAATTAAATTCTAAAGGACAAAAAGTCTTACTCATTGGTGTTTCTTTTGCACTTTTGGATTTGGTGGAAAAATTTCAATTCAATCTTAAAAACACCATCGTCATGGAAACTGGTGGCATGAAAGGAAGAAGGAAAGAATTGATTAGAGAAGAACTCCACGTAATACTAAAAAAGAGGTTTGGGATTAATTCTGTTCATAGCGAATATGGTATGACAGAGCTTCTAAGCCAAGCCTACTCTAAAGAAAAAGGCATTTTTCACTGTCCGCCATGGATGCGTGTTCTTACCCGCGACACTGAAGATCCGCTTTCCATTCAAAGCCCAAAAAAATCAGGAGGCTTAAATATCATAGATTTTGCCAACATAAATTCATGTGCCTTTATCGCCACTCAAGATTTAGGTAGAGTACACAGTGATGGTTCCTTTGAGGTTATTGGTCGTTTTGACCATTCTGATATTCGAGGGTGCAACCTCATGGCTCTATAAAAACTACCCTAAAAAAAATCAATTTTCTTGTTAGGTTTTGAAGTTTCGAGCGACAAACCAATAAAGCTAAGATAAAGAAAGATTAGTTTTTAATTGGTTGGTTAGTTTATAAGGTCTGAGCTCTCACTCGGGCCTTATTTCTTAAACAACGCTTAGTAGGAAATAATTCTTTTTTCCTCTTTGTAAAAGCACGAACTTACCATTAATCAAATCCTTTTCACTTATGATGTAGTCCTCTTTTACTTTTTCTTTATTAACCGAAATAGAATTTTCTTTAAGGGCGCGCCTTGCTTCTCCATTAGATTTTAAGAATCCGCCTTTTTCAGCAAGAGCTGCAATCATATCCAAACCATTATTGAAATCTGAAGTTGAAATTTCGGTTTGAGGGACCCCATCAAAAACATCTAAAAAAGTTTGTTCGTCTAACCCTTTTAAATCCTCTCCTGTAGATCTTCCAAACAATATATTACTCGCCTTTATCGCATTACCTAAATCTTCTTCAGAATGTACCATTTTGGTGATTTCTTCAGCCAAACGCTTTTGCAATACTCTTAGATGAGGCGCTTGTTTGTGCTCTTCAATTAAGCTATTAATTTCATCTTCGGTTAAAAACGTAAAAATCTTAATATACTTTTCTGCATCCTCATCAGAAGAATTTAACCAATACTGGTAAAACTTATAAGATGAAGTTCTTTTTGGATCCAACCAAACATTTCCGCCTTCAGATTTTCCGAATTTAGACCCATCGGATTTCGTAATTAAAGGGCAAGTAATAGCATACCCTTTACCACCAGCTATTCGTCTAATCAATTCTGTTCCCGTGGTGATGTTACCCCATTGATCACTACCTCCCATTTGCACAGAACAGTTGGCCTCTCTATATAAATGAAGGAAATCGTATCCCTGCACCAATTGATAGGTAAACTCTGTAAAACTCATACCCTCTGAGGCTTCGGCAGAAATTCTATTCTTAACAGAATCTTTGGCCATCATGTAATTAACGGTGATATGCTTACCTACATCACGGATGAATTCCAAAAAAGAAAAATCTTTCATCCAATCGTAATTATTCACTAAAACTGCAGCATTATCAGCATCACTCTCAAAATCTAAAAAATGTGCCAACTGTCCTTTAATGGCCTCCTGGTTATGACGAAGCGTTTTTTCATCAAGCAAGTTACGCTCATTAGATTTTCCAGATGGATCACCAATCATACCTGTCGCCCCACCTACTAAAGCCACAGGTTTATGTCCGCATCTTTGATAGTGAGCTAAAATCATGATTGGAACCAAATTACCAATATGCAAAGAATCTGCGGTTGGATCAAAACCTATATAAGCACTTTTCATACCTTCCATTAAATGCTCTTCGGCTCCTGGCATTACAGTATGAATCATTCCTCTCCAAGTTAGTTCTTCTACAAAATTCTTTATCATTTTATTCTGTTTTGTTGTAAAATATTTTGGCTACTCTAACCGCTTTCTAAAAAAAACTACGCAAAGATAAAAATCACTACTCAATTACTCTGGTATTATGAATAATTCTTTAATTTAGTTTTATGATACTAGTTACCGGCGGAACAGGATTGGTGGGAGCACATTTACTTTACAGACTTGCGAATAAAGACAATCATGTAAGAGCTATATACAGAAACGAACGTAAAATAGAACATGTAAAAAATGTATTTTCTTGTTATTCCGAAAACTATCATGATGTCTTCAAAAAAATAGAATGGGTAAAGGCCGATATACTTGACATCCCTGCATTGACTGATGTCTTTAAGGACATAGAATATGTATACCACTGCGCTGCGTTTGTATCTTTCGAACCCGACAAATATCTAATTTTAAGAAAAACCAATATTGAAGGAACAGCCAATGTGGTGAATCTCTGTTGTACCAATAACATAAAAAAACTTTGCTATGTAAGCTCTATAGCTACGCTAGGTGAGAGTTTAAATGAATCTCCAATTAATGAGGAAACTATTTGGAACGCTGAAGCAGACAATAGTGTATATGCCATCACTAAATATGGTGCCGAAATTGAAGTTTGGCGTGCCTCGCAGGAAGGATTGGATGTGGTGGTGGTTAATCCTGGTGTAATTATAGGGGCTGGTATATGGAAATACGGTTCCGGAAGTTTATTTAGAAAAGCAGCTAAAGGCCTAAAACACTATACTAATGGAAGCATAGGCTTGGTCTCAGTAATTGATGTAGTTGATATCATGGTAGATTTAATGCTAAGTCCAATCGTTAACGAACGTTTTGTTTTGGTCGCCGAAAACTGGTCTTATAAACGTTTTTTCAGTGCGCTTTCAAAGGCTGTAGGCAAAAACCCTCCGAAGCACCTTGCTAAACCTCTACTTTTGAAATTTGCTTGGAAAATAGATTGGCTTAAAACGAAACTTACTGGAAAAAGAAGGCGAATAACAAAACATATCGTTAGCTCCATTTCCACAAAGAAAAACTACAGTAGCGACAAAGTAAAAAAAACGCTTAATTACAGTTTTAAACCTATAGAAGAAAGCATTATAGAAGTCGGAGCTATTTATCTGAAACAGGATCGATAAGCTCTAATTCATCATCAATATCTATGTCCTCAAGTTCATGTATCAACATTGGGTTATTTCCAACTGTTTCAGTTTTTGAATCTTTAGCTATTTCCCTTAATGAATCTCTTGTTTTGAGCACCTGATTTAATGAATCCCTGCTTTTTCTTTCTGCGATTTTAATTTCCGCTTCTTTTAGTTCTTTATATTTAGTTTCTAAAAGGTCTAGACTATCTTTTACCATTTGGTAAATCTCCTCATAATCCTTGACACGATGCGTATAATACATATTGCTCTCGGCAAATTGAGCACTATCTATATTATACTTTTTAAAGATATAACTGTTTGGAAAAACCCTATTTTCCTGTAATATTTTTTTGTTTAGGGGACTAGCTGAAGAAATCAATTTCGCATCAATTAAAATGCATACCATGTCTTTCTTAGAAATTAAGTTTTTAGGTTTGCTTATGCTACGAGTACATCCTAAAAGACAAAAAACTATAAATAGAACTAAAAATGTTAGCCTGTACATTATCTATTAAAGGTTAATCGTTTTGCATACTTTACAGCACTGAATTTAGCATTGTGATAAGCCATACTTCCGTTTACAAAGGTATGTGTTATTCTCGATTTAAAAGTTGCCCCTTCAAACGGTGACCAACCACATTTGTATAAGATATTATCTTTAGTAACCGTCCAAGGATTATTTAAATCTACTAAAACCAAATCGGCATAATAACCCTCCTTAACAAAGCCTCTTCTATCTATTTCGAACATAATAGAGGGATTGTGACACATTTTTTCAACTATTTTTTCCAAAGAAATTTTTCCTTTATGGTACATTTCTAACATCGCTGGCAGCGCATGTTGAACTAGAGGCCCTCCCGACGGCGCCTTGGTATAAACATTATTTTTATCTTCTATGGTATGCGGTGCGTGATCTGTAGCAATAACATCAATTCTATCATCTAACAACGCCTCCCATAATTGATCTCTGTCTTTAGCTGTTTTAACCGCAGGATTCCACTTAATTAAGGTCCCTTTATTCTTGTAATCTTCATCAGAAAACCAAAGGTGGTGAATACATACTTCAGAAGTTATCTTCTTGTCCTTTAGCGCTATATCGTTGGTAAACAAATTGGTTTCCTTTCCTGTAGACAAATGAAAAACATGTAATCGAGCACCAGTTTCTTTAGCTAATTCTATGGCTTTGGAAGACGACAAATAACAAGCATCTTCACTTCTTATTACAGGATGTTCCTCTATTGGGATGTCCTCGCCATATTTGCTCAAGTGCGCCTCTAAATTTTTTCTAATGGTTGCTTCATCCTCACAATGCACTGAAATTCGCAAATTGGTATTAGAAAAAATCTTTTTTAATACTTCTGGATCATCAACAAGCATATTTCCAGTTGAAGACCCCAAAAACAGTTTTAGACCTGCAACTTGATTCGCATCTAGTTTTAAAATTTCATCTAAATTATCGTTAGTACCACCAAACATAAAAGAATAGTTTGCAGACGAGTTCTTGGCCGCTATTTCAAACTTTTCTTCCAACTTCTCAACCGTTGTAGTTTGCGGATTTGTATTAGGCATTTCTATAAATGATGTAATACCTCCTGCAATAGCTGCTTTAGATTCTGTTTCTATATTGGCTTTATGGGTTAAACCCGGTTCCCTGAAATGAACTTGATCATCTATGGCTCCAGGTAAAAGATATTTCCCCTCTGCATCTAACACCAAAACATCTGGCGATTTAGGCGTTAAGGATTCTCCTATCTTCTTAATATATTCTCCCTCGATTAAAACATCGCCATTAAACACAGTACCTTCATTAACTATGTTGGCATTTTTTATTAGTGTTTTTTTCATGTTCTATATTTTTTGCCTTCTTACAGAAGACTTTATTTTTTAAAGAAGCTCTTTATTTTCATTGATATAACTCCAAAAACAGCTTCCGATATAATTCCTTTACTTAATTTAGATTCCCCCTTTGTACGATCGGTAAAGATAACAGGCACTTCTTTTATTTCGAATTTCTTAAGATACGCTTTAAATTTCATTTCAATTTGAAACGCATAACCAATAAACTTAATTGTATCTAAATCTATCGATTCTAGTACCTTTCGCTTATAACAGACATAACCTGCTGTGGTATCATTAATATTCATACCTGTTATAAATCGAACATATTTAGACGCACAATACGACATTAAAACCCTGCCCATAGGCCAGTTTACCACATTAACACCTGTTATATACCTTGACCCAATAGACATATCTGCACCCTCAATAGCACAGGTATCGTATAATCGCTGTAAATCTTTTGGATTATGGGAAAAGTCGGCATCCATTTCAAAAATATACTCATAGCTATTATCTAAACACCACTTAAAGCCATGGATATAAGCTGTACCTAGACCAGATTTCTCTTGCCTAACTTCTAAATGCAGTCTTCCCTTAAATTCTTTCTGAAGTGTTTTCACCCTGGAAGCTGTGGCATCTGGTGAATTATCATCAACTATGAGGATATGAATATCATCAGACTGCGAAAATACAGCTTTCACAATAGCTTCAACATTTTCAATTTCGTTATAGGTTGGGATGATAACGATGGCTCCTTCCATATTCAGTTTGTCTGAGCTTTCATTCATGGCAAATGTACGGCAATATGGGTTTATTTTTTTTAAATATTCCTCAATAATTTAAGCTTCTTATTAATAATTTATAATAATTTTAACCCATGCTTAGGGAAATAGTATCTAATGAAATATTCACGGCATTGCTTGTAGTTGGGTTAATTATCGTAGCTCTCGCTAAGCTTAAAGACCCCAAACGTTTCAACGATTTTATCTCGGTTCCCGGCAACTCCAAATACTTAAAAATATACTCTAGAGACCAAAAATTTTTAGACAATTTTGATGCATTGCTATTCGGAAATCTTGTGATTACACTTTCATTGTTTTCGTATACACTGTTTGAATACACCACAGGTCAAGATACGTTCTTGCCTAATACGCTCATAAAATTTGGTATTGGTATTGCCACTTTTTTTCTAATTAAAGTACTTTTGGAGCGTCTTATTGCAAGTCTCTTTGAGATGGAAAAATTGGTTTCAGACTATCTTTTTCAGAAAATAAGCTACAAAAATTATCTTGGCATATTGTTGCTACCAATAAACTGTTTTATCCTTTACAGTTTTGAATTAACATTACCTTTAATTTATGTAATGATTATTATTTTATTAACAGTTAATATTATTGGGCTCATAACGTCTTTCAAAACATACCAAAGTTTAATAAAACAATACTTTTTCTATTTTATTTTGTATCTTTGCGCTCTCGAAATTGCACCCTATGTAATAATATACAAGGTGTTTATGACTTAGAAACTACGAACAAACTACTTTGGCCTATGAAAGTGAAAACAATTTTAGTATCTCAACCAGAACCTAAAATAGAGAACTCACCATATTTTGATTTAGAGGAAAAGCAAAAGGTTAAAATAGACTTTAGACCTTTCATACATGTTGAAGGCGTGTCTGCTAAAGAGGTTAGGCAACAAAAAGTAGACCTAAAAAATTACACGGCCATTATACTTACCAGTAGAAATGCTGTAGACCACTTTTTTAGAGTTGCTGAAGAAATGCGTTTTAAAGTACCAGATACTATGAAATACTTCTGCCAGTCTGAAGCGGTTGCCTACTATCTGCAAAAATATGTAGTATATAGAAAACGTAAGATTTATGTTGGAAAACGTACGTTCGCAGAGCTTTCACCTTTAATTAAAAAGTATAAAGACGAAAAGTTCTTGTTACCAAATACCGATAAAGTTAAACCTCTAGTTCCTGAAACTTTAGATGGTTTAGGTATTGATTGGAAACAAGCAACGTTCTACAAAACAGTTGTTAGTGATTTATCAGACCTTGCCGATGTTTATTATGATGTTTTAGTATTTTTCAGTCCTTCGGGTATTGAATCTCTGTTTCAAAACTTCCCTGATTTTAAACAGAATAATACACGCATAGCTGTTTTTGGTAATACCACCATAAAAGCGGTAAAGGAAAAAGGGTTACGCGTAGATATAGCCGCTCCAACTCCTGAAACACCTTCCATGACGATGGCTTTGCAGAAATACATTGAAGAAGTCAACAAAAAAAAGTAATTAAACCACTTTAAATATAAAATCCCGATTCTTATTTGAATCGGGATTTTTTTCTATTAAAACGCATATCGTTGCGGACCTCCACGTCTAATTTCCTCATTACAATGCGCCTCAAACTTTTTAAAGTTCTCGCGAAACGCATTTGTTAGCTTAAATGCCATGGTATAATACGCTTCATCATCGTTCCAGGTTTGTCTGGGGCTTAATACACTCGTTGGTACGCCCGGACAGGTTCTAGGTTGAGCAACTCCAAATACTGAATGAATATGATAATCATCATAGTTATACAGTCCTAGTTCGCCATTTAAAACAGCATTTATCATAGCCCTGGTGTATTTAAGTTCCATACGCTTACCTACACCGTAAGGGCCTCCTGTCCAACCTGTATTAACAAGCCAAACATTAACACCAGCATCAATCATTTTTTTACTTAGCATTTCGGCATACTTAGCAGGGTGTAGCGGCATAAAAGGCGCTCCAAAACATGCCGAAAAAGAAGGCACAGGCTCTACAACTCCAGCTTCGGTTCCAGCCACCTTGGCAGTGTAACCAGAAATAAAGTGATAGGCAGCCTGGCTAGGGGTTAATTTCGATATTGGTGGAATAACCCCAAAAGCATCTGCTGTTAAAAAGAATATATTTTTAGGATTAAAACCTACTGATGGCACTTGAATATTTTCAATAAAATGTATTGGGTAACTTACTCTTGTATTTTGTGTTATAGAAGTATCTTTGAAATTCACCACGCCATTAGCATCTAAAATCACATTCTCAAGGATTGCTCCTTTTTTTATGGCATCAAAAATCTCAGGTTCCTTATCTCGCGATAAATTAATAACCTTAGCATAACAGCCGCCTTCAAAATTAAACACATTGTTGTCGTTGGTCCAGCCATGCTCGTCATCTCCTATTAAACTTCTATTTGGATCTGTAGACAAAGTTGTTTTACCAGTTCCTGATAGGCCGAAAAATATTGCGGTGTCGCCATTTGCCCCAACATTTGCACTACAATGCATGGGCAATGTGTCTTTGTAAACTGGTAAAATGAAATTTAATGCAGAAAATATACCTTTCTTTATTTCACCTGTATAACCGGTACCTCCAATAAGTGCTATCTTTTTTGTAAAGTTAATTATGGCAAAATTATGCTGACGCGTTCCATCTTCATCAGGATTGGCCATAAATCCGGGAGCATTAATTACTGTCCATTCTGGCTTAAAACGTTTTAAGTCTTCTTCTTCGGGTCTCAAAAACATGTTATATGCAAACTGATTGCTCCAAGGGTATTCGTTAACCACTCTTAGGTTCAATCTATAATTAGGGTCAGCACAAGCATAGCAGTCGCGCACAAATAGTTCTTTATTAGAAAGATAATCAACAACCTTATTGTACAATAAGTCAAAATTTTCACTGTCGAACGGAATGTTAATATCACCCCACCACACACGATCTTTAGTAATATCATCCTTAACGATAAACCGGTCCTTCGGGGATCTTCCGGTAAATTCACCAGTATTTATTGCTAAAGCCCCAGAAGAGGCTTCCTTTCCAAATCCGTTATTAATACAATAATCGTGTAATTCTTCGGGAGACAATTGATAATTAATCTGAGCATTTTTAATACCGTAATGCTCTAAAGTCAGTTCTTTTGAAACCGAATTTTGATTCGCCATACCTTTTCAGTTAAATTATTTTTACTAAAAATATGACATTTGAAGGATTACAAATTCAATTTTAACGCTTTTTTTTATCAATTCTTAAAAAACTAATCAATAAACAAATCCAAGCGATTATGAAGAGTAAACCACCAATTGGGGTTATAAAACCAATGGTCTTAAAATCGAATGAAGACAGCTCGTTAGTAGCCAATCCATAAATGGAACCAGAGAAAAACAGAACTCCAAAAACTACGAGGAAATATATTAAACTTTTCATTTTGCCGGTAACCAAATTAGTGTTTCCAACAAATAACAATAGAATGGCATGATACATTTGGTAACGCACCCCAGTTTCGAAAGTGTTCTGAGATGAAGCAGTAATCAATTCTTTTAATCCATGCGCCCCGAAAGCACCTAAAATAATTGCAATTATTCCTAAAGAAGCCCCAGTTATTAAAATAGATTTTCTCATTTTTTCTCCAGATACAGATATAAAAACACAAAAATAATCAACTAATTCTTAGAAAAAGGCTAAACACATGCTATAAAAATCACTTTTTATTTATTCGAACAATCATTTACACGGTTTTTGTTTTAGATTGAAACCAAATGATTACATTTGTATTTTAAACAGAAACTAACCAGATGAAGAATAAAGAAAAAGCCCTTACCATAGATGGTATAGATAAAAAGATTTTACGCGCGCTCATGGTAGATGCCAGAACACCTATTTTAGAAATAGCACGTAACGTGGGGATTTCAGGTGCGGCCATTCACCAACGCTTGCGTAAACTTGAAAAATCTGGTTTAATTACAGGCTCTAAATTTGTGATTAACCCAAGGGTATTGGGTTACACTACCGTTGCTTTTATTGGGGTATATTTAGATAAAGCTATTCACAATCCCGAAGCCATTAAGCAACTCAAAAAAGTCCCGGAGGTTTTAGAATGCCATTATACTACCGGAAACTGGAATGTTTTGATAAAGATTATTTGTAAAAACAATGCGCATTTAATGCATTTGTTGAACGATGAAATCCAGACAATTTCAGGAGTTTCAAGAACCGAGACATTTATTTCTTTAGATCAGCAGATTGATAGACAGATGAAAATATAAAGAAAAACTTTCTTTATATATAAGATTTTTCGTTATTTCGGTATAGTTTTTGGGTTATTTCAAGTAATCAAAAAACCAAATAAAATGAAAAAACTTTCGATTATTTCTTTCTTACTATTACTTCTTTATGCACCCCTATTTTCTCAAGAAAATGATCGTGATATTAGTAGTACAAATAACTCAAGCGAAATAAAACTTAATGGATTATTTTTGATTTTAGGAGCTTTTGAAGGCACATACGAATACATTTTAAATGAAGAATCTGCGGTTGGCGTTTCTGTTTTTCTACCTTTTGATAATGACGTAAGGGATGAAGCCCAATACTATATACTACCTTATTATCGCATGTATTTTGGACGTAAAAAAAATGCTTCAGGTTTTTTTGCGGAAGGATTTGGCATGTTAAATTCCTTAGACAGGAGTATTAGTTTTATTAGTTCTTCTGGTGATGATTATAAAACCGATTTTGCAGTAGGTTTTGCAATTGGTAGTAAGTGGGTTACAAGTAGAGGGGTTAGTTTTGAATTATTATACGGTATAGGCAGAAATCTCTTTCAGAATGATGACTCGGATTATGCTATTGTCCCTAGGTTTGGTTTTAATTTTGGTTATCGATTTTAATAACACTAAAAAGATACAAAACAAAACCCAGAGCCATGGCTCTGGGTTTTGTTTTTATAGAGATTCCTGCTTTCACAGGAATATGTTACATCCTCATTAACCAAGAACGTACATCTACTTGCTTCTTGATAATATCTCTTAAATCATCAATATTAACACGTTCCTGCTCCATAGAGTCCCTATGACGAATCGTAACCGTGTTATCTTCTAAAGTGTCATGATCTACGGTAATACAGAATGGTGTTCCATTGGCATCTTGTCTTCTGTAACGACGTCCTACTGCATCCTTCTCATCATATATTACATTGAAATCCCATTTAAGTTCTTCAACAATCTTACGAGCTACTTCAGGCAATCCATCTTTTTTAACTAAAGGCAAGATAGCAGCTTTAACCGGTGCTAATACGCTTGGTAATTTTAAAACGGTTCTTGTGGTTCCATTTTCTAACTCTTCTTCTTGCAATGAATTAGAGAATACAGCCAAAAACATTCTATCTAAACCAATAGATGTTTCTAGAACATAGGGTACATAGCTTTTATTTTCTTCTGGGTCGAAATATTGAAGTTTCTTGCCTGAGAATTTTTCATGCTGACTTAAATCGAAATCGGTTCTTGAATGAATACCTTCTAACTCTTTAAACCCAAACGGGAACTTAAATTCTATATCGGCAGCTGCATCGGCATAATGCGCCAACTTTTCATGATCATGGAAACGGTACAAATCTTCTCCCATACCCAACGACAAATGCCATTTTAAACGGGTTTCTTTCCAGTGCTCATACCATTCTTTTTGAGTTCCTGGCTTAATAAAAAACTGCATTTCCATTTGTTCAAACTCACGCATTCTAAAAATGAATTGCCTTGCTACAATCTCATTCCTAAAAGCTTTACCCGTTTGTGCTATTCCGAAAGGAATTTTTAAACGGCTTGTTTTTTGAACATTAAGGAAATTCACAAAGATACCTTGAGCCGTTTCAGGACGTAAATATAAATCCATGGCATTATCGGCAGAGGCCCCTAATTTGGTTCCAAACATAAGATTGAACTGCTTAACATCTGTCCAATTTTTTGAACCTGTTAATGGATCTGCAATACCTAATTCCTCAATAAGTGCTTTTACACCGGCTAAATCTTCATTCTCAAGTGATTTCGCCATTCTAGAAAGAATCGTATTTATCTTTTCTTGATATCCGAGAACACGCCCGTTTGTTGTTATAAACTCTTCTTTATTGAAGTCATCTCCAAATCGTTTGGCCGCTTTTATGACTTCCTTATCAATTTTAGCTTCTATTTTAGCACAATAGTCTTCTATTAAAACATCAGCTCTATAGCGTTTTTTAGAATCTTTATTATCGATTAAAGGGTCATTAAAAGCATCTACGTGACCAGAGGCTTTCCATGTCGTTGGGTGCATAAAAATAGCAGCATCGATTCCCACAATATTCTCGTGCATTTGTACCATGGCTTTCCACCAGTAATCACGTATATTTTTCTTTAACTCTGCACCATTCTGCGCATAGTCATATACTGCACTTAAACCATCGTAAACCTCACTACTTTGAAACACGTACCCATACTCCTTAGCATGAGAAATAACCTTCTTAAATTTATCGTCTTGATTTGCCATAGCTGCAAAAATATAAAACCGCCTGAAACTAATGGCTTTGAAGATTGAAATTTCGATAAAAATGAAGTAATTTTTATTTAAGTTTATGGCAACTCAACTAAAAACATGTTTAAATCGCTTTTAAATTTATTTTTTCCAAAAGTATGCTACGCTTGTTCTACTTTATTGAGCGATAATGAAGATACTATTTGCATAAACTGCCGCCACGATTTTCCTGTAACTAATTTTCATTTTGACAAGGATGAAAGTTTAAAAAAAGTACTTTATGGTAGGGCGAAGATTGAGAATGGCACTGCTCTGTTCCGATTCGAAAAAGAAGGCCCCGTTCAGCGTTTAATACACGGACTAAAATACAGAGGTTACGAAAACATTGGATTCACATTAGGTAATTGGCTTGGTGGAGAACTTAAAGACGTTGAAGCCTACCAAGACATAGATATTGTAATTCCTGTTCCGCTACATAAAAAAAAGCTCCAAAAACGCGGTTATAATCAAGTAGCGAAATTTGGACAACAAATTGCACTTGCCCTAAACGCCAACTATATAGATAATGCACTTGTAAAAATTACCAACACGAAGTCTCAAACTAAAAAAACAAGACTTGCCCGATGGAAGAATAGCGAGGAACTTTTTGCCATGAAAAACATTACAGCCATAGAGAATAAACACATTTTACTTGTTGATGACATCATCACTACGGGTGCAACAATTGAAGCCTGTAGCCTTGTTCTAAACCAAGCTAAAAACGTAAAAATAAGTGTTGCTACCATGGCAATAGCTTAACGAATTAAGCGTTATATCTTCAAAAATTATGTAGGTTTGTGGAAAATTTAAACTGGTAATGACTAAAAGCCTTTCAAATTTTATTTTAATCATCTGCTTAACGCTTGTATTTATAAATTGTGCCAACAGAGGCACTCCAGAAGGCGGCCCCAAAGATGAAACTCCTCCAGAAATCACAAGAGAATTTCCAGAGAATTACACTACCAATTTTAACGCTACTGAAATTGAGATTTCTTTTAACGAGTTTATAAAAATAAAAGACTTACAAAAGCAACTTATCATCTCGCCTCCAATGGAATACCCTCCAGAAGTTAGACCTTTAAGTGGCGCGAGTAAAAAAATTACCATTAAAATAATTGATACGTTACAACCAAATACAACTTACGCCTTCAATTTCGGGAACAGTATTACCGATAACAACGAAGGAAATCCTTACCCGTATTATCGTTATGTGCTTTCTACAGGAGACTATATTGACTCCCTTAAAGTAAATGGTAATATTGTAGATGCCTACTTTAAAGCACCCGAAACCTTTGTTAACGTAGCATTATATGAAGTGGATTCGACATTCACAGACTCGATAGTCTACAAACAAGTGCCCAAGTATATTACCAATACCCTAGATAGCTTAACCACTTTTTCTATCGAAAATGTAAAAGCTGGCAAATACATGCTTATGGCTTTAAAGGACAATAACGGAGATAATAAGTTTCAACAGAAAACTGACCAAATTGCCTTTCATAAAGAATTTATAACCGTCCCAACAGATTCGAGTTACACACTTAAACTTTTTAAAGAAAATCTAGATTTTAATGCTACTAAACCTAAAATGGAATCGGGCGAAAAAATCACTTTTGGATTTGAGGGAGATTACAAAAACATGAAGATTGACTTACAATCTAAGGTTCCAGACGATTTTGCGTATAGTATTGTTAAAGATGAAAAAACAGATACACTTTATTATTGGTACAAGCCCAAGCTAGAAGAAATAGACTCTTTAATTTTTAAAATAACCAATACCGATTACGAAAAAGAATATACGGCTCGTATTAGAGACCTAGAACGGGATTCTTTGGTTATAAAACCTGTAAACTCTGGTACTATTAGCCGAGGCGAGACTTTTAAAATTTCGGCTTCTACACCATTAGTAAATTTAGATACTTCCAAAATTACCCTTATTGACAACGACTCTACTTTTGTGAAATTTAATACGAAGTTTGACACGATAAATAACACCTACAGCTTCGATTTTGAAAAAGTCTACGAAAACCGATACGAATTCACCATTGAACCTGAGGCTTTCACTGATTTTTATAACATAACTAATACAGACACTTTACAATACTCTGTTAGTATTAGAAAAGAATCTGATTATGGTTTCGCAAAACTAATACTTGTTGGAACAGAATATCCAGTGATTATTCAATTAACAGACAATAAAGGCGAAGTGAAATATGAAAAATATTCAAGAAAGCCAGAAGAAGTTGAATTCTTAGATTTGAATCCTGGAAAGTATAATATTAGAGTAATCTACGATGCTAATGGTAATGAAAGGTATGATAGTGGAAACTACCTATTGAAAATACAACCAGAGAAAGTTAGCCATTTTATATTCGATAACGATGAGCAAATTCGAGCGAATTGGGGGCTCATACAAACCTTAAATTTTATACAAGAGTAAAATCATCCTTATCATCTAAAAACTTTAGAGCATTTCTATACTTTTTAATATGCTGTTTTTCTAAAGTTACTATTTCAATCTGTTCTTTATTTGGCTGAAAATTAGTAATCATTTCTCCCAAAACATCATAGACAGCTGAGTGCCCGCAATATTCAATATTGATGCCGTCAACCCCTACTCTATTCACACCAATACAATAACTCATATTTTCTATGGCTCTGGCTTTTAACAAGGCATCCCAGGCAGAAACTCTTGGCTTTGGCCAATTGGCGACATAAAGCAAAACGTCATAATCCTCAGTATTTCTTGCCCAAACAGGAAAACGTAAGTCGTAGCAGATTAAAGGACAAATCTTCCAGCCTTTATAATCAATAATCACCCGTGCTGTTCCTTTAGAATAAATCTTATCCTCTCCAGCTAGAGTAAACGTGTGCTTTTTATCGTAGGTTATAACTCCACCCGTAGGCTCCACAAATAATAAGCGATTATAAAATTTTTGTGCTTCAGAAGTTATAATACTCCCAATAATTGCAGTATTGAATTTAGAAACCATTGTTTTCATCCACGCCACGGTTTCTCCCTGCATGCTTTCAGCTAAGCCTTGTGCATTCATGGTAAAACCAGTTGTAAACATTTCGGGGAGTACAATCAAGTCCACTTCTGCAGAAATTGACTTTATTTTTTCTTCAAAATTGACTCTATTTTGCTTAGGATTTTCCCAAACTAAATCAGATTGTATCAATGCTATTTTTAATTGTTCTCGCATTTCTAAATCGTATTTAAAATATCGGCTGCCCGTTTTAAAGTATCATCTTTTTTTGCAAAACAAAAACGAAGTACTTTTTCATTTAATCCGTTGGTATTGAAAACCGATAAAGGTATAGAGGCTATCTTCTTTTCAATAGTCCATCGCTTGGCTAAATCCACATCATTTTCATTGGTAATTTCTGAATAGTCTAACAACTGAAAATAGGAGCCCTTGGCTGGTACAAACTTGAATCTGGACGTTTTGATTAAATTTAGAAAAAAATCGCGTCTTTCCTGATAAAATTGAGATAATCCCAAATAATGCTCTGGGTTTTGCATGTAATCTGCGATAGCCTTTTGGGTAGGATGATGGATACCGAATACGATATACTGGTGTACTTTTACAAACTCATTCATAAGTTCTTTTGGTGCACAACAATAACCAATACGCCATCCCGTATTGTGAAATGTTTTACAGAACGACCCCACAACAAAAGTTCTAGACTTTAAATCGGGGAACATGCAGGCACTTTGATGCTGTAAGTCATCGAAGACCATATGCTCATATACTTCATCGCTCAAAATAATGATATTGGTATCTTTTGTCAGTTCCTGTAAATCCAGCATATCTGATTTAGAAAACACAGTACCCGTTGGGTTGTGAGGCGAATTAACAATAATCATTTTGGTGTTATTATTAATTCTTGCCCTTACTTCGTTCCAGTTTACTTTGAAATTATTCGAAGCTCTCAATTGAACAGGAATCACTTTTCCACCATTAAGTTCTACCAATGGTTGGTAACTATCATAAGCTGGTTGAAAAATAATAACCTCATCACCTTTATTCACAAAAGCGGTAATCGTCGTAGAAATCGCCTGCGTTGCACCTGCAGTAATGGTAATCTCGCTTTCGGGGTGGTAGGTTGTTGCGTAAAGACTATCAAACTTTTTAGCAATCGCTTCTTTTAGCTCTAAAAGTCCTCTCATGGGAGCATAGTGGTTGTAACCCGAATTCATGGCTTTACTTAGAAGATCTACCAACTTTTTATCGCTATCAAAATCTGGAAACCCTTGAGATAGGTTAACCGCATTGTGTTCTTTGGCCAAGGCACTCATGACGGTAAAAATAGTCGTCCCAAGGTTTGGTAGTTTAGAAGTATACTGCATGGGTTAAATGGATTTTACGCAATCATTTTGTTTTAATAGACCCTACTTTTTAGAATGATTAAACCTATACAATCTCCATCTTTTTAAGCAAAAATGAAGCGTTCATATTTTGGCAAATCCCTTTCTTTAATTTATAATCGAAATGCAATTCGTTGTTTATAATTTCGGCATCGAAATAATAGTTCTTCACAGCTTCTAGCTGTTCTTCAATCTCACACAAACTTAAATCGTGTGTTGCTATAACCCCTGTAGCATTAGACGCCACTAGTTTCTCGACAAACTTCTTCGACCCTATTGCTTTGTCTGTACTATTTGTTCCTTTTAAAATTTCATCTAAAATTATAAAATAAGGCTCTTTAGCAATGGTATCGACTATGAACTTAAGACGTTTTAATTCCGAAAAGAAATAAGAACTATCATCGGTCAACGAGTCTGTGGTTCGCATACTTGTAATTAACTTTACAGGTGAATATTGACTGTGTTTAGCACAAATTGGCAATCCCATATTTGCCATAACAATATGTAATGATACCGTTCTCAAGAACGTACTCTTTCCAGCCATATTAGCCCCTGTAACAATGAAAAATTGCTCGTTTTCGATAAGCAAATCACTATCTACCCGCTTTGTTTTATCCAGAAGCGGATGCCCCAACCCTTTTGCTTTTATAACGTTATCCTTTTCCGATATTTCAGGATAAATAAAACCTGGATGATTGTAAGCATAGTTTCCTAAGGAATTATAAGCATCGAAAAAAGAAACTACTTCGAACCAATCTTCAACCTTATCTCCATAACTCTCAATCCATTTTTCAATGCGATAACTATTCCTAATATCCGTTAAAAAATAACCATTTCCAAAAATGGCTCCAATGATATTATTTCGGTTGTCAAGTGCATCCAAAGCCCTGGAAAGCGCTTTAAAAATAGCCGAGGCCTCTTTGCTTTCAGATTTAATTTGGCTTTGCTTCTTTCTAAGAAATTCTGAAGTAAAAGTTTCTTCTTCAATTAATTTTAATAGCTGGGCATATTGCCTAAATGTGTCTTTAAGTTTATCTGTTTGTAAAGAAAGTATATTTATTTTTTTCACATAAGGCCCCGTAATAGCTAAACCCACAAAAAGCCAATACATAAGAAAAGTAGCTTCAATGACATTTGCTAATGTAAGCCCCAATATTATGATTGTAGCCACTATAAAAGCCAATGGCAACCACCTCATAATATTGGACAAAAAGGTTTGATATTTCCTCAACCAATCTATAATCTCCCTGGCAGGAGTTTCTACATCGACTAAACTAGAGGTCGCCCCGTAATACTGTCGCCATTTGGGTTTTTCGCTTAACTCTTTTATAGCTTTTTGTCTAGCGGTAATATCTTCAATATTATTGGCTTTTAACATAGAAGCTAATGTCTCCGCGCCCTCTTTTATGTTAGTTCTATTAACAAACTGAAAAAAAGACCCACGACCAAATAAATCTATATCTAAGCTGTAAAAATGAGCTGGATCTTGAAACTGAAGGCCCTTTTCCCTATCATAAAAATCTCCTGAAGCTATTTTAATTTCATCGCTATTAATCTCTGTCAAAGCATCGTTAAAAGCTTTATTATGCTTAATATCGGTATATCTAGAAAGTAATTTCACAAATACTACCGTACCTAATAAAGCTATCGCTACAGCCAATTGCCAAGCATCAAAAGTGAGATAAACACCAAATCCGGTTAACACAAAAACAAGTAGACGTAACAGGCTCAAAGAGGTCATAAGCTTATAACATGCCTTGGCTTTTGCTTTATAGGTTTCTGAATGTTCTTTATAATATTCTAATGGATTGTGCATAGCTTAACAATGTGTAGTAAATAAACAAAAAAAGCTCTGATTTTTCAGAGCTTTTAGTTTTTATCTTTATTAGTGATTAATCTCTTGCAGCAACCACCTGAAGTGCCCAATATAATAAAGACGCTATAGCACCAATCGCCGCAACCAAATAGGTGCGTGCAGCCCATTTAAGAGCGTCTTCAGAACCTTTATATTCCTCTTGAGATACCATATTCTTATTTTTTAACCACGCCAAAGCTCTTTTACTGGCATCGTATTCTACAGGTAAAGTAACGACACTAAAAAGTGTAGCAAACCCCATCATAATTAGGCCAGCAATAGCTATCCAATAGCCCATTCCACCAACAGCATTAGACACCATTAATGCGATACCACCAAAAACTACCCATTGGGACATACTAGATGTGATTTGCACTACTGGCACCAATTTAGAGCGCATAGTTAAATACTCATACGCTGTGGCGTGTTGTACTGCATGCCCAACTTCGTGTGCAGCAACTGCTGCTGCGGCCGCATTACGCTGACTGTAAACAGCTTCACTTAAATTTACTGTTTTATTCTTGGGATTATAGTGATCTGTTAACCTACCAGGTGTTGAAATAATCTCAACATCATAAATACCGTGGTCAGAAAGCATTTTTTGAGCTATTTCCGCGCCACTCATACCATTACGCAATTGAACTTTTGAATACTTCTTGAACTTCATTTTCAATTGGTTACTCACCAACCAACTTACTAAAGAAATGGCCCCTATAAGGATATAATACCCTGTGTATCCTGTCATCATGATTAATACATTTTAATTTTTATTAAATATAGCAATAATTACACCACTATTGTACCTCTGAAACTTTGTCAGATTAAGCGAAGTTACTTTTTAACATAATTTAACTTCACACATCAAATTCTCAAATAAAAAAACTCCAGTAAAATACTGGAGTTCTTCGCTATTAATCAACTCAAATACCACCTAAGCCATTTCGAATTCTAAATCGAAGGCTTCGGCAATTTCTTTATAAACAATTTTTCCTTTTACAACATTTAAGCCTTTAGCAAGAGACTTATTGTTTTCGCAAGCTTTTTCCCATCCTTGATCGGCCAGTTTAATCACATAGGGCAATGTCACATTCGTTAATGCCATAGTTGATGTGTAAGGCACAGCTCCCGGCATATTGGCCACAGAATAATGTACCACATCATCAATAATATAAGTTGGTTCTTCGTGGGTTGTTGGTCTGGTAGTTTCAAAACAACCACCTTGATCAACAGCAACATCGACTATTACTGTACCAGGACGCATGTCTTTAAGCATATCCTTTGTAATTAATTTTGGTGCTTTAGCTCCTTTTATCAGCACACCACCAATGATTAAATCGGCATCCTTTATGTGTTTCCTAATATTATATTCACTCGAAAATTCGCTAATAACATTATTAGGCATAGAATCACTTACATAGCGTAAGGCTTTCATATTTATATCCATAATAATGACATAAGCCCCTAGACCAGCAGCCATTTTAGCTGCTTGATATCCAACAACACCTGCTCCTAAAATTAAGACCTTAGCTGGCGGCACACCAGGTACGCCTCCAAGTAGAATACCACGGCCTTGTATTGGTTTTTCTAAATACTTTGCACCCTGCTGGATAGACATTCTTCCAGCTACCTCAGACATTGGTATCAACAACGGTAACGAACCATCTTCTACCTCTACAGTTTCGTAAGCTATACAAACTGCTTTACTGGCAATCATAGCCTTAGTTAAAGCCTCACTAGAAGCAAAATGGAAATAGGTAAATACAGTATGGTGCGGTTTTATTAAAGCATATTCTTTTTCTATAGGCTCTTTAACCTTTACAATCATATCGGCTGCATCGTATACCTCTTCGATAGTATCAAGTATGGTAGCACCAGCGCTTGTGTAATCCTCGTCAAAAAAACCACTATTAAAACCTGCATTCTTCTGCACAAAAACATTATGATTTCGTTTTGTCAATTCAAAAACACCCGAAGGCGTCATCCCAACACGGTTCTCGTTATTTTTGATTTCAATAGGAACACCAATATTCATGTTATTATAATTTTTTAGTCATTCTTTAAAAACGGTTACAAATTTATAACAAAAGTTTTTCAATAGATTTAAATAAATTCAAATATTTCAATGTTTAATATAAAATTTAACGTTTCATTATGACTGTTCTGAAATAGAAAATATGCTAGATATTTCCAGCACCCTTAGGATAAAAGAATATAATACGCAAGTAAATAAAATTGAAGTGTATTTTACTAACGTTTGCTATACTTAATTTTGAAGTAAAGCAATAAAAATGAAGAAACAACAGTGATGGAATTGGCCAAAATCATAGCAATACTTTTCACTAAAATACCATAGATAAGCCAAAATAGAATCCCAATAAAAAAAACAAGAAACATGGGAAGGGAAAAGGATTCCACATCTTTTGTTTTCCAAGTTTTATACACCTGAGGCAAAAAGGCCGCCGTGGTTAAAACAGCTGCTATTAAGCCTATGATTTCGATGTAGTCTATTTTGAAAACCTCCATATTTCCTCTTAAGATACTGTTGTCATTCTGAATTTATTTCAGAATCTTATCCGATATGAGAACCTGAAACAACACTTCGACTGCGCTCAGTGTGACAAGGTTGACAAATAGCTGTCATTGTGAGGAGCGCCTAAGCGCGACGTAACAATCTCTTTGGTTATAAAACGCACTAAATAATTTAACAGATTCTCACGCTCGTACCTCGCTCAGAATGACGGTTATCATTATCCTACTATATTTACAATCTTGCCAGGTACCACAATTACCTTTTTAGGTGTGCACCCTTGTAATTGATCTTTAGTTTTCTCAAAATCCAAAACAGCCTTTTCTATGTCTTCTTTACTCATATCTAAAGGCAATTCCATAGTGAAACGCATTTTACCATTGAATGATATGGGGTAATTTTTACTGCTCTCCACTAAATGATTCTCGTCAAATTCTGGGAAAGGTGCTGTTGAAATCGACTCTGTATTACCTAAGGCGCTCCACAGTTCCTCTGCAATATGTGGCGCATAGGGAGATATCAAAACTAACAATGGTTCCAAAATAGCTTTAGAATTACACTTTTGAGCTGTTAGTTCATTAACCGCAATCATAAAGGTAGATACTGAGGTATTGAACGAGAAATTCTCAATATCCTCCTCTACCTTTTTAATGGTTTTATGAAGTGTTTTTAAGCTATCTTTAGTAGGTTCTGTATCAGTAACTTTTAGTCCGTTATCATCAAAATACAACTTCCACAATTTCTTCAAGAAGCCATGAACACCCGTAATACCAGAAGTGTTCCAAGGCTTGTATTGCTCTAAAGGCCCTAAGAACATTTCGTAAAGACGTAAACTATCAGCACCGTAGTCTTCGCAGATATTGTCTGGGTTCACAACGTTGTATTTAGATTTGGACATTTTTTCAACGTCTCTTTTACAGTGAAATTCATTATTTTTCCCTCTAATAAAGGTAGCTCCTTTAAATTCAACTCTCCAATTCTCTAATCTAGAAAGTTCAACTTCTGTATTACCTTTTAGAGCACTAACATCAATATGGATTAACCTTGAATTTTCAATGTTTATTTTACTTAAGTCAATCCCTTTAGACACTAAGATTCTTTCAGCTTCCTCCCATTCTGAAAAAGTTGAATCTATAAAATCAGACCCTTCTAAGAAGTCTGATGAAAGATATACTTTTTCATTATTATCAGTGATAATTTCACGAATGAAAGCACTGGTCCCAAGTATCATCCCTTGGTTGATCAGTTTTTTTGCATACTCATCATGCCCAACATAACCTTTATCGAACATAAACTTTTGCCAAAAACGCGAGTATAATAAGTGCCCCGTAGCATGCTCTGAACCTCCAATATATAAATCTACTTGCTGCCAATAATCAATGGCTTCTTTCGAGAAAATAGCATCCTCATTATGTGGGTCCATGTAACGGTTAAAGTACTGTGAACTTCCTGCCCACCCTGGCATGGTATTCAATTCCAACGGAAACACAGTCTCGTTGTTAATCAAATCGTTAGAAACAACTTCATTCTTAGTTGTATCCCAAGCCCAAACGGTGGCGTTTCCTAATGGTGGCTCACCCGTTTCGGTTGGAAGATATTTTTCAACTTCTGGTAATTCAATTGGTAAATACTCTGTGTCAATCATTTGTGGCAAACCATTCACATAATACACAGGGAATGGCTCTCCCCAATAACGCTGACGGCTAAACACAGCATCGCGTAAACGGTAATTGGTTTTTCCTTCGCCTTGTCCAATTTGCTCCAATTCGTAAATAACGCGTTTGGTAGCTTTTTTATAGTTCATGCCGTTAATGAAATCACTATTGGCAATAATTGTCTTGTCTTTATCTGCAAAAGCCTCTTCTGAAATATCAACGCCTTCAAAAATGTTAGGAATGTCAATCCCGAAATGTTTAGCAAAATCGTAATCACGCTGGTCTCCACAAGGTACCGCCATAACAGCTCCTGTTCCGTAGCTAGCCAACACGTAATCACCAATCCAGATTTGAATTGGCTCTTTGGTAAACGGATGTTCTGCATAAGCCCCAGTAAACACACCAGAAATGGTCTTTACATCAGACATTCTATCGCGTTCACTTCGCTTAGACGTGGCTTCAATATAAGCCTCCACCTCGGCTTTCTGCTCTGGTGTCGTGATTTTAGAAACTAAATCATGTTCTGGAGCGAGTGTCATAAAACTTACTCCGAAAATGGTATCGGGACGTGTAGTGAAGACTTCAATAGTTTCGTCATGCCCATTAACGTTGAAGATTGCAGAAGCACCAACAGATTTTCCAATCCAGTTACGTTGGCTTTCCTTTAGAGAATCTGTCCAATCTATAGTATCCAATCCTTGAAGCAATCGTTCGGCATAAGCAGAAATACGCATACTCCATTGAGTCATTTTCTTTCTAATAACAGGATGGCCACCTCGCTCTGAAACACCATTTACAATTTCATCATTAGCCAACACGGTTCCTAAAGCTGGACACCAATTCACTTCGGTTTCAGCCAAGTAGGTTAAACGGTATTGCAGCAATATATTTTGTTGCTCTTCGGGAGTTAAACCATTCCAGTCTTCAGCGGTAAACCCATCAACATTATCATCACAAGCGGCATTTACATTGGCGTTACCTTCGGCTTCAAATATTTTGACCAATTCTGAAATATCTTCAGCTTTGTTAGAATCATAATTAAACCACGATTCGAACAATTGGATGAAAATCCACTGCGTCCATTTGTAATATTTAGGGTCTGAGGTTCTTACTTCACGAGACCAATCGAATGAAAAACCAATTTGATCTAACTGACGACGATAGGTTGCTATATTTTCCTTTGTGGTAATCGCGGGATGCTGTCCAGTTTGAATGGCATATTGTTCGGCTGGCAACCCGAAAGAATCATAGCCTTGAGGATGCAACACATTAAAGCCTTTGTGACGTTTATAACGCGCATAAATATCTGAAGCGATATACCCTAAAGGATGCCCAACATGAAGCCCTGCCCCACTTGGGTAAGGAAACATATCCAAAACATAATACTTAGGCTTATCACTTTCGTTCTCAGCTTTAAATGTTTGGTTTTCTGCCCAATACTTTTGCCATTTAGCTTCTATCTCGTTGAAATTGTATTTCATGACTTTTCTAAAATATTAACGTCATTGCGAACAAAGTGAAGCTATCTGTTAATTAAAAGATTGCTTAGTCGTTTCTCTCCTCGTAATGACGGCTTCAAGGCTGCAAATTTAAACTTATTATAACACTATTAAAAGTTAAACGTTGTAAATAAACAAATTGAGAAGTATACTCGAATTTTAATTAAGAACACGCCAAAAGCATGAGAATCGCAATATAGCGGGAAAGACAGTTTTTATTGAAATCAAAAGACTTAGGGCTTTTGAAGTTTCTTTTCATTTTCTTTTATATTTTTACCACATTAATCCAATAATCCATGAGCTCTTACTACGAAAAACAGCAAAAACGCCGACTTATTTCTTCTTATTTTTCTGTTGTTCTTAGTATTGCATTAGTCTTGTTTTTACTGGGCCTTTTGGGCATTGTACTCTTAAATGCCAAGAAAGTTTCAGATCATTTTAAAGAACAAGTTGTACTTACTATATATCTAAAAGAAAATACCAAAGAGGTTGAACTAAAACAATTAGAAAAAAGTTTGGCCATGAGCGATTACGTCAAATCTACAGAATATGTCTCTAAAGAACAGGCTGCAGAGTTTATGAAAGCAGAAACAGGCGAAGATTTTATGGATTTTGTGGGATACAACCCGCTACAAAACTCTATCGACGTTCATCTAAAAGCAGATTACGTAACTTCT
The DNA here is from genome assembly GCF_023273855.1 of Seonamhaeicola sp. ML3. Taxonomy (NCBI): domain Bacteria; kingdom Pseudomonadati; phylum Bacteroidota; class Flavobacteriia; order Flavobacteriales; family Flavobacteriaceae; genus Seonamhaeicola; species Seonamhaeicola sp. ML3. Next base: position 1,689,857 of record NZ_CP096884.1, on the reverse strand, counting down.
GAACACCTTGAAATGATTTCGCGTGAAGCGCTAAGTAAAAAGTTTGTTGAAGAAGTAAGCTACGATAACGATCTGGTTAACCTCATGAACGATAACGTTAAAAAAATAAGCTTTTGGGTACTCATTATAAGTGTTTTGTTTACGGTAATTGCTGTGCTTTTAATAAACAGTTCGTTAAGGTTATCTGTATACTCCAAACGCTTTACCATTAAAACCATGCAAATGGTTGGGGCGACAAAGCAGTTTATTCGCAGACCGTTTATTTGGAAAAGTATCCGTTTGGGGATTATAGGAGCGACCATAGCATTAATTGGTATGGCCATAGTTTTTTATTACCTAAACCAAACCTTTCCAGAATTGGAGTTAATGAATAACATTGTTCTTATTGGGCTACTTTTTGTTTTTGTTTTTGCATTAGGAATTTTAATCACTTGGCTAAGCACCCATTTTGCAACCCAACGATTTTTAAATTTAAGAACCGATGAACTTTACTATTAGTTTTTATTTAACACTAAGTTTTAAATAAATGCTTTAATTTGCACTAATTCTGAAGAAGACATGGGAGAAAAAAAACGAAAAGAAACCGCTAAAACAACCTTCATATTTGGTAAAAAGAACTATAAATTCATGTTTATAGGATTGGGCTGTATTGCACTTGGTTTTATTTTAATGTCTGGTGGTGGTAGTGATGACCCTAATGTTTTTAACCCTGAAATATTTTCTTGGAGGCGTATACGCTTAGCTCCTGCTCTGGTTTTACTTGGTTTTGGCATTCAGATTTATGCTATTCTTCTGAATCCCGACAAGAAGTAGTTTATTGTCATTCCCGTGAAGGCGGGAATCCACTAGTTCAAAACGGAACTTTCTTAAATAGATTCCTGCTTTCGCAGGAATGACAGAGCAAATTCTTCTGCCATTAGCTTTACGTAGTTATAACTATTTTCCATAGCATCATTTAAAGATTTGACCTTCTCGATAACTGAATCTGCGTAATCGATTCCCAAATTGGTTAATTCTTCATTCGAAATATCAATAGCACCACAAAATGCCGCTACTTTAATACTTTGCGCTTTCGCGGAATCCAAAACCCCTTGAATGGCTTTTCCAGATAAAGTTTGAGAATCCAATTTTCCTTCACCAGTTATAATCCAATCGGCACCCCTAATTTTTTCATCAAACTGAGCCAAGTTTTTTATCAATTCAATCCCGGGTTTTAATTCGCCCTTTAAAAATACCTTTGAAGCAATTCCCATTCCTCCTGCTGCTCCTGCTCCTTTTACAGATTGTGGATTTACATGAAAGACTTCTTCTATTATTTTAGAAAAATCTGAAAGCCCCTTATCCAGCATTCTAATATCTTGCCAAGAAGCTCCCTTTTGAGCAGCATAAATGTAGGCTGCCCCCTGGTCTCCATATAACGGATTTGTAACATCGCAAGCCACCTGAAAATCAACTTTATGTAATCCTGGATGTACCTTAGAAACATCTATGAATTCTATTTTAGACAGATTGGTACCTACTGGTTTTACTTCCTCAGTATTAGAGTCTAAAAACCGATATCCTAAAGCGCTAGCCATACCAATACCACAATCGTTAGTTGCACTACCACCAATTCCTAAAATGATTTTAGTCGAACCTTTTGCTATAGCATCTGCAATCATTTCTCCTGTACCAAAAGAAGTTGCATTTTTACAATCATAGTCTTCGGGACTTAACAACTTTAACCCAGAAGCCTCAGCCATTTCAATAAAAGCTGTTTTTGTAGGTTTTGAAAACAAATATACAGCCTGTACAGATTGAAAAAAAGGATTGTTCACCATAACGCGTACCTCATTTCCATTGAGATAATAATTGACAACTTCAATAGTTCCATCTCCTCCATCTGCAAGTGGCGTTTTAACAATTTCTAAATTTGGTATCATAGATTTTAGTCCTTCGGAAACTGCAAGGCAAAACTCTAAACTCGAAAGCGAATTTTTAAACTTATCGGGTGCCAAAACGATTTTCATAAATCTAAAATACCAATTATTAAATCATTAACGCATTTAACCCCTATTTGTACTTGTATTTTAATATTTTTGCGCCTATGGATATTATTGACTCAATTATTTTAGGCATTATTCAAGGGCTTACTGAATTCTTACCTGTTTCCTCAAGTGGACATTTAGAGTTGGGAAAAGCAATTCTGGGAGACAACTCAATCCCAGAAGAGAGTTTGCTTTTTACAGTTGTGCTTCATTTTGCTACAGCTTTAAGCACCATAGTCGTGTTTAGAAAAGATGTTTTAGATATCATAAAAGGCTGCTTAAAATTTAAGTGGAATGAAGATTTACAGTTTGCTTCTAAAATTGCTATTTCCATGATTCCAGCTGCTATTATTGGTTTTACCTATGAATCTCAATTTGCTGAATTGTTTGGAGGCAACATTAAACTTGTGGGTTTCATGCTTATTATTACAGCTTTATTGCTTTATCTGGCCGATAAGGCAAAAAACACAAACAAGAAAGTGAGTTTTAAAAATGCTTTTGTAATTGGTGTTTCACAAGCCATAGCTATGCTACCTGGGATTTCCCGATCTGGAGCGACAATATCTACATCGGTATTATTGGGTAATGACAAGACCAAAGCAGCACGATTTTCATTTTTAATGGTAGTTCCTTTAATCTTTGGGAAAATTGCCAAAGACATCTTAAGCGGAGAAATCTCTACCGAGAGTCATAATTTCACCGCTCTAACGGCTGGGTTTATAGCAGCCTTTATTTCAGGACTTTTTGCATGTACCTGGATGATAGCTTTGGTTAAAAAGAGTAAACTTTCCTTTTTCGCCATTTACTGTGTTGTTGTGGGGATTATAGCAATTGCTGTTTCATTTTTAAATTAATTTATGACAGCTGAAGATTTTCAATCTGGACAGGTATTATTGATTGATAAACCGCTTGAATGGACTTCTTTTCAAGTAGTCAATAAACTACGCTGGAAAATTAGAAAGACCTTCAATGTCAAGAAGATTAAAGTTGGCCATGCTGGAACCCTAGACCCTCTAGCGACGGGACTTTTGGTTATTTGTACAGGAAAAAAAACCAAAGAAATAAATAATTATCAAAGTCAGATTAAAGAGTACACAGGAACTTTTACCATTGGAAGCACGACACTTTCTTTCGATTTGGAAACCGAAATAGACAAACAATATTCAACAAAGCATATAACAAAAGATTTAATTCTTGAAACCACACAGCAGTTTATTGGTAATATTGAACAATTCCCTCCTGTTTTCTCTGCAATAAAAAAGGATGGTAAACGGCTCTATGAATTTGCAAGAGCAGGAAAGGATGTTGAGATTAAATCGAGAACAATTAATATTTCGGAATTTGAAATTACTAAAATCGAAGGTCTTAATTTAGATTTTAGAGTAGTTTGTAGTAAGGGCACCTATATTCGTTCATTAGCCCATGATTTTGGAAAATCTTTGAATTCTGGAGCTCACTTATCGGCATTAAGGCGCACCAAGATTGGTAATTTCTGCGTTAATGAGGCTATGACTGTGGACAATTTCATTGAAAGCCTAGACGACCAAACCCCTTAATTTTACGTATATTGGGTACATAAAGTAAGTTACTTTGCGTCTCTCAGATCAACATAAAGCCCTGTTAATAACCGTTCTTATTTCTGCAACGGTAGTCCTTTCTGTTTTTAGCTTTAGTTTAAAAAAACAAAGTAATGGTATTGCCGAGAGCTTTTATGAGATTAAACCTGAAGAAGAAATAACCGAAGAAGAGTTAAAGGTTTTGGAAGCCTTAGACAAGCTAAATAATTCTAAAGCTGAAACCAATCAAGCTTTTAATTCATCGCAAAAATCAAATAAATTTGCTCAAGCCTACAAAGCCATAGCCCCACCAGAGGACTATGTTCCAAATCATACCGATTTTAATAGCGAGGAAACTTTAAAGAGTTTAAAGGATAGATACAAGAACAATCACAAAGAAGATGTGAGCGACAAAGCCCTATCTCAATTCGATAAAGCAAACGACGTTTTAAAAAAACAACAGGAAGAAGCCAATAACGCGAATAGCACCATAGGCTTTTCACTAAAAGGACGATCAAAAGTACATATACCAATTCCCATTTACCTTTGTGAAAACAACGGAAAAATAGTCGTAAACATTACTGTAAACGCCTCAGGTAAAGTTACTGATGCTTATGTTAACACAAACTCTAATTCTGACAATGAATGCTTAATACAACATGCATTAGAGTACGCAAAAGCATCTGTTTTTAGTAAAGACGATTCAAAACCTAGTCAAATAGGTTCTATCACATTTCACTTTATCGGCAAAAACTAGGTTGGAATTTACACAACTTTTCGGTGATATCTTCTACTATTGTTAGTCCCCGGTCATTATTGTACCAATGCTGCAAATCTTCTTTAAATTGAGCTGTTAGTGCTCCATTAGCAGCCTTGAATCTATTTACATAACCTGTAGCTTCACTTGGCCTTGGTCCGTAAGTATCCAAAACTGTTCCTGTTTCATCATCAATCATAATCACTTTTGGAATAGCTTCGCCGCCATTGGTCAAGAACATTCCTATTAAATCTTTATGCTCATCTCTTAAAACCAATCGCATATCTATGTTGGGATTCAATTCTGCTATTTTATTCAACATAGGAATGACATGAGCAGCATCGCCACACCAACTTTCTGTTATCACTAACCAAGTAATCTTATCGTTAAAATCTGCTATAAGTTTTTGTGCTTTTTCATCCACCTTCAACGTTTTGTCCCATCTTTTCATTCTTCGATTATTAAGTTTTGTAAAATTAATTCTCGATTCACTTTTTTCAACTCCTGTTGTATCTTCAGCTTCAACCAAATGCATTACAAGTTCCCTGTAAGAGGCATAAGACATACTGTTTTCGATGGCTGTTTTTATAGTTGCATTCATAACAAATACTTTTTTATGACGAGACAAAATTAGTATCTTGGGTCTCCTTATTAGATGACTTTTGTCATGCAAGGAAAGTAAAACTTACAATATGTGTAAAATAAAGCGGTGTGATTGGTGCAAAGGCGATCCTCTTTATGAGAAATATCATGATGAGGAATGGGGAGTACCCGTTTTTGACGACCAAATTTTATTCGAATTTTTAGTTTTGGAAACATTCCAAGCTGGACTAAGTTGGATCACTATTTTACGTAAACGCGAAAATTTCAGAAAAGCATTTGACAACTTTGACTTTAATGTGATTTCAAGGTATAACCAAGATAAAATAGATACACTGCTTATGGACGCTGGAATTGTAAGAAATAAATTGAAAGTGAATGCTACAGTTACAAATGCCAGAGCTTTTATAGATACTCAAAAAGAATTTGGCAGTTTTAGTAATTATATTTGGAACTTTGTTGATGGCAAGCCTATAAAGAATAAGTTTTCAAGCCTGTCTGAAGTACCTGCCAACACACCTTTAAGCGACAAAATAAGCAAAGACTTAAAGACACGTGGATTTAAATTCGTGGGCACCACAGTGGTATACGCCTTTATGCAAGCTACTGGAATAGTAAATGACCACCTAACAAACTGTTTTAGATATGATGAAGTTTAGTTTTTTGTTGTTTTTATTCGTGTCCTTTTCATTTTCTCAAACTAAAAACGAAAAAGAAGAACGTGTGGCACCTTCTGATTTTCCGGCAATGGCTCGCAACCACTTCAACGGAATTGCAGATGAGGTGAATTATTTAAAGTTTTACAAAGAAACCGATGGCAACAAACTAAGCTACGAAGCTAAATTTAAATACAAAAGAACGTACTATAGTGTAGAGTTCGATAGCCTCGGGAAATTAGAGGATATTGAGGTTTTGGTAAAGAAAAAAGATATCCCTAAAACCACACTTAAAAAGATTTACGATTACTATGACAAAAAATTCCTGAAGGTTCGATTTATAAAAATTCAGAAGCAATATGTAAATACTACAAAACGTTCGGATAAACAGTTTATAGATTTTATTTTACAAAAACCAAACAACAGGTATACACACTTTGAAATAATTGCCGAAATAAAAACCAAAAAACATCACGAGTTAAGAGAACTCACCTTTGATAGACACGGAAATTTTGAAAAATCGAGGATTGTCACCTCCTCGTCTTACGAACATGCGCTTTATTAAAAAACTCATCTACACATTATTATTCTTCATAAATATTACGGCTTTTTCACAAAATGAACTAGAAGCTCTTGGTGAAACCGCCATTGCATTAAATCATAAGGTTTCTGACACTTACGATGTAAATTTTAGTCTAAGAAGTCGGTATTTCCTATTTGATGAGAATCTGCAATATACCCAACAGCAATTAGATGTTTTTCATTTTTCAACATTTAAATTGAACTTTATTCACAAATTAAGCCTTGGCTTTTATTACCGTAATCGCGATTGGTTTGAATCTGGCAGTGACGAACTTCGTTTCATGCAGCAATTCGCGTTTATTAAACAACGGCTTGGAGTTCGTTATGGGCATAGATTTCGTTTTGAACAACGTATATTCGATAACTTTACGGCTTTTAGACCAAGATACCGATTTGCCGTAGATTTCCCTTTGAACGGTGAAAAACTCGATATTGGAGAAACCTATTTTATTGGAAGCACAGAAACACTTTTAAGCCTTAGTGAAAAACGGTCTCCATTATTTGACCAAAGATTTACATCTCAAATAGGCTGGCAGGTAAATCAGGGTCTAAAACTACAAAGCGGTCTCGAATATCGTCTTGAAAGCTACAATATTAGCTCTAAAAACAATCTTTACCTCTTAACTTCGGCTATTATTAAAATATAAACTATTTGCCGTTCAAATAGTTTAAGAACACAGATCTAGGTATTTTTTCTGCCCCAAGACGCTCCAAATGTTCTGTATATACCTGACAATCTATTAGCTTGTAATTACTATGTTTTAAAAAATATATCAACCCGACCTTACTGGCATTGTTAACCATAGAAAACATACTTTCTCCAGAAAACACGCCATTGTTTAAATCGACACCATATAAACCACCTACAAGTTCATTATCTTCCCATACCTCAACAGATTTTGCGAATCCCAACTCATGTAACTTCATGTAGGTATTTATCATATCATTTGTAATCCAGGTATCAAGTTGATCTTTTCGTTTTATTTGTGCACAATACTTAATTACACGTTCAAAATCTTTATTAATTGTAACCGTAAACTTAGTTTTCCTAAGTAACTGTTTCATGCTTTTACTTACCTTTATTTTTTTTGGAAATAAAACAAAACGTGGGTCGGGGCTCCACCATAGAATTGGTTCTTGAGCTTCAAACCATGGGAAGATACCAGATTTATATGCCAACAAAACACGCTCTACTGTTAAGTCTCCCCCTATGGCCAACAAGCCCTCTGGAGAAGCTTTCTTTACATCTGGAAACCACAATTCTTGACCTAGATAATACATATTGTAAAATTAAAAAACCTCAACAAATTAATGCTGAGGTTTCTATATTACTTTTGGCATAACCATCTAGTTAAACCAAACTAATTTTAAAAGGATAATAATAAACTCAGCCTAACTAATTTTAAAAAATAAATTAGCTGAATTTATTTAGAAAGGTAAATCGTCATTATCATCAGTATTCAACTCTCCCGCAGGCTCAAAAGCGTCCATTGGAGGTACTGGCGGCACATTACCTGCTGCTGTATCTTGTTGCAAAGCTTCTATACGCCACCCTTGAATAGAATTAAAATATTTGGTCTCTCCTTGTGGGTTTACCCATTCTCTTCCTCTTAAATTGATATTTATTTTTACTTGCTGTCCTACTTGATAATTATTTAACAAATCTGTTTTATCTTGAACAAATTCGACCATAATATGCTGAGGATATTGCTCTTCTGTAGTTACAACAATTTCTCTTTTTCTAAATCCATTTGCTCCGAATGTTTGAGTTTCCCCAATCACTTTAATTCTTCCTTGAACTTCCATTAATTACTATTTATATCTAAATTATTACTTATTTACTTAACAATATTTTCCAAGCACTTTCTACATCTCCAAAACTCAAATAATTACGGGCCAGTTTGTGTTTTTCCCTGTGAGTAGCTGTTTTTATATTAGGGTAATTCTCCGCAACACTTTCAATAAAAGCATTGACTTCTTCAGCACTCGGTAACTTATCTACATTTGCTAACATCCCTAAATCGTTACCAGTTAAAATCATGCTATTCTTTACATGTTCTGGCATACTATCAACACCAATACCTAAAGTTGATATGGGTTTAGGAATCTCAAAAAAACCTTTTTTTGCCCTACTATAATAAGCCCCACCAGCACGCGCGACCAAATCTAACTTATTTTGGTTTATGGATTGGTCATCATTCAACACATCGTCATCAATGTGTAGTTTTAATACTTCACATATTACTAAATTGCCTGCACCACCTTCACTCCCCAATGTTATTACTTCATTAACCTTACATTCAAACTGCACTGGAGATTCAGCTACCCTCAAAGGCTTTACCAAATCAGACTTAAGCATGCTCAATCCAGCTTTTTCAAATTCATTAACGCCTTTTGGGTATTCCGAACTACTTAATGACACTTGATGTACCAAATCAAAATTCACAATATTTATAACTACCTCTTTAGTAGCAAGAACATTTTCTAATGTGTGTTTTACGGTATTATCTCTAACTCTTCGTGCTGGCGAAAAAACCAAAATAGGAGGGTTAGCACTAAACACATTGAAAAAACTGAAAGGCGACAAATTAGGTCTACCCTCTTTATCAACGGTACTTGCAAATGCTATTGGCCTGGGAGCTACAGCACCCAATAAATAGCTATGCAATTTACTGGTTGACAAGTCTTTTGGTTCGAATGACGCCATAAAACTTTTTCGTTTTAACAAATGTAACTAATATCAATAGCAACTAAAAACCTATTTACTAACAACTCAGGCAATAATATTAACAGATTTGCATTATATTACTGTTCAATTTAAAAACTAGATGAATTTAACTAATCATCAAAACACATTTCGCTGGATAATAGTAGGCGCCTCCTTTATTATAGTGATGTTTATTCTATGGAAAACTTATGAGTTTTTTCAGTTATTTAAGTATGAAGAGCGGGTTAAAATAGAAATATGGGCAAAAGCTCAATCGGATATCATAAAAACCGGAGATCTTAACTCCGATATGGGAGATTTACCCCTTAAGGTCATAACCAGTAACAAAACAACGCCCATGATCATGGTTAATCGCGATGGGAGCATTGATCATAACAACATTGACCCTGTAAAAGCCAAGGACTCACTCTATATAAAAAAGCTAATAACAAAATTTAGCACAGAAAACGACCCCAAAGAAGTTATTTTCGATGGTAAAGTATACAACACTATTTATTATGGAAATTCACCATTACTTAACAAGTTGAAGTACTATCCTCTGGCTTTAATTCTTATTGTAGTTTTGTTTGGCGCTGTAATTTTCTTCTTCTACAGTAGCAACAAAAATGCAACTCAAAATAAATTATGGTCTGGAATGGCGAAAGAAACGGCCCATCAAATTGGAACCCCGTTATCCTCTCTTATTGGTTGGACCGAAATTTTAAAAAGTGAGCAGGTTAATCCAGAATATATTCAAGAAATTGAAAAAGATGTTGACCGATTAAAAACTATTACCGAACGCTTTAGTAAAATTGGATCCTTACCAACTTTAGAAACTGCTAATATTGTTGAGGAAACCGTTAGCTCTTACGACTACTTAAAATCTAGAGCTTCGAACTTAATTGAATTCAACTTGGTAGCTCCAGATAATTATATTCCTGTTGAGCTGAATAAACAGCTTTACAGCTGGACCATTGAAAACCTTGTAAAAAACGGTATAGATGCCATGAAGGGACGAGGCAAATTAACCATTGAAATTTCACAACTCGAGGATAATGTAAACATAAACGTTAGCGATACAGGTAAGGGTGTCCCAAAAAAACATTTTACAAAAATTTTCGAACCTGGATTTACTACCAAAAAACGTGGCTGGGGACTTGGTCTTTCTTTGACCAAACGTATTATTGAAGATTTTCACAATGGAAAAATAAAGGTTATCCGTTCTGAAAAAGATAAAGGCACGACAATTCAAATTAACTTGAAACGCTGCTAATTACAAATGAGCTCTTATTGAACTTGCTATATTTTCGAATGCTTCGGGAGTTAGCTTTGTTTTTTTGATAAAACGCGCATCTTCCATAGAATGCAAAGGAATTAAATGCACGTGAACATGAGGAACTTCTAAGCCAATTACCGAAATTCCAACGCGTTCACAAGGCACTGCTTTCTCAATAGCTAAAGCCACTTTTCTAGAAAAGCTCATTAAACCATTGTAAGTCTCCTCATCTAAGTCAAAAATTTTATCGACTTCCTTCTTAGGAATACAAAGTGTATGTCCTTTACTGTTGGGATTAATATCTAAAAAAGCAAAAAACGATTCTGTTTCTGCGATTTTATAACAAGGTATTTCACCGTTTATAATTTTTGTAAAAATTGAGGAAGCCATAAAATTTAAGCTCTGGTTATTTCTATAATATCAAATTTCATGATACCGTTAGGCACTTTTATTTCGGCTACATCACCAACAGATTTACCTAATAATCCTTTCCCAATTGGAGAATTCACAGAAATTTTACCCGTTTTTAAATCGGCTTCGCTTTCTGCAACTAAGGTATAGGTCATTTCCATACCATTAGTTTGGTTCTTGATTTTAACTGTAGATAAGGCGAGTACTTTTGAAGTGTCTAATTGAGATTCATCTATAACCCTTGCATTTGCCAAAGTCTCCTCCATTTTAGAAATTTTCATTTCTAGCATACCTTGAGCTTCCTTAGCAGCATCGTATTCTGCATTCTCACTTAAATCCCCTTTGTCTCTGGCTTCGGCTATTGCTTGAGAAGCCTTAGGCCTCTCTACATCTTTTAAATGATTTAATTCGTCTCTTAATTTTTTTAATCCTTCGGCGGTGTAATAAGATACTTTACTCATAACTTCATCGTTTAACTTTCTGGAAGCCAAGGCTTCAACTAAATAAAGATCCCGAACAAGTTCGGGACAAAAGAAAAATCCCGCTTTCACGAGATTACATAGCAAATATACAAAATATTTATATGGGTTTGCTTTTTGTCGTACATTGCATTTCATTTACACAAAAAAACATGAGAATACTTTATTGTATCTGTTTCATCTTACTATTTAATGCTTGTGACACGAGGAATGACGTTGATGAAAATTGTAGATTTTTACTAGATATTAACGTAAACTTAAGTATTAACCTAAGTTTACCACAATACAGTGAACTTCAATTTGCAGGAAATTCGGTCTATATACCTAATGTAGGAAATGGTGGAATTATAGTAGCTAGCACTGGCTTTGATTTTTTTGCTTGGGATGCCAGTGACCCAAACAAACCCCCTTCAAATTGTTCTGTGTTAGTGCCTAACGGTTTATTTGCGACCTCTGGCTGTGAGGATGAAAATACTTATAATCTTATAACAGGTGAGCCAACTGAAAACCCAAACCTAAGGTGCTCACTAAAATTTTACCGTATAGAAAGAAACGGCAACACCCTTTTAATTTTTAATTAAAAAAGCGACCCAAAATTGAGTCGCTTTTAACACTTTAACTTTATTTTGATTTAAAACCTAAGCGTGGCTCCAACTAAATAATTTGTTGTTGCTTGCGGATAAAATCCTGCACCTTCAATAGTTGTAACAACATTAGGGTCTGTCCATGTGTCATCGAAAGTAAAATAATAACCATTAGAAACATATTCTTTGTTAAAAATATTATTTACTAAGGCTGTTAAGGTAATCGACTCAAATATCCTATTGGGTTTAATTACATAGTTCAAATTAAAGTCGTTTACAAAATAACTGTCCAACTTAGAAACATCAGAGTCTACGTTACCCATATATTGTTCACCAACAAATTTACTTAACAGCGACAATTGAAGGTTTTTGGAGGGAAAGAAATTAAGTGCATTACCAATAATTAAGTTTGGCGAAAACGAGATATTGGTATCCCCAAGGTTTACCAATGCTCCATCTATTGAAGAGGTGAAGTCTTTATTCTTGTTTCTGCTTATTGCAACATTGGTTGATGTTGTAAACGCATCACAAAATTTAACATTGGCATCTACCTCTAAACCTAGTCTGTAACTTTTTCCACTAGTTGCTCTAATTGGACTACCAACGTCATCTAATCCACCTGTTAACACAAGTTGGTTTTGATAAAACATATAGTAAACATTTGTACTTAGCGCTACTTTTTCTGTATTGTGCCTCCAACCAAGCTCAATATCATTTAAGGTTTCATTTTCAGTTACACCGTTCTCAAAATCATCTCTATTAGGTTCTCTATTAGCTCTTGCGAAAGAAGCATAAAAACTATTATTTACACTAGGCTTGTATGTCAAACCAAACTTTGGATTGAAAAAACTAAAATTGGCATCTGTAATAAATACATCCCTGTCTGAATTTAACCCATCTGTTTCATAACCTACAAAACGACCTTGTAAATCGATAAAACCAGTTACAACATCAGATAATTTGAATGTAGCTTTAGAGAATACACTAAAATCGTTTTTAACAGCATCTCCAAAATAGTAGTTGTCTCTAATTTGAGTTCCCGTAGCCAGATCGCTTCCCCAAATTACCTCACCAAAATGATCACCATCATAAGTACTGTATGATAAACCTGTAATTATTTCTACGGCTTCATTCTTGTAAGTTACATTGGCATTAGCCACATAAAAATTATTATCCAACCATCTTCTAACTATAACATCAGAACCCTCTTCGATTAAATTAGCAAAATCTTCTGCAGACTCTTCAGGTTTATACTGTTCAAAATACCCCTTTCCTTTGGTGTAATTTAAACCTATGTTTGTAGACCAGTTATTGTCGAACCTTTCATTCCAGTGTAGTTGAAAATGGTCTTGCCAATAGTTATCGGTTTCATCTTCGTAGGTATAGTAATTATATCTTCTATCCGAATTCCTAAGATTTTCTGCCTCAGCATCACTTAAAAAATTATCGGCGATAAATGTTTCTACACCTTGTGTATCTCCATTAATTCTCGCCAAGGGAGTACCAAACCAAGCTTGGTATGTTCTTTCGGCACCACCAAAAGTAACCGCCTTGATTAAGGTATTTTCATCTTTATAAACCCCTTGAAGGAAAAATGCCTTTAAATCTGTAAAAGCTCTATCTATATAACCATCGGAATCTATTTTAGAAAAACGTCCGGAAACTTCAAAATGGTCATTGATTAAACCAGTACTCAATTTTACAGTATGCTTTCTGGTACTGTAACTACCAAAACTATTAGATATTTCGGCATAGGCTTCATCTGAATAAGCATCGGTTAATATATTCAAACTCGCACCAAATGCAGCAGAACCATTAATAGAAGTCCCGACACCACGTTGTAACTGTAAACTTTCGGTTGAAGAAGCAAAATCCCCAAGATTTACCCAAAATGTACCTTGGCTCTCGGGGTCATTGTAAGGAATACCATTAATTGTAACATTAACACGTGTAGCATCTGTACCACGAACACGAATACCAGAGTAACCAATACCTGCACCAGCATCACTGGTAGTGACAACCGATGGTAAATAGTTAAGTAATGTAGGAATGTCTTGCCCTAAGTTTCGTTTTGCCAATTCTTCTTTAGAAACATTAGAGTGCGTAATTGGAGAATCGGCATCTACTCTAACTGCTTTCACCAAGACTTCGTCTAATTTTTCTCTTGAAGTTGAGTCTTGTTGAATTTGATTTTGTTGCGCACTAGCGCTGACTGACAACACTAAAAGTGTTAGAAAAAGAAATAAATTTTTCATGTCGATTAAAAATTATAATCGAATAAAAAGAGGTAATTATTCTTTTGGTTAAAAATTAATACATGTGAGCGTGCTTAAACTCATGGAAAAATGCAAAACATTTTTCTGCACTCGCTAAAAATGTCTATTGGACATTTTTTTGACGCTCGTTTCCTAAACAGCATTACCTGTTCTAGGTTCAATGGGTATGATCTCAGCCACTTATAGGCACCCCTTTTTGAGAACGGTGCAAATGTACAACCTATTCTTTATTAAAACAGAAGTTTCAGTATTTTTTTATTAGTCTAAATTTGGTCTCTTTCTGTTCGCCTTTTTTTCAGATTGTTTTCGCTTATTTTTTAAACGTTTCCGAATTACGGATTTTGGTATCTTGGTTGGCACCCTTCTTTTTGGAACAGTGAGCGCTATCTTTATTAAATTGAGAAAACGACCGATAACAATCTCTTTATTTCTATGTTGGCTTCTGGTCTCGTTACAGAATAAAATAAGTTTGTGGTCTTTGTTTAATCTAGATTGTAGTTTTGATTCAAGCCTTTTCTTTTGAAAACCTGAAAAGGCATTAGAGTTATATAAATCGAAGGTTAATTCAACTTTTGTAGCCACCTTATTTACATGTTGTCCTCCAGCTCCAGAACTTCTCGAAGCCTTAAAAGAAAGCTCCTTTAATACTGTTTCTTCATCAAACATTATTCGGATTGATGCGCAGGTTTAAGAAGATCGTTTACCGTTTTAACGGGATTGAAAGTCTCCAAAGGCACCTCTACAAATACCGAAATCCAGTCGGCCATACTTCCATTCCATAAACCAGGAAGTTCGAGCGCCTTAATGTCTGTGCCATTTTGAGTTTTCATAGTTATGAAGGCAGCATCATAATCTACATAATCTTTAAGATTGAACTTTGCGCCTTTATAGTCTCTAACCGCACATACCAAATCTGTTGGATTAAAATGAGTAGCCTTGTAAACAATACCTTGTTGGTCTTTATTTCTAAAGTCTATTTGAGCAAATTCAACAATCTGGAGTGAAATATTTCCATCGGCATCTTTCACCCAAAAAGGGCCGCCACCAGGTTGTCCTTCATTTTTTACCATACCACAAACCCTCATTGGCCTGTTTAATTTTGCATGTAAATACGCTTTTTTGTCCTCCAAGCTAAATTCATCAAAATCTCTATCTAAAACAATATTCAACCTATGGATCAAAAACAGAGCTATAATCTTAAAATCCTCTTCATTACATTCTTCTTCATCCAGCTTCTTTAAATATTCAAATACTTTTTCCTGAACGCTTAACAAAACACCGGCTAATAGTTTCTTGTATTCTGAAATAGCCACATTCTTATCAGACACTACGATATTATCAATATTCTTAATAAAGAGAAGATCATGATCTAATTCATCTAAATTCTCGAGAAGCGCTCCATGCCCAGCAGGCCTGAATAATATAGAATCGTCTTCATTTCTATAAATAGTGTTGCCTGTTGTAAGCGCAAGTGTTTCTGTCTCTTCTTTTTGGTAAGAATAGGACACGTTATACACAACACCTGTTTCCTTGGTAAGTTGTTCTTTTACCTTGCTAAACTCCGATTCAAAATACTTATGATGCTTTGGAGAAACTGTAAAATGGAGGTTCGCCGTTTTGTTTGAAGAAGCATAGATAGTAGCCTCTAAAAGATGTTCTCTAAAAGCAGATACAGGAGCGTCTCCATACTTATGAAAAGGAAGCAAGCCTTTTGGAAAAAAACTATAGTTTAAAGTATCGTTGCCCAACATGGCTTTAACAAATTCCAGGGCCTTATCACTTTCTGATAACCCTTCATAATCTGTATGGGTCTCTTTTAGCTTAGCTATTACCTCGTTGTAAAAAGGAAAAGTCTCAAGATTATTAAAAAAAGTTCCGACCAAATCATCACTTTGCCGTTTTATAAAACCTGAAATAGTTTCCTTTTTCGGATTGAAAGCTCCTAAAAACTGAAATAAAAACTTAAACATTCTTGTCGCTGCCCCAGAAGCAGGTACAAATTTCACAATAGATAAATCGTTTTGTTTGTTCTCATAAAGGCTGATATATTCGCTAGCTTCTTCTTCATTGAACTGTTCTATACCCCTACCAATAGTAGCTGCCGCTAGTAGTTTAGAATACGTCATTCCGTTTTTTAAACGCTCTACTTGGCTATTAACCTGATCGAACGTTATGCCTTTACCATGTATTTGTTGAATATCTTTTTCAGTGAACATTCTTTTTGTCTTTTATTAGCTTATCAATATGTTTTATAGCCTCTTCAAGGCGTTCTTTTTTATTTCCCTTTAACAAAACATAAGGTCTGTTTTGTTTTATTAACTCATTTTTAAATGCCTCGAACATTAGCATTCTTTCGTTTGGCTTATCCCTTAAATCATCGGCCTCCCAGGGGACATCAATATAGGTCAAAAAATATAAATCGTAAATGTTTTCTAATGCAAATTTTTCAATAAGCGGGTCACATGCACCCACATAATAGGCCTCGGAATATACTTTGGTTTCCAGTAAATCTGTATCACAAATTAAAACGGTATCTGTTTTTTTGGATAGCTCGTTTTCTAAACGCATTTGCCCCTCTGCAATCGGCAATAAATCATGGGGCTCGCACGTTTTTCTTTCATTATTCCACTTATCTTGAAGATACGCTCTGGCGTACTCTGGCACCCATACCGTATTGTAATGTCGGGCTAATTGTCTAGATAAAGTCGTTTTACCTGTAGATTCAGGGCCAAACAAAACAATTTTTATGCAATTAGAAGGTTCTTGTCTAAGGTTTTTTTCCATGCTAGATATCCAAAAATAGCTATTAATGTGAATCCTAAATATTGAAAACTGGTAAATGTAAATCCTTTATAGAAATAAAGCGGTACAGAAATGATATCTCCTACAATCCAATATATCCAATTTTCAATTTTCCGTTTTGCCATAAGCCACATTCCTACAAAGAAAATAGCAGTAGTAAACGTATCTACATAAGCCACCCAACTTGTCCACTTATCAAAACACTTATAAACTAAAAAAACAAACAACAACGTGACCAAGAATATATAAACACTCGTCATTTTCTCTTTGGAAGTAGTCCTAGAGATTGGAGTTACATGAGTTTCATCAACTTTCCTTGTCCAGATAAACCAACCATATACACTCATAATAAAATAATACGCGTTGATCATCATATCACCCAAAAGCTCCCACTTTAAAAGCAAGTACACAAAAATAACAGTACTTATCATTCCAGTTGGGAACACTAGAACATTATTTTGTTTTGAAAACCAAACTGATAAGAACCCGAAAACTACCGCCGTAATTTCCAGAACAACATCAACAGTTTGATAACCTGAATATTGACCAAAGAAAAAATCAAAAATGGGGTTCATATTCGAATCTGTCAGATTTTACGATTTTCATGTAAAGCAAACCCTTATCTATGAGTTCGAATGCTTCTTTAATTTCTTTGTTCAACACACTCATTACCTCATTGTACTCGCCGTAAACCTGTGTGCTCAAAGGGTTTTCTAAAACTTTTAAATTAGAAGCTCTTAAATTTTTTATAAATTGAATGATGGCAGGCTCAAAATCGTCTTGCAAAGGTGTTAATGTTAATTCCACTGATATTTTCATGCTTTACTTTTTTAATTCATCAAAAAATGAGTCGTCTTCCTCAAAAGCAGTTCCTATAACGACTAGGTCTGCTCCGTTTTTGTAGGCCAAATCTAATTGTTGCTTTGTTCGAATACCTCCTCCAACAATAATTGGTATATCTACATAAGCCTTAACGCTACTGATTATTTCTGGGGCAACAGCTATGTTAGCTCCACTTCCTGCCTCCAAATATATTAGTTTCATTCCCAAAAACTCACCTGCTTTGGCGGTATTGATAATATCTTGGGTATTTTCTTGAGGTAATGACTTAGTGGCTGTAACGCTTTCCACCGCTGTTTTTTTTCCGCCATCTATTAAAAGATAACCTGTGGGTATGATTTCTAAATCCATCTCCAGTAATCGAGGAATAGCCAGAACATGTTTCCCTATTAAATACTCGGGGTTTCTACCCGAGATTAATGATAAGTACAATAACGCATCTGCTTGATCTGAAATCTGATTGACATCTCCTGGAAATAAAACAATTGGAAGATGAGTATACTTTTTAACCTCTTTTACTAGGTTATCTGTAGCCTGAGCATTAACTCTACTTCCCCCAATAAACACATGTGTGGTAACAGACTGGTTAAGTTTAAGCATAAAACCAGAAAGCTGTTCTAGTTTCATTTTGTCGGGATCTATAAGAACTGCTAATAGCTTTTCTCCTTTTAGAATTGAAGACTCAATATTTTTGTAAATCGACTTCATCTAAGAAATAGCATAAGCACAAGAAAAACCTTCAAACTCTAAAAACTGGATGTTATATCGGCATTTCCTATTATTGTAATCTACCCACGCCTTAGTAGAACCATCAGAAATGTTAAAGGGTATCGTTAAACAATGGTTCTTAAAGCTTAAACCAGGTGTTGCAAAAAGTTTATACAACGATTCTTTTACGCACCAAACTAAGGTAAGTTTTCTTTTGTATTCTTCATCCTTTTCATCCAAATAGTCATCTTCGTAATCAATAAACTTATGTGCTATTATGGTAATCTTGTCTCTTTGTTTTTCAATATCTATGCCAACCAAATTGTCACTTACAATTACTGCCGAAAAGTTAAAAGAATGTGTTATGGAAATGTTTTTACCATCCTTTAAATGCGGCTTCCCGTTAGTATCATAGTATAAATCACTATCTGTATAGCCAAATTCCCGAAGTAGATGCCGCACACTTAAAAATCCTCGTCGGTGCAACTCGCTCTTCATGTTCTCCACACGTTCTCGACTAGAATCTGTTAAAGCTAAGGGCTCCATTAATTCTGCATAAGACTCTGAAATCTTCCAGATTTTTACACAAGTATCCTTATTTGGAAAAATAGATTTAAAAAGAGGCATTTAGTTTTATGAAAGTTATTCGTTATCTTTACAAAAAAATTCTTTAAAGACCCACAAATATAATAATATGAGTACAAAAACACTTACCTATGTCCCTAACAAAGTTAAAGATATCACTTTAGCGTCTTGGGGTAGAAAAGAAATTGAATTAGCAGAAGCTGAAATGCCAGGCTTAATGAGTCTTCGTGAAGAGTACAAAGACACGCAACCATTAAAAGGAGCACGTATAGCTGGCTGTTTACATATGACAATTCAAACCGCTGTATTAATCGAAACTTTACAAGCTCTTGGTGCTGATGTAACATGGAGTTCTTGTAATATTTTCTCAACACAAGATCATGCTGCGGCTGCTATTGCAGATGCTGGAACAGCAGTTTATGCCTGGAAAGACATGACTGAAGAAGAATTTGACTGGTGTATTGAACAAACCCTTTTCTTCGGAGAAGACAGGCAACCACTTAACATGATACTTGATGATGGTGGCGATTTAACAAATATGGTCTTGGACAAATACCCCGAACTCGTTCCTGGAATTAAAGGTTTAAGTGAAGAAACCACAACTGGTGTTCACCGTTTATACGAACGTGTTAAAAACGGAACACTACCACTTCCTGCTATCAATATTAATGACTCTGTAACCAAATCGAAATTCGATAACAAATACGGTTGTAAAGAAAGTGCCGTTGATGCGATTCGTCGTGCTACAGATGTTATGCTAGCTGGTAAACGTGTAGTAGTTTGCGGCTATGGTGATGTAGGTAAAGGTTCTGCAGCATCATTTCAAGGCGCAGGTAGTATCGTTACTATTACAGAGATTGATCCAATCTGTGCGCTTCAAGCTGCTATGGATGGTTTTGAAGTAAAGAAATTAGAAACTGTTATAGGTAATGCCGATATAGTTATTACTACTACTGGAAATAAAGACATTGTTAGAGGTGAGCATTTTGAGGCATTAAAAGACAAAGCCATTGTTTGTAATATTGGCCATTTTGACAATGAAATAGATATGGCTTGGCTTAACGAAAACTATGGAGACACCAAAGTTGAAATAAAACCTCAGGTTGACAAGTATACCTTAAACGGAAAAGATGTTATTGTTTTAGCCGAAGGACGTTTAGTAAACTTAGGTTGTGCCACTGGTCATCCAAGTTTTGTAATGAGTAACTCGTTCACAAACCAGACCTTGGCACAAATAGAACTTTGGAATAACTCTGAAGCCTATAACAATGAAGTGTACATGTTACCAAAACACTTAGATGAAAAAGTAGCAAAACTTCATTTAGCAAAAATTGGTGTAGAATTAACTGAGTTAACTGAAGAGCAAGCTGAATATATTGGCGTAACTGTTGCGGGCCCTTACAAACCTGAACATTACAGATATTAAATCTAGACTTCTTAGATTAATAGATTTTTAGAATATTTGAAAAATCCTGAGCTACTATGCTCGGGGTTTTTTATTCTGTATAATCATTATCTTTAAGCATGTCAACAAATTATGGACATGCCAAAATAAAAGTTCCTCGGTTTAACGAGGCCTCAGGTTTTTATACCACAAAAAAACGCTCCAAAATAATGAGCAGGATTAGGGGTAAAAACACAAAACCCGAAATGTTATTCCGAAGTGCTTTATGGGCTAAAGGTGTTCGTTATCGCGTAGACTCTAAATCACTACCTGGAAGACCTGATGTATCTATAAAGAAATACAAATTGGCTATATTCATTGACGGCGAGTATTGGCATGGATACAATTGGCAGGAACGAAAATCAAAAATAAAAACGAATCGCGATTTTTGGACTCCTAAAATTGAACGCAATATGCAACGAGACAAGGAAGTGAATCAGGAACTATTCGACTTAGGCTTTACTATTTTTAGATTTTGGGATAAAGACATAAAGGAAGAACTCGATAAATGTCTTAACGACATTATGGTGTATTTAGATTTAGCTGGTTTTAATACCCAGTAACTAATAACCTTCTCGCTCCGTTTATACCACATTTTTGATATTTGTGATAGGCTTGGGCCGCTCGCTCCCTAATTTCCAAATCAGTTTCATTCTTCAACCAACCATCAATAGCCCATTTTAAAGTATACGCTTCTGGGGACATCAATCCTGTTGACCATACTAAAGGATTGGCTTTAGTTTGTTTTAGGTAAGGCTTAAAATAACTTTTACTCACACAAGCTAAAATTATGGCGTTTCTTTTTGTGAAGATTTACAAGCCAAAATAAAAAGGCAAAAAAAAATATCGTTAAAGATTTATACATAAATCCTTAACGACTACAAATAAAATTTCGTGCTCAGCTAATCTAAATTCTTGCCAGAAAAAAGTATTTATATGAAATGATTAGTTAAACATCCTTAGGTTCGTATTCTCTTTCAAAATACCACCAAAGACTGGAATCTATTGAAGATTTCATTTTGTTGATATCTACATTTTCCTTTAAAAAAACTGTGAGATTCTCACCTACTCTATTGCGCTCTACACTCTTCCTTATCTCAATAGCATCTATTTCATTAAAATGTTCTAAGTGTTTTTTAATACGCTCATCTAAAGCGACATCTCCTAAAAATATCTTTATTGTTGCTTGGGTTGGAGAATTCCGTATTTCTGATCTAAATGGTAGCATAAGCATAAATTTTTAAGTCCAACATATTCCAAATTGCACATGCAATACTTTAAAGTTAATAAATTATTTTGAAATTATATTCCTAAATTTATGCATGACCGATACTAAAATTGAAAAATTACGCATCCACTTATCCCAAATGGAAGAATATATCCCCAAATTTGAAGTCATTAATAAATCTGTTTCCAAGGTTTCCGTAGGCTGGCAACTAGACCATTGTTTGAAGGTAATAAACGGCGTCATAAAAACCATGTCAAAATCAAATCCTCAGGAATACAAAAGAAACTTCAACTTAAGTAGAATGATTCTTTTTGGATTAAATTTCATTCCGAGAGGAAAAGCAAAATCACCAAAAGTGGTGTTGCCTCCAGAAACTATATTAAAACAAGATTTACTAAAACAATTGCTTAAGGCGAAAGACCTTTTAGAGGGTATAGAACAGCTACAGGACACAAACCATTTTAAACACTTAATCTTTGGTACACTTTCAAAAAAACAGACGCTTAGGTTTTTAGACCTTCATACTCATCATCACCTAAAAATAGTACGAGACATATTAGAGTTCCAATAATTTTTTTGAACTTACTATAAGGGAACAAAACCATTTAGCAAATAAAAAACCCTCTTCCATAACAGAAAAGGGCTTTTCAGATGTGTCAAAAATTAAATTACTCTATTAAATTGAGTTTCTTTAAATCATGGAAAAAGAATGTTTTATCGTTATTCATACTAACAAATAACCCATTAGGAAATTTATCCCCTAGAGGGCGTGTTGTAACATCACAGCCATCAGTTTCTGAGGTTCCCAGGTTAATCTCTTTTATAAAAGCATTCGTTTCTACATCGAAAATATTGAAGGTTCCAGCCTGTTGATTAGACACAATTAAAAAAGAACCATATTCATAATT
Source organism: Seonamhaeicola sp. ML3 (assembly GCF_023273855.1). Classification (NCBI taxonomy): domain Bacteria; kingdom Pseudomonadati; phylum Bacteroidota; class Flavobacteriia; order Flavobacteriales; family Flavobacteriaceae; genus Seonamhaeicola; species Seonamhaeicola sp. ML3. Next base: position 1,667,431 of record NZ_CP096884.1, on the reverse strand, counting down.
TGCTATGGCTATTCCTTCTATATCCTCTTTAAAGTATTCACCGCCAAAACAATAAATTTCTTTATTCCCCATAGAGGGCTCAGCATGGTATTTCCGTATACAATATCCCTCATCTGAATAATAAACAATCCCCTTATTATTGTCTACGGCAATGGCTTCAATTTCTTTTTCACCACTAAATTCACCAAACTTTCTCACCAAATTGGCATGTACGCCCAAACTATCTGAAAATAGCTCATATTGATACAGATAGTCTGTTTTAGGACCTGTTTTTCTGCCAATAATTGCATAAAACTTGTTTGTACTTTCAGATTTATACAAAGCAATACCCATTGGTAAATTTGCATCGGGCATGTTAGCATCTTCAAATACTTTAAAACCACTATTATCTAAAGGTTTCATGTCTGGAACTGAAAACAATCGTATTTGCTGACGTTCCCTTTCTGTAAATGCCAATACATCAACCAATGTAGAATCGTTTAATCGAAACCCATATTCTAAATCAATATTATTTGGTCTTTTTAGGTTTCTGATGGTTTTCTCTTCAATTATTTTGCCTTCTAAATCGAATGCATAGATAGCGCCTTCAGTATTTTTATCTGTACCAAAAACGATGCTTTTAGAAGCATCGTTTGGGTTTATCCATATAGCAGGATCATCGGTATCATGTAATGTCTTTTCGGTTATTACATCGGGGGTAATTACCGGCAACGTTTTCGCACATGACACCATCATTAATCCAACTATAAAAAATATATTTTTTTGCATATATATTTTAGTTCTTTCTCTTGAATAAATCATACTTTAAACCAACAGACAATCTCTGGCTATAGTATTCCATTTGCATAGTTCTACTTTTCACACCTTGGAAATATCTTAAAGGCTGATCTGTAATATTATTCAAATCTACATACAAACGTAAATTATCACTAAATGCATAGGATGCATTTAAATCTAAAAACAATTGTTCATCGTAATATCTGTCTTCAAAAGCATTTCCTCCAATTTCATCAATGTATGCATCAGAGAAGTTTAATGACAAGCGTATATTTAATTTCTTACCACCATAAGAAAGCGAACCGTTAAACATATTTGGTGCTGTTCCTGGTAAATCTAAATCGGTGCGTTCGTCTCCATCTTCATTTCTTATACCATCGGCACTAGAGGTTAAATAGGTGTAGTTCAAGAATATACTGAAATTTTTAGCAAACCCAGGAAGGAAATCTAACTGGCGCTGAAAAGACACCTCTACACCTGTGATTGAAGCATCATCACCATTTTGAGGTTGAAACGCATCAAAACCAGTAGAGCTATCTGTGAACTGTGAGGTATAAATAAAATCTTCAATACTTTTATGGAATATACCACCAGATATTAAACCAACACTTTTAAAATAATGTTCGGCCATAAGATCAAAGTTCATAGATTTGGTAGCGCTTAATTCTGGGTTACCAATGCTTACCTCTTCATCTTCTCTTACTACATTTCTAAATGGTACTAAATCAATGTAATTTGGTCTTGCTAAGGTATTTGTCCATGCAAAGCGCAATACGGTATTATCTGTAACATTGTATTTAAAGTGCACCCCGGGTAAGACATTAACATAAGAGTTGTCATCTTTAATTTCGCCAGATGCATTTGGGTCGAAATCACCATCTTCATCAAAAACCACAAGGTTTCCAGTGGTTTCAATTTCTGTATTCTCTACACGTACACCGGCTAAAACAGATAACTTATCAGATAATTGCTGATTAAGCATAGCGTAACCCGCATATACATCTTCCTTTACAAGATAATTACCTGATAAAAACTCATCGACAATAGATTCACTCTCAAATAAGTTTGAATTCTGAAAATCTAAACTTCCTAAATACTCTGGATCAACATAAGCACCGGCAACATATTGACTTCCTGCTAAGAAATCTGCATCTGTTTTATCAACCAATGGTAATAATGCCAAATTATCGAAATTGCTGGTCTCTGGTGAAAACTCAAAAAAGTTATTATCTCTATCTTTTTCTTTAAAACGTAATCGACCACCAACTTTAATAAAACCTTCTTGCTCTTTTACAAGAGATAATGGTATTTGCAAATTTGCAAAGAAATTCCAGTCCTTCTCTTCTGTAAACTGATTTTCTTCTGTAATTTCCTTTAAGCTGTATCTGCTTAAAAGTGCATCGCTGGAATTTTCAGGAACAATTACAGGGAATCTGGTATTCGAAAAATCTGCACTAAAAGGTATTGGGTCGCCATCTACAGTTTCCTCTAATTCATACTCAATATAACGCTCGTTTAAACGCTCCTCGGAGGCACTTGCGTAAGACCCCATCCAGTCAAATTTAACTTTACCAAATAAATGCTCACCACCAAATGTATAGTTTTGCATACGTTGATCTTCTAAACGGGTGTTTTGATTTCTGTCATTATCAATACCACCTTTGGTTTGTCTTCTTATTTCGCCCTGAAAACCTGTGATAGTTTCTGTACCATCTTCAAAAATAGGTTCAATGGAGCGGTAGCGTAACCTGAAACGGTTCTCCCTATCGTCTCTCCAGTTGTACATGGTTTTCAAATACAGTTTATTATTTGGGTTAAAGGCGTAATCGAAATTAGCGGAAAAACTTCTTCTTACTCGCTGCACCAAATAAGTTCTGATATCTGATTCTTCAACAAAAGGATTAACCTCTATATCGTCTCCAGTAAGAGGGCTCTCAGCCTCGTTTACCCATTCAGCCTCTACATTATCTGAACCAAAATCGGTATCATTAAAAGAAGCAGAAAACATGTAACCAAATTTTCCATTATTAGTTCTGTCTCCCATCAAGAGAGAACCATTAACAATGCGTTTGTTCGTAATAAAATTTACTCCAGAACCAGCGGTGGCAGCTACCCTAAATCCATTTGGCGATGTTCTAGTTACTAAATTAACAGAACCTCCAAGTGCATCACCATCCATATCAGGTGTAACGGCTTTATTTACCTCTATCAATTGTATCATATCGGCAGGAATAAGATCCATTTGTATATTTCGGTTATCGCCTTCGGCGGAAGGAATACGACTTCCGTTTAAAGTTACCGAGTTTAATTGAGGTGCTAAACCACGAACAATAATGTTACGAGCTTCCCCTTGATCTACCTGCATAGTAATACCTGGAATACGTTTTACCGCATCACCGATATTAGCATCTGGGAATTTACCAATTTGATCTGTAGAAACGACATTGGTTATGTTTTGTTTGTTCTTTTGTGCATTTAAAGCTTTCGCTTGACCACTATTGTAACCATTAATTACTACCCCATCTAATTCTAAGGCTTTCGTTTCAATAATGATTTTAACATTTACAGTCTCCCCAGAATTTACTTGTACCTCTACCTCGCTATCGGAATAGCCGATATACATAACTTTAATAGTTTGCTTACCTGATGGTACGTCGATAAATAAAAAATTTCCGTCGGCGTCTGAGACAACACCTCTATCTAAGGATTCTATTAGAACATTTGCAAAAGGAACAGAGAGTCCTTTATCGTCAATAATAGTCCCCTGAACATTTCCATTTTGCGCTAATACCACAAAAGAAAACAGTAGGGTAAAAAGTGAAAACACGTATTGTTTTTTCATGATTAATTTAATTGTTAGTTATATCAAGCGAAATAACAAAACCACCTCTCCACTCACATTAATTAAGTTTTAAGATAATGTTATAAACAAATAGGAAAAAACACCGTATTTAAATTGTCTTAACATTAAGTACAACCTTTGGAAACATACTAAAGTTGTAAGTACAAAAAAACCCTTTCCGAATGGAAAGGGTTTTTTTATATTCTAACGCTAAATCTTTCTATGCCTCGAATGGAACTATAGAAACGTAAGATTTATTGTCTTTCTTTTTAGTGAATTTTACGATACCATCTACTTTGGCATGTAATGTATGATCTTTTGAAGAATATACGTTCTCACCTGGGTGGTGTGTATTTCCTCTTTGTCTTACGATAATATTACCTGCAATTGCAGCTTGACCACCAAAAATCTTAACACCTAAGCGTTTCGATTCTGATTCTCTACCGTTTTTCGAACTTCCGACTCCTTTTTTATGTGCCATTTTATTTCGATTTTATATTGTTAGACTAACTTAATGCAGCAATTAAATCGGCTTTTTTCATTGAAGAAATTCCAGCGATTCCTTTAGCTTTAGCTAATTCTTTTAATTCAGCTACAGTTAATTTACTTAAATCTTGAGTAGCTTCAGCGGGTTTAGCTTCGGCTTTTGGTGCCTCTTTTTTAACTTCTTTAGCTGGAGCAGCTTTTTTAGCTCCTGAAGCAACAATACTGTCAATTACTATTTCTGTTAAAGCTTGACGGTGACCATTTTTTACACGGTAACCTTTACGTCTTTTCTTTTTGAAGACGATTACTTTATCACCTTTAAGGTGCTTAACGACTTTTGCTCCAACTTGAGCGCCGTCTATAGCCGGGGCGCCAACAGTTACATTGTCACCATCTGCAACTAAAAGAACGTTATCGAAAGCTACTTTCTTTCCTTCTTCTGTTTGTAAACGGTTAACAAAAACTTTTTGGTCTTTTTCAACTTTAAATTGATGCCCTGCTATCTCTACAATTGCGTACATAGCGTAACGTTTTTATTAATTAAGTTTATTGAACAACACCTTTGAATCCCCAAAGGCGGGTGCAAATATACTGCTAATTAATTAAACTACAAACGTTTTAGGAATTTTGCGGAATATTTCTACTATTCTTAAAAAGCTGCATTACGGTTAGTGTCGCTACAACAGTTGTAGCCAAGCCCATAACAGCAACAATAAAGACTACCATGCCAATATCAACATTAAACCTGCCATTAAAAGTCTCCATAAGCAACCCTAAAAATCTGGGGTTAACCTCAGTTGCATACAGCAAAAAGAAAACTGTAAATAAAAGTGTAGCAACAAAGCCAGTTATTATACCTGTTTTAAAACCTTCGGTATATGAAAAAGATTCCATTAAATGCAGCTTATTCAATTTAACAGCTTCATAAACTCCAAAACCCGTTATAAAGGCATTAAAAAAACTAAATGCAGGATTTACGTGTTTATCAAACAATGCGAGAATTAAAAAATAAGCTATTAAAACGGCACTAGTAACTATACCAAACCTAATGGGAAGTGATAAATTTTTCATGAGCTGATACTTAATTTAGTTAATAATTACACGTAACCTTGCCTGATAAAAAATACTAATAAGTTCAAGGGGCAGCAATTATTTTCAGTACCAGTTTCCTCATTTAAAGGCTACTATGTTCTTAAATTTCGGAAAAAAAATCGAGAATTAATAATTTAGACAACGATAATTAAGAAGTTTGACCTCTTTTTTTATTGGCTAAATACACCCCAAAAAGAATAATTATTGTGGCTACACCTTGCCAAAAACCAAAACGCTCTCCATCTAAAAGCCCCCAAAACACAGCCACTAATGGCATTAAATAAGCAACCGAAGACGCAAAAACTGGAGTAGAAGCCTGTATTAGCTTATTAAACAAAACCTTTGCAACTGCAGTTCCGAAAAGCGATAAGAGTAACATATACAAAAGCGCAGGTCTTAACTGTTCATTTTCGAAAGTTTCAACCTTAAAAAATCCCGTAAAAAACAAAACTATAATTGCTGGAATTATAATAATGGTAAAATTACCGACGGCAATGGCTAAAGGGTTTACATTTTGCAAATAATGTTTTACAATATTTGTACTTGCAGCATACATAAAGGTTGAAATAATAACTAAAAAAGCATAAAAATAATTTTGATTGGGATTTAATGAAGCACCATTCATAATAAGCAAAATTGTTCCCATTAACCCAATAAGAACTCCCAAAACCTGTCTTTTAGTAGACTTTATTTTAAAGACAATAAAACCAATCATAATGGTGTTTAAGGGCACTAAAGAATTTAAAATAGAAGCAATGGCACTATCTATTTCAGTCTCTGCATAGGCAAATAAAAACGAAGGAAAAAAAGTCCCCAAAAACCCTGTAAGAACAATACCTTTCCATGCTATAGCAGTTTTTATTCCCTTAATTTTTTTAAACCCAATAATAAAAAGGAAAGCCCCTGTAAAGATGATTCTAACTGCTCCTAATTGCATGGGCGTAAGACCTAACAACCCCTTTTTTATAAGTATGAAAGAACTACCCCAAATCAAGGAAAGTATAATAAGATATATCCATTTAGGGTGAATTGACTTCATCTGCATGCTATTGTTTCACAAAATTCAGCTTTTTAATCCAATAAAACAGCTTTATTTACTAATTTTACCGAGTGTGAAGGTGTTAATTATTTCTTAAGCTGAAACCACCCTAATACACTTATTTTTAATTTTGATTTAATCTTAAAAGAATACCATAATTATGAAACCATTTAAATGCATACTAGCCGTTGCTCTTATTACATTATTTACTGTTAGTTGTAAAAACGAAGCTAAACCTGAAGTAAAAACTGTAGAAACAGCTTCTGATAGTGCTTCAGAAATAGACCCAAATGCAAATTACGCAAAGGCCGAATTCACCATTGAGGGGATGACTTGCGAAATGGGTTGCGCAAAAACCATTGAAAAGAAAATCGCTAAAATGGAAGGCGTTAAGTCTGCTAAAGTTGACTTTGGTGAGAAGTTAGCTATGGTTGAATATAACGACGCAAAAGTTACTCCTGCTTCTTTAGAGGAAACTGTTACTGGTGTTGCAGACATTTATAAGGTAACCGACATGAAGACTGTAGATGCATTCTCTTCTTCAGACAAAAAGTGCTCTGCAGAATGCAAAAAGAACTGCGCTAACAAAAATGCTGAAGACATGAAAGCCTGCTCAGAGAGCTGTAAAAAAGCTTGCGCTATGAAAGAGGCTTAAAAACCTATAAATATCTCTTTTACTGGAAAGCTTCTCTATTGAGGAGCTTTTTTATTCCCAAGATATAGATTCCATAAGATGTACGATATCCTTTTTAATATAATTTGCCGCTGGCAAAATGGAATCGTAATTGGGCCTGGCATTAAAGTACAACGAGCCTACTAAAAAATGATTCACACTATCGGTAACATAAAACTGTAACGGCGATGCTACATTACCCTTTACTTCAGAGAGCGTTCCATATACTTTTTTATTGGTATTCTCATAGGGCGTTACAGGTATCTCATCAGCTTTTTTTGTGTGCTCTAAAGTAAATTTTTGGGCATCTCTAATAAAATCCTCTAAGTTCTTTTCATTATCCTCTACCGCTTTATAAGTTAAAAAGACGGTCCCCTTTAACGCCGGATATTCAATATTAATACCATAACTCTCTGTGGCTGCATTCATTTGCTTGGTAAAAACTTTATTGGCCAATATATTAGTTTCAAAAGAGAAAGGAACATCAATATCTACGCTGATATATTGCGCTTCAGGGTATTGAAGATTTAAAAACGCCTTTGGTTTTGGCTTGTAATCTTCACCACATGCCACACATAAAACAACTATAAGAATGAATTGAAAACGTCTCATTAAGTGATTGTAAATTTTACAAGTTTAATCCGCTTTTTATCTAAAGCCTCAATTGTAAAAACGTAATTTTTGAAATTTATTTTACTATTTAACTTAGGAAAACTTCCTGAGATTTCTAATACAAAACCTGCAATAGTTTCGGCCTCTCCTTTATTCTCCTCAAAAAAGTCTTCATCTTCAATCTTCGTAATCCTGTAAATATCCTTCAGAGCGGTTTTACCTTCAAAAACATAATTGTTATCATCTAATTTAGAGTACTGTAAATCCTCATCATCAAACTCATCACTAATGTCACCAACAATTTCTTCAATAATATCTTCTAAAGAAATTAACCCTGAGGTACCACCATACTCATCGACCACAACAGCTAGGTGAACCTTCTTTTCTTGAAATTCCGCCATTAAATCGTCCAACTTTTTATTCTCTGGAACAAAAAATGGTTCCCTAATCAGTTTAACCCAGTTAAATTGTTTTTTATTAATGTGCGGAAGTAAATCTTTTACGTAAAGAATTCCTTTTATTTGATCAATATTATCTTCATATACTGGAATTCTGGAATAACCATTATCGATAATATCTGGCATAATCTCAGCATACTTCTGCTCGATATTTAAGGCAAAAATATCTATACGAGGCCTCATAACCTGTTTGGTATCGGTATTCCCAAAGGAAACAATTCCCTGTAAAATTTTATGTTCTTCCTTGGTAGTATCCTCTTCACTGGTAAGCTCTAACGCCTGAGATAATTGATCTACACTTAAGTTAGATTTACGCCTACCTAGTTTGTTATGAATAGCTAAGGTTACACTACGCATAGGCAGACTAATAGGAGAAAAAACAACATCTAAAACTTTTAGTGGGTAAGCCATAAAAATGGCAAACTTCACATTATTTCTACTGGCGTATATTTTTGGTAGAATTTCCCCAAATAATAGTATGAGAAATGTTATGACGACAACCTCTACAACAAACTTAACTTTTGGGTTTTCGATACCGCCAAACATAAAATCACCTAAATAGGCGAACAAGATAACCGTAGCAATGTTTATGAAATTATTAGCTACCAAAATTGTAGCTAATAATTTCTTTGGCTTTTCTAAAAGTGTAGATATAATCTGGAGGCGTTTAGATTCTTCTTCAAAACCGGCTTCTATATCATTTTTGGTTAACGAAAAAAAGGCGACCTCTGCTCCAGAGATTAATGCCGAACATATCAAAAGCACTAGCAATAGTGCAAAACTAGAAACAATCGACATATCGATTGTAGCCAAAAAAATTAAACTCGCGGGGTCAGGGTCCAAATGCTTTGGTTTAAGTTATACAAAAGCCCTTTGTTTGGGAATTCTCTAAAGTTAAAATGGCAGGTCATCGTTATCGTCTTGCTTTGGTTGATCAACCTGTTGGTTTTGATTAGCAACAGGTTCTTGAGGACTTACCGAAACCTGTGAATTCTGGCCACTTTCTTTTTTAGTGGTTAAAAAAGTGAAATCTGTGCATTGAATTTCTGTACTATAACGTTCATTACCTTTATCATCAAGCCATTTGCGTGTTTTTAAACGCCCCTCAATATACACCTTATCGCCTTTGCTTAAATACTTTTCACAAATTTCGGCTCCTTTGTTCCTAACAACAATATTATGCCACTCTGTATTTGATATTCTTTCATTTGTCTGCCTGTTGGTGTAGGTTTCGTTTGTTGCCAAAGGAAATCTTCCAACACATCCACCACCTTCAAAATAATGCATTTTTACTTCATCTCCTAAATGCCCTATCAGCATCACCTTATTTAATGTTCCCGACATAATTTATGTTTACAATGTGAATACAAAATTACTTAATTGTAACTCTTTTTTAAAATTAATAAAAAAAATGATTCGATAAAATTACCAATTAATATTGGTACTGGATATTGATGTATTTCAGTCACAAGAACACCTTTATTTTTGAGACTACTTAGATTTACTATCCAAAATTTAGTGTATAAATGCTGATGAGATAATTTGTGCACAATTATTTTCTCGTTATAAAGAGATAATTCGAACGGAATATCTTTTACAAGTTCATGATTACGTAAGTGTTCCTTAATACCATTATAACCTATTTCACTTTTGGTTTCAATTAAAGGAAACTGATAAAGGTTTTGCCAAATACCTTTACCTTCTCTTTGTTCTAAAATTGTTTTTCCATCTTCAGAAATAAAGACCAAAAAGTTGAAATATTTATTTTTTACCTTGGCTGCCTTAATCTTTACTGGCAATTCTCCTATTCTATTTTCACTATTAGCTACGCAAGAACTATTAAACGGACAAACTTCACAATCTGGATTTTTAGGCTTGCACTGCATAGCCCCAAATTCCATAATAGCTTGATTGAAATCGGCCGGGCGTTTTTTATCTATCAACTCTTGAGCTAAAGACTTAAACGCCTTTATCCCTTTGGTGGAATTAATTGGTGTATCTATACCATAATATCTCGATAAAACCCTAAACACATTTCCATCGACCACAGCAGTTTCTTCGTTAAAACAAATTGAAGCGATTGCACTTGCAGTATAATCGCCAACACCTTTTAGCTTTAACAACCCCTTATAGGTTTTAGGGAACTCATTATTTAATTCATTAGCCACATACTTAGCTGTAGTGTGTAGGTTTCTTGCTCTAGAATAATACCCTAAACCTTGCCAAAGCTTTAGTACTTTACTTTCATCGGCATTGGCCAACTGGGATACAGAAGGAAATTCTTTTAAAAACGCCTCGTAATAAGGCAACCCTTGTTTAACCTGTGTTTGCTGTAAAATAATTTCAGACAACCATATATGATATGGGTCTTTTGTTTGGCGCCAGGGAAGACTTCTCTTATTAACTGAGTACCAACGAATTAAAGTCTTTGAAAAATCCATTAATAGTTTTAACACAAAGCGCTAAAATAAACCTTTATAATCTTAAATTTTAATGAATTAGGTTTGAAATATTGAATATTAAATTCCTATATTTGCATCCCTTTAAAATATTATAACAGTAATTTAAATAAAAATTAAAAATGACGAAGGCTGATTTAGTAGCAAAGATTTCTGAGAAGCTAGGAATTGAAAAAGGAGATGTTCAAGCAACAGTTGAATCTTTCATGGAAGAAGTAAAGACTTCATTAGAGAGCGGCGATAATGTATACCTTAGAGGTTTTGGAAGTTTTATCATAAAAACAAGAGCAGAAAAAACTGGTAGAAACATTTCAAAAAACACTACTATAAAAATACCTGCACACAACATCCCAGCATTTAAGCCTGCAAAAGTTTTTGTTGAAGGGGTAAAATCTAACGTAGAAGTAAAGTAAAAACAAAATAAAGTATTAATCTTAAAAGACACTATTTATGCCAAGTGGTAAAAAACGCAAAAGACATAAGGTAGCGACGCACAAGCGTAAAAAACGTAGACGCGCTAATCGTCACAAAAAGAAAAAATAAATCAAAAAAGTAGTTAGGTTAACTACTTTTTTGGTTAAAAAACACAACGTTCATTGAAATGAGTTCCTAATTGAACTCCACGGGTAAAATCCTGTGATGATTACCTAAACGAAAGTTTAGATAATCTAAAATATTGTTTAATCCATCTGTTGCACAAAACGTGTAATGGATAAAAATTAACTACATGGATAAAGAATTGATTATTCGATCTAGTTCCGATGCTGTTGATTTTGCCTTACTAAAAGATGGAAAACTAATTGAGTTACAAAAGGATGAAGACGAGAACAATTTTTCTGTTGGTGATGTGTTTATAGCCAAAATAAGAAAAACAGTTCCGGGTTTAAATGCCGCATTTGTTAATGTAGGCTATGAAAAAGATGCATTTTTGCACTATCATGATTTAGGTCCAAAATTGCCTTCCCTTTTAAAATTCACAAAACGTGTAAGCACAGGTAAACTAAAAGATTTTTCTTTAAAAAATTTCCCATTTGAAAAAGATATTGATAAAGACGGCAAGATTGTCGACGCATTAAAATCTAATCAATCGGTATTAGTACAAATAGTAAAAGAACCCATATCTACAAAAGGTCCTAGAATAAGCTCAGAGCTTTCTATTGCCGGTAGATATATTGTTTTAGTGCCTTTTTCCAGTCGTATTTCTATTTCTCAAAAAATAGAAGACCGTGAAGAAAAAGACCGCTTAAAACGACTTGTAAAAAGTATTACACCACAAGGGTTTGGCGTTATTGTACGTACCGTAGCTAAAGGCAAAAAAGTAGCCGAACTAGATAAAGATTTACAGAATTTGCTTAGTCGTTGGACAGCAATGTGTAAAAAGTTACATAAAGCCCATCACCCCAGTAAAGTGTTAGGAGAAATGAATAAAGCCTCGTCTATTTTACGAGATATATTCAACGACACCTTTACTGGAATAACAGTAAACGATGAAGAGCTTTATTACCAAGTAAAAGATTATCTGCAAGAAATTGCACCAAAGAAAGAATCAATAGTTAAATTGTATCAGTCTAAAGTTCCAATTTTTGAAAAATTTGGTATTGAAAGACAAATTAAAACCTCTTTTGGAAGAACCGTTTCTATGGCCAAAGGTGCTTATTTAGTAATTGAGCACACCGAAGCATTACATGTTATTGATGTAAACAGCGGAAACCGTTCCAATAAAGCCAACAACCAAGAGGAAACTGCTTTAGAAGTAAATTTAATAGCTGCTACAGAAATGGCGCGCCAATTACGATTACGTGATATGGGAGGCATTATTGTTGTAGACTTTATTGACATGACCAAAGCCGAAAATAGGCAAAAGCTCTTTAACCATCTTCGTGATGAAATGAAAGATGATAGAGCTAAGCATAAAATTTTACCGCCAAGTAAATTTGGTTTGATACAAATAACAAGACAGCGTGTACGCCCAGAAATGAATATTAAAACCCGCGAGGAAAACCCCAACGGTATTAATGGTTCTGAGGTAGAAGCTCCAATAAGTTTGGTGCAAAAGATTACGCAAGACCTTGAAAGACTATTGAAAAAAGACTATAAAAAATTGACTTTAAACACACATCCTTTTATAGCAGCCTTTTTAACCAAAGGTTTTCCATCTATACGTTCAAAATGGTTTTTTGAACATAAAAAATGGGTGAAAATTTTACCAAGAGATGCTTACACATATTTAGAGTACCACTTTTTTGACAAAGATGGTAATCAAATTAAATAACTTAAAAAGCCTTACTAATTAATTTAGTAAGGCTTTTTTATTGGTTAAAATAGGCGTATTTAAATTTTAAGGCGCCGGATTAGGAATCGCTGCATGCACTGCATTTATAGCATCTAAAACTTCAGTGCTTAATTCTATATTAACACTATCTATATTTTCTTTTAACTGTTCTAAGTTGGTAGCGCCTATAATGTTACTCGTAACAAAAGGGAGTTGATTTACAAAAGCTAAGGACATCTGCGCAAGGGTTAATCCGTTGTTATTGGCAATATCTAAATAACGTTTTGCTGCCTCTGTACTTTGCTCGCCACTGTAACGAGCAAACCTTGGGAACAGTTTTAGGCGGGCATTATCGGCTGCGCTTCCCTTTATATATTTTCCAGACAAAACTCCAAAAGCCATGGGAGAATAGGCTAGTAAACCTAGATTCTCTCTCAGTGATACCTCAGCTAAATCACCCTCGAAAGTTCTGCATAAAAGTGAATACGGATTTTGTATGGTTACCGGCCTTGGTAAATTGTTGTGCTTACTTTCTTCTAGATAGCGCATAGCGCCCCAAGCTTTCTCGTTAGAAAGACCTATGTTACGAACTTTGCCCATTTTGATAATATCTTGCAAAGTACTTAACACCTCGTTGAAATTATCTTTCCATGCATCACTGGGATTATGTTTATAATCTCTTACTCCAAATGTGTTGGTTTGTCTTTCTGGCCAGTGTAATTGATAAAGATCAATATAATCTGTTTGCAGTCTTTGTAACTCTGCATCAACGGCCTGATAAATAGCATCCCTACTAAAGCCTGTTTTTCGAATATGAGCCGTGTAATCGCCTGGCCCCGCAATTTTACTGGCAATAACGACCTTATCTCTATTAGCTGATTTTTTGAGCCACGTTCCAATAATTCGACTTGTAGCGCCTTGAGTTTCAGGTGAGGCAGGAACTGGATAAAGTTCTGCTGTATCTATAAAATTAACGCCTTGATCTATCGCGTAATCGATTTGAGCATGCCCTTCGGCTTCGGTATTTTGGTTTCCCCAGGTCATAGAGCCAAGGCATATTTTACTAACTTTTATATTTGTGTTGGGTATTTTGGTGTATTTCATATTAGATTGTTAGACTAACTTAGACAATTAGACTTCTTAGATTTTTTAGAATGGTAAATATAAAAAATATCCTATCGTCAGTTCGAGTGAAATTCTATTAAAGAATTTTGTATCGAGAACTCTTGAGAATACTTAAGGAGAAGTACTTCTCGATACTATTCCTCATACTTCGGAATCACTCGAAGTAACATTCTGATTTAAAATTAAAACCTTTCAGGATTTATTAACTCCTGAAAGGTTTTTAATGCGTTAGGGATTGAGGCATTTGTTGAAGCTCCTCGAAGAGAGCGACTGCCGAAAGCCCGACCCCTGTGGTAACGCCATACTAATTATCATTCAACAACCTAGAAAGCTCGTCTAACTTTGGTGTTAAAATAACTTCTATGCGTCTGTTTTTTGCTTTACCTTCAGTTGTATCGTTGGTTGCAACTGGAGCATATTCACCTCGTCCGGCAGCCGTTAAATTCTCCGGATTGATTGCCTCGTTTTCCCTTAGGATGTTTACAATAGCCGTTGCCCGTTTGGTTGACAAATCCCAGTTTCCACTTAATTGACCACTACCTTTGTAAGGCACGTTATCTGTATGTCCCTCAATTAAAACGGCGATATCTGGGTTGTCTCCTAAAACACTACCAAGCTGTTGAACTGCTCTGCGACCATCAGCATTTACAGCCCAACTTCCAGAACTGAAAAGCAATTTGTTTTCCATTGAAACATATACTTTACCATTACGTTGTTCTACAGTTAAGCCTTTACCTTCAAAATCGGTTAATGCCCTTGAAATAGCATCTTTTAGAGCGCTCATTGCAGCATCTTTATCTGCAATTACTTTTTCTAATTCTGCTACCCTGTTAGAACGGTCTTCTAATTCTTTTTTAAGTTTTGCTAAACGTGCATTTTCGGTCGCCAATGCTTGTTCTTTAGCTTCTAACTGAGCAAGAAGCTCTCTGTTCTTCTGAGAATTCTTAGTAATAGCCGCTGAGCTGTTTTTCTCCAAAGCTTCGTAAGACGCCTTTAGAGCATCGTAGTTAGATTTAGTAGCGTTATAATCGGCCTGTAACTTATCACGGTTTGCCAACGCCTCTTCGTAAGCTGCTTTGATTTGCTTTAATTCATTAGCAGCAGCATTTTTTGCATTAAGAAGCATTTCATTTTCATCGGCTAGCTTTCTATTTTCATTCTTCAAATTATTGTATTTCGCCTCTAGTTCTTTATAAACCTTTGGGGAAACACACGATGCTAAAACTGTAAGCGTTAATACGAGTACTGAAATTCTTTTAATCATTAGGTTAGGTTTTGGGTTTTAATGTATTTAATTATTTATCTATTTCTACGAGTATTGGGCAGTGATCACTATGCACCGCATCTTGAAGTATAACGGCTCTTTTAATATTTTCTTGTAATGGTTCTGCTACCATGGCATAATCTAAACGCCAGCCTTTATTATTGGCTCTTGCGTTAGCTCTGTAACTCCACCAACTATATTGCTGTTTTTCTGGATTTATAAATCGGAAAGAATCGATAAATCCACTATCAATAAAAGCACCTATCCACTCGCGCTCTACGGGTAAAAATCCTGAAACATTTTTGAGTCCTTTGGGATTATGGATATCTATCTCCTCGTGACAAATATTATAATCGCCACAAATGATTAGATTGGGAAAAGATTTTTTAAGGTTGTTTATATAATCTTGAAACATGGCCATGTATTCCAACTTATGTTCCAACCTTGCAATATTTATGCCAGAAGGTAAATACAAACTCATAATTGAAACATTATCGAAATCTATACGTAAATTACGCCCTTCGAAATCCATAGATTCAATGCCTGTACCGTATTCTATGTGGTTAGGCTCTGTTTTACTTAAAATAGCAACGCCACTATATCCCTTTTTCTGCGCACTAAACCAGTAGTGGTAATTATAACCAACCTCTTCAAATAGGCTTAAATCCAATTGTTCTTTTAAAGCCTTTATTTCCTGAAGGCAAATAACATCTGGATTCGCCGCTTTTAACCAATCTAAAAAACCCTTATTTACTGCTGCCCTAATACCGTTTACGTTGTATGATATAATTTTCATTTTCGTTTGTCATTCTGAATTCCTACCTGATTGTAGGCAGGTATTTCAGGATCTCATTAAGTTATTTATTAATATTGTTGAGAAGCTGAAACAACACTTCGACTATGCTCAGTGTGATAGTTCAGCTAGACCAAAACTCTTTTATTAAATGGTTTTGATCATTTCAGCTAAAATAAATAATACATTACTTTTACACTATAGCTTTAACGGGCATTTATACAGAAAACTATCAACATACTATTTTAGACTTATTACAGTTTAAATACTTAAATGAAATATCTTTTACCATCTATTCTTTTTTTTGTTGTCTGCTGCGGTTTTGGGCAAGAACAAAACACCAACTATAAGAAAGTAAAAGTAGCTGTAAAGGACACCATTAAAATTGATAGCGTTAGTATAAATCCGCATTCTTTTTCAGTAAGAAGAAAAGACCTCTCTTTTATAGATTCATCATATTACCTAGTAGATTTCCCAAAAGCCATTTTAACTTTTAAAAAACGCATTGAAACAGATTCTATTATCATAAATTATTTAAAATTTCCAGACTTCCTAACCAAAACTTACAAGCAATTAGATGAATCTATTATTGTGTCTAACAACAGTAATCTTAAAACACTATACAAACTATCTCAACCCAACACCAACAATACCTTTACCCCTTTTGATGGTTTAACTACTACTGGAAGTATTTCTCGTGGTGTTACCATTGGAAATAATCAGAACTCTGTTTTAAACAGTGAATTAGATTTGCAGATTACCGGAAAACTGAATGACAAAGTTTCGCTGAGAGCTTCTATCCAAGACGCCAATATACCCTTGCAAGAAAGCGGATATAGCCAACGTTTGGATGAATTTGACCAGGTTTTTATTGAGCTCTTTAGCGACTCTTGGAATATAAGAGCTGGTGATATTGACCTTCAGAATAACAACTCCTATTTTGCAAAATTCTCTAAACGTGTACAAGGGTTATCTGTTAATGCGAATTTAGGCAATGAAGATTCTCAAACAACCCTTTTCGCTGCTGGTGCCATTGTACGTGGCCAATTCACGCGAAGTCAATTTACCGCTCAAGAAGGTAACCAAGGCCCTTATAAGTTACAAGGACAAAATGGCGAGTTGTTTGTACTTATTGTATCTGGCAGTGAAACGGTTTATGTTAATGGTGTACCGGTAAAACGTGGTGAAGACCAAGATTATATTATCGACTATAACGCTGGCGAAATAATTTTCAATTCTACCTATCCTATTACTTCAGAGATGCGTATTACAGTAGATTATCAATTTAGTGAGCGCAATTATTCCCGTTTTGTTGCTTATGGTGGTGGTAATTTGAATAGCGAAAAACTAAAGGTTGGAGTTTCTGTATATTCTGAAAGCGATGCTAAAAACCAACCTCTGCAACAAAACCTTTCGGATGACCAAGTTCAAATATTATCTACCGCTGGAGATGATAAAAGTTTAATGGTTGCTCCTTCCGAAGTTCAGGAGGCATTAAATGAAAACCGAATCTTATATAAAAAGGAAGTTATTGGCGGTGTTGAAGCGTTTGTATTTTCAAACGACCCAAATGATGAGTTATTTCGAGTTACGTTTACCCAAGTTGGCCAAAATCAAGGAGACTATATTCTGAGTAGCTCTAATGCCATTAACAACATTTACGAGTATGTAGGGGTTAACCAAGGAAACTATGCCCCTATCACTCAATTGGTAGCGCCTACCAAACTTCAAATAGCTGTTGTGAACGGGAACTATCAACCCCACGAAAACACTAGTATTAGTTTTGAATTGACAGGTAGTAAGAATGATTTAAACCTGTTTTCAAGTATAGATGATGAAGATAATAATGGTTTCGCTGGGCGGTTAAACATAGAACAAAACCTGATAAAAAAAGACAGTCTTTGGTCTTTAACCTTTTTCACAAATGCAGACCATATACAGGATAATTTTAGAACCATTGAACGTTTGTACAATGCCGAATTTGCAAGAGATTGGAATTTGCTATCGCCTAATGGCACTGTATCGAACGCTAATATTGGCGACCAAACCTTAATAAATTCTGGACTACGCTTTTTTCATCCTGAAAAAGGGATAGTCAACTATCAGTTCGAATATCTAAACTATTCAGAAGGTTTCAATGGAAATAGACATATTACCTACATTGATTTAAATTTGAATAAGTTTAGAATCAATTCGTACTCTAGTTTCCTTAATGCGAGTTCTAGCATAAACGAATCTTCGTTCTTGCGATCAAACAGTACAGTAACTTATGGTATGAAAAATAGCTGGGCAGGAACTAAATTAACTATTGAGGACAACGAACAAAGAGAACTTTCAACCAATACCTTAACACCGTTAAGCCAGAAATTTAAATCTTACGAATTATTCTTAGGTATTGGAGATAGCACTAAAATCTTTACCAAAATTGGTTATAAGAATAGAGTAAACGATAGTATTAGAAACAATCGGCTGGAGAAAGTCAATACCTCCAACACTTTTTACTTGGATTCAAGGCTAATCAGAAATAAAAAAACTAACCTGTCTTTATATGCCAATTACAGAAATCTTAAAAGTGAAGAGGCAGGTATAGATGACGAACAATCTATAAACTCGAGGTTACAATTCAACCAAAAGTTGTTTAAAAACATTGTTCAATGGAATACCATCTTCGAGACCAACTCTGGCACCTTACCTCAACAAGACTTTACTTATGTGGAAGTAGAACCCGGACAAGGCACTTACACGTGGATTGATTATAACGAAAATGGGATACAGGAATTAGAAGAGTTTGAAATAGCACAGTTTCAAGATCAAGGCTCATATATAAGAGTGCTTTTACCCAATCGTATTTTCATAAAAACCCATCAGAATAGATTAAGCCAGACCTTAACCATAAACCCAGCTCAATGGTCTACAAGTGAAAAAAAAGGAAAGAAATTCTGGTCGCATTTTTATAATCAAACAAGTTATTTAATAGATAGAAAAATTAGAAGAGATGCCAATAGCTTTGACTTAAACCCTTTTAAAGTAAACACCGAAAACCAATTGGGCCTACAGTTAAATTTAAGAAATGTGTTATTCTTTAATAGAGGGAAGCAAAAGTACACCACATCTTATACCTATTTAGAAAACAAGACCAGAAATATACTATCGGTTGGTTTTGTTGAAAACAGTTTAAAAAGCCATCAGTTTAATTTTAACCACAAACTATCAGATAATTGGCTTATAAACTTACTTTCGGTATTTGAAGACAACGAAAGTTTAAGTGAGAATTTTGCAAGCAGGAACTATAATTTTAATGAAACTCGTTTCAACCCTAAACTCTCCTACTTATTCAATGATAATTCCAGTTTTGATGTTTTTTATGAATTTGCACAAAAAGAAAATACCATAGGTGGATTTGAATTCTTAAAGCAACAGCGGTACGGCGCTTCTTTTATTTTTTCCAAAAATGTTAAAAGCGCCATTAATGGTGAATTCAACTTTTTTTCCAATGCATTTAATGGTAGTGCAAATACTCCAGTTGCCTATCAAATGTTAGAGGGCTTACAACCCGGAAAGAATTTTACTTGGACGCTACTAGCTCAAAAAAAACTGACCAAATTTTTAGACTTAAACCTTAGCTACTTTGGTAGAAAAACAGAGAGTAGCCAGACCATACACACAGGGTCTGTTCAATTAAAAGCTTATTTCTAGAAGTTATCTATTGTTTCGAAAACAGAAATTATTGCTTTAACCGCTTCGATATAAAATTCTGGATGGATATTTTCGAAATCATCGGTATGCTCATGATAATCTTCATGGTCTTCTACTCCAAAATACAAAAATGGTATTCTTTTTTTATGAAAGTTAGCATGATCTGATGCATATACCCAATTCTCTTTTTTATCATAACCATCGTGTCCCCTTACAAGTTTTAATCTTTCAGATGCGAAATCGGAAACAATACTCTTAAAAGAATCATTGAAACTCGTACCTACCACATACAACTCATTGGTATCGCTACGACTAATCATATCCATATTCAAATTAGCCACTATCGCATCTTTAGAAATTGAAAGGTTTTCCATAAAATATTTAGAGCCCTCCATACCTAATTCTTCGGCATCGAAAGCGACCAAAATAACGGAATGTTTTGGTGGAGATTTTTGAAAATACTCTGCAAAACCAAAAAGAGCAGCAACACCAGAGGCATTATCGTCAGCGCCATTATATATTTTTCCTTTCTGTATACCTATGTGGTCATAATGTGCGCTAATCACAACAAACTTATGGGGTCTTAATGTTCCCTTTATATAACCTATAACATTAGTGCCTTTATAGGTCTTTTCCCCTTTCTTAAAAACAAAAGGTTGTTCATAATCTTTCTTTAATGGCTTAACACCTAAACTATAAAACTGATTAATTATATACTTTTTTGCCCTGATACCTCCTTCAGAACCAGTAAACCTACCTTCAAACAAATCTGAAGATAGTGTTTCAACATGTTTTAAAAGCACATTTCCATCTAATGAAGGCTTCGAACATTCTTGAGAAAAACCCACACGAGCATAAAATATACCGACTAAAACCGGTATCAAAAATTTTATATAGGAACTAATGTGCACCAAAAAGAGGAGTAAAAATTAAATATACATTTTTAATCAATCAATTTTCAAAAAAAAAGCTCATACTTTATGGTATGAGCTTTAATCTTAAATCATCTTATTTTACTTAACAGAGGCCTTAATGAGTTCTCTGTTCATTCTTGCAATATTGTCTAACGATATGCCTTTAGGACATTCAATTTCACAAGCTCCGGTATTGGTACAGTTACCAAAACCTTCCAAGTCCATTTGAGCAACCATATTTTTAACACGATCTGCCGCCTCTACTTGTCCTTGTGGTAACAATGCATACTGTGATACTTTTGCTCCAACAAAGAGCATAGCCGAAGAGTTTTTACAAGTAGCTACACAAGCTCCACAACCAATACAGGTTGCAGCATCCATAGCTTCATCTGCAGCATGCTTAGAAATTGGAATGGCATTGGCATCTTGTGTATTTCCAGAAGTATTTACAGAAATATAGCCACCAGCTTGTTGAATACGCTCGAAAGCAGTTCTATCAACCACCAAATCTTTAATTACCGGAAAAGCAGCCGCTCTCCAAGGCTCAATATAAATAGTATCACCATCATTAAACATACGCATGTGTAACTGACAAGTAGTAACACCTCTGTCTGGTCCGTGCGCTTCACCATTAATATACAATGAACACATACCACAGATACCTTCACGACAGTCGTGATCAAAAGCTACAGGTTCATCACCTTGGGCAATCAACTGTTCATTTAGAACATCCATCATTTCTAAGAAAGACATGTGTTCTGAAATATCATCCACTTTGTAAGTTTCCATCTTACCTTTAGATTGAGCATCTTTTTGACGCCAAATCTTTAATGTTAAATTCATTCCTTTTCCTGACATAACTCTCTTATTTGTATGAACGTTGTTTTAATTCAATGTCTTTAAATTCTAACTCTTCTTTATGAAGTACAGCATCAGCAGGTTCTCCTTTATATTCCCAAGCCGCTACGAAAGCAAAATTTTCATCGTCTCGTTTAGCCTCTCCTTTTTGCGGTCCAGATTCTTCAGCTGATTCTTCTCTAAAATGTCCTCCACAAGACTCTTCTCTCATTAAAGCATCTTTAGCGAATAGCTCTCCTAACTCTAAGAAATCTGCAACACGACCTGCTTTTTCTAATTCTGGATTCATTTCATTTGCTCCACCAGGCACAGAAACCTCTTTCCAGAATTCTTCGCGAATGGCCTTAATTTCTGTCATGGCTTCTTTTAAACCTTTCTCGTTTCTGGACATTCCACATTTGTTCCACATTACATTACCTAGTTTCTTGTGGAAATAATCTACAGACTTAGTTCCCTTATTATTTACAAAGAAATCTATTCTATCTTTAACAGCTTTTTCAGCTTCATCAAATTCTGATGTTTCTGTTGAAATTGGTCCTGTTCTAATATCATCGGCTAAATAATCACCTATAGTATAAGGCAACACGAAATAGCCATCGGCTAATCCCTGCATTAATGCGGAAGCTCCTAGTCTGTTAGCTCCGTGATCAGAGAAATTAGCTTCTCCAATACAGTATAATCCAGGAACCGTTGTCATTAAGTTATAATCTACCCAAACACCTCCCATGGTATAGTGTACCGCGGGATAAATCATCATAGGTGTTTTGTATGGATTGTCATCTACAATCTTCTCATACATCTGGAATAGGTTACCGTATTTGGCTTCAACTATCTTTTGCCCAAGATCGTATACTGTAGCAGCTGATGGATTTTCAATACCTTGAATTTTCGCTTGCTCTTTACCGTAACGTTCTATGGCTGCAGCAAAATCTAAGTAAACAGCTTCACCTGTGGCATTAACACCGTAACCGGCATCGCAACGCTCTTTTGCTGCTCTTGAAGCCACATCACGAGGCACTAAGTTTCCAAATGCAGGATAACGTCTTTCTAAGTAATAATCTCTTTCTTCTTCAGATAAATCCGTTGGTTTTTTACGACCTTCTCTAATAGCAAGAACATCATCCATGTTTTTGGGAACCCAAATACGTCCGTCGTTACGTAAAGACTCCGACATCAACGTTAATTTCGATTGGTAGTCTCCCGAACGCGGAATACACGTTGGGTGAATTTGAGTGTAACAAGGATTTGCAAAGAAGGCACCCTTTTTATGGATTTTCCATGCTGCTGTTACGTTAGACCCCATAGCATTAGTTGACAAGAAATATACATTTCCGTACCCACCAGAAGCTACAACAACAGCATGAGCAGAATGACGCTCTATCTCACCAGTTATCAAATTTCTAGCGATAATCCCTCTGGCTTTTCCATCAACCACAACTACATCAAGCATTTCATGACGGTTGTACATTTGAATTTTACCACGGGCAATCTGACGGTTCATTGCAGAATAAGCTCCCAACAATAACTGTTGTCCTGTTTGACCTTTGGCATAAAATGTTCTTGACACCAAAACCCCTCCAAAAGAACGGTTATCTAATAGTCCGCCATAATCACGTGCAAAAGGAACCCCTTGAGCTACACATTGATCTATGATATTCGTTGAAACTTCAGCTAAACGATGAACATTGGCTTCACGAGAACGATAATCTCCTCCTTTTACAGTATCGTAGAACAATCTATAAGTGGAATCACCATCACCTTGATAGTTTTTAGCAGCATTTATTCCTCCTTGTGCTGCAATAGAGTGCGCACGTCTAGGAGAATCCTGATAAGCAAATGCTTTAACATTGTAACCTAATTCAGCAAGTGTCGCCGCGGCAGAACCTCCAGCTAAACCTGTTCCAACAACAATAACATCAATAAGACGTTTATTAGCTGGATTTACTAAGTTGATTTTATCTTTGTAAGTAGTCCATTTATCTTTAATAGGACCCTTTGGTACTTTTGAATCTAAAACACTCATATTAAAAAATTATTAGTGATTAAAATGATGATAAACGGCTACAATGATGAATCCTAAAGGGATTATAACTGAGTATATTTTACCAAATGTTTGTAACGACTTTTTCCTACCAGCATTAGAGCCTACAGATTGAAATGCCGATGTAAATCCGTGAAGCAAGTGCAGTGCCAAAAGCACAAATGAAATAACATAAGCTCCAACTCTAATTGGGCTTACGAATTTATGCTGTAGTTCTTCGTAATATCTAAAGTTTTCAGTTCCTTCAATAAGTCCAGACATATCACCTTGAATGTATTTAACATTCATTTCAGGAATCCAAAAATCTATAAAATGCAAGATTAAAAACGCTAGGATAACCAACCCACTGTAAATCATATTTCTGCTTACCCAAGTTGAATTGGCAGCGCCGTTATTCTTAGCATAAGAAACACCTATCGCCTTTTTGTTTCGCATCTCTAAAACAAAACCCATTACAAAATGAAACACAACCCCGAAAATTAATACAGGTTGCATGACATATTGAACAACAGGATTCGTACCCATGAAATGCGATGCTGTGTTGAATGCATCTTCACTAAAAACAGATACTAAATTAACACTGAGATGCATTATTAAAAAGAACATTAAAAAAAAGGCTGAAAGCGCCATAGCTACTTTCCTACCTATCGAAGATTTAAAAAATCCGCTCATTATTTATTTATTTAGTAGAATTGTGCAAAGGTAACCCTATACACATACATAGACAATATGTATTTATTTTTTAACGCTAATTTAGAACAATTATAAGTAATAATACTTAGTTTTTTAAAATGATTTAAGTCATAGGTATTGAAATAGTTTTAGCTGGTTTTTGAATCAACTTATTTACTCAGATTGTAATGTACACTCATGTTTTAAAACCCAA
The DNA here is from genome assembly GCF_023273855.1 of Seonamhaeicola sp. ML3. Lineage (NCBI taxonomy): Bacteria > Pseudomonadati > Bacteroidota > Flavobacteriia > Flavobacteriales > Flavobacteriaceae > Seonamhaeicola > Seonamhaeicola sp. ML3. Next base: position 1,643,144 of record NZ_CP096884.1, on the reverse strand, counting down.
GAAAAGTCTAGATTTCTTTTTAAATTTACTCGAATAAACAAATACGATGAAATATTCCCAGATAAACAACAAACTCTTCACAGAAAACAGAAAGCAGTTTTGCTCTAAAATGAAACCAAATAGCTTAGCTGTTTTTAACTCTAACGACATATATCCTATAAGTGCCGATAGCACCCTCCCTTTTCAACAACATAGGGATATTTTTTATTTAAGCGGTGTAGATCAAGAGGAAAGTATTTTGGTTTTATTTCCAGATTGCCTTAAAGAAAAACACCGTGAAATATTGTTCCTTAAGGAAACTAACGAACATATTGCCATTTGGGAAGGTGAAAAACTCACCAAAGAAAAAGCTCTTGAAGTAAGTGGCATAAAAACTGTTTACTGGCTTAAAGACATGGAAAAAATCATGTTTGAAATCATGACGCAGTGCGATACGGTTTATATAAACACCAACGAGCATTACCGTTCTAATGTTGAAGTAGAAACTCGCGAAGACAGGTTTACAAAATGGCTAAAAGAAAAATATCCTGCACATAATGTAGCCAAAAGCAATCCTATTTTACAAAGGCTTCGTTCTGTTAAAAAGGAAATTGAAATTGAGTTAATTCAAAAAGCCTGTGACATAACAGAAAAAGGATTTAGGCGAGTTTTGGATTTTGTAAAACCCGGTGTTTGGGAATTCGAAATAGAAGCAGAATACATTCATGAATTTATAAGAAACCGTTCTAAGGGATTCGCCTACACACCTATTATTGCCTCGGGAAACAATGCCAAGGTTTTGCACTACATAGAGAACAATAAACCATGTAGAGCTGGTGAATTGATACTTATGGATGTAGGAGCCGAATACGCTAATTATTCGAGCGACATGACAAGGACCATTCCGGTTTCTGGTAAATTTTCTGAAAGACAAAAAGCTGTTTATAATGCCGTTTTAAATGTAAAAAACGAAGCCACACAAATGCTAACCCCAGGAACCTTATGGGAGGATTATCATATTGAGGTTGGAAAAATAATGACTTCAGAATTATTGAATCTGAGACTTCTGGACAAAGCAGATATACAAAATGAGAATCCTGACTGGCCAGCATACAAAAAATATTTCATGCATGGCACAAGTCATCACATGGGCTTAGACACACATGATTACGGAATTTTAACTGAACCTATGCAAGCTAATATGGTATTTACCGTTGAGCCGGGGATTTATATTCCTGATGAAGGTTTTGGAATTAGAATTGAAGATGATGTGGTTATTCAAGAGACAGGAGTCCCTTTCAATTTGATGGAAAACATCCCGATTGAAATTGAAGAAATTGAGGATTTAATGAATACTTAGAAATAGAAAAAGCGGGGTAATTAACCCCGCTTTTTTTTATGCAAAACCTAGTTGATCTTTAATTAAGAGTGACTAATTCAAATAAATACTCGTTTAGCTTTTGCAAAGTTTCGATTTTATCATTTGTATCTATTAGAAGTGAAATGTTGTTTCTACTTCCTCCGTATGATATCATTCGTATTTTAACATCCTTTAATATTTGGAACAACTTAAAGGTATCTTCATGGTCCACTATAGAGTGACCAACTAGACATACAATACTTTGGTTTCTATCAACTTCTATAGTTGCTATTTCCTGTAATTCTGCAACTATTTTTTCTAGATTTTTATCATCGTCTATAGTTAATGAAACCGCCACCTCAGAAGTTGTAATCATATCTATAGGTGTTTCATAAATCTCAAACACTTCAAAAACCTTTTTTAAGAAACCGTGAGCCTGCAACATTCTGCCAGACTTAATCTTAATTGCAGTAATATTATCTTTAGCGGCTATGGCCTTTATGCCATTTTTCACATGTTCGCCACTAATCAATGTCCCTGGAGCTGGAGGATTCATTGTATTTTTAAGCCTTACAGGAATACCGTCTGCTCTTACTGGCAATACTGTTTGCGGATGTAAAATCTTAGCACCAAAATACGCAAGCTCGGCCGCCTCATCGAAAGACAAATTTGAAATTGGGTTTGTACCTTCAACAAATCTTGGATCATTGTTGTGCATGCCGTCAATATCTGTCCAAATCTGAACTTCCTCTGCCTTTATTACTGCCCCAATAATCGTTGCTGTGTAATCACTACCGCCACGTTGTAAGTTTGAAACTTCGTTATTGCTATCTAAACATATAAATCCTTGTGTGATATAAATTTCAGCTTTTGGAGTGCTACTCAACACCTCAGAAAGCGCTTCTTTAGTTCTGTCGAAATCAGGCTCATTTATCTCATTAATCCTCATAAAGTCTAACGCAGCTAATAGCTGAGCGTTGATACCTTCTTGCTTTAAATAAGCACTAAACATATAGGTTGACAATAACTCCCCTTGCGCCAAGATTTCATTCTCCAAAGATTTCGAAAACGCACTTTTGGTCGCACTCACTAAAAAATCAAAACGTTCAGAAACATAAGAAGACACCTCTTGGTTCAGAACTTCATCTCTCAATAAATCATCTATAACCTCAATATATTTTTTATGTAAAGCATCAACCTCAGATTGGGCTTCTTTAACATCACCTGATTGAATTTTAGAGGCAATCCCAACTAAAATATTGGTTGTGCCCGACATGGCAGATAGTACAACTATTTTTTGCTCACCATCATTAATAATGGTCTTTACATTATCCATGTTCTTTACAGATCCAACCGATGTACCTCCAAACTTTAAAACTTTCATAGTATTATTCCACAAGGTGCATATCACCTATTCTTTTAATTTCTAATTCATTTTGAGCTGCAAAATTAATCGAGAACAGCACTTAAAACTTATTTTTATAAAAAAATGTTTACTTTTATACAAAATGTTAAATATTTAACATTAAGCAACTAACTTAAAGGAAATGAAAACAGTATCTAACTGTGTCGAAGACATTTTAATAACACAACCCTATTTAGAGGAGGCGCTTTCCAGAAACATTATAAACTATAGTGCTCTGGCTGTAGAACTCACAGAACCCATAAGTAAAATGCTAAAAAAAGATGTTAAACCTGGTGCTATCATGATGGCACTTAGACGTTACAGTCCGCCACCAACTTTAGGTAACACTATAAAAATGCGCCGCGTCATTCAAAACTTAGGCGACATAACGGTGCGCTCTAACTTAACAGATTTTACGGTAAAAAACTCGGATACTTTAATTGATAACCATGCCAAAATTCTAGCTAGAATAAATCAAGAAAACAAACTTTTCTACACGTTCACACGCGGTATTCATGAGAGTACATTAATAATTTCCAGTAGTATGGATGAATTCGTTAGAGAAAACCTGAAAAACGAAACATTTTTGGCAGTACAAGAAGGACTTTCGGCTATAAGTATTAACCTGCCTCAGAATAATTCTAAAATAGCCGGTTTATACTACCACTTCTTTAAAAGATTAGCTTGGGAAGGTATTGTTCTATATGAAGTTCTTTCAACCACAAACGAGTTCACTATATTGGTAGAAGACGATTATGTAGATAAAGCTTTTACAGCTATAAAAAGAGTGAAATCCTAAGAGGATTTGAACGAGCGATTACTACCTTTGTGCTTCATTAAAGTATCATGATATTAGAGTATAAAGGGATACCTATTTATTACACCGATGAAGGCAAAGGCAGTGCTGTAGTTTTACTGCATGGCTTTTTGGAAAATTCGACTATTTGGAAATCATTAGCTCCCCAGATTTCAAAAAATAATCGGGTTATTTGCATCGACCTATTGGGTCATGGAAAAACAGGCTGTTTAGGATACATACATTCCATGGAACTTATGGCTGAAGTTGTGGAAGCTGTTTTAAAACACCTAAGAATAAGAAAGTCCATTTTGGTTGGCCATTCCATGGGTGGCTATGTTGCTTTAGCTTTTGCAGAAAAACGACCAGATAACGTTAAAGGCTTATGCTTAATGAATTCAACTTCGCGAGCAGATTCTCCAGAAAAGAAAATAAATAGAGAAAGAGGTATTCAAGCTGTAAAACAAAACCACAAAACCTTTATTAGAATTGCTATAAAGAACTTATTTACCAAAGAAAATCAAGACATTTTTTCAAAAGAAATTGAAGCACTTATAGAAGAATGCCTAAAAACACCATTACAGGGAATTGTTGCCGCGCTAGAAGGTATGAAAATAAGAGAAGACCGTGAGGTTTTACTTCATTTTTCACCTTATAAGAAGATGATGATTTTAGGCAAAAACGATCCCGCCTTAAACCATAAGGACTTAATTGCTCAAATCCAAAACACGAAAGTAAAATTAGTAGAATTCGAAGATGGACATATGAGCTTTATAGAAAATAAAGCTGAACTTTCACAAGAAATAATGCATTTCATCGAAAATATTTAACTTTTAATCGTTTTTTAATATGTTTTTTGTAGGTTTATGTTTTCCGAATTCGTATACCATGCCCAGTCCCAAACAAAAACCTACTTTTCTACCAAAATTGCATTGCTCTATTTTTGGCCATGATTATAAACTGACCAAAATGGTTACTCGCCATGTAAAGGAATATACATGTACCCGATGTAACAAACAGCTTACCACAAATAGTAATGGCCAACTTGTTGAACTTACCCCAAAGTTCAAGGAAATAAATAACGCCTTGGAACACATACATAAGGTCAGAAAGAAACGTTCAAAGGAGAAATCGGTTATTTCATCGATCTGTTAAAATGTTGTTGATAACTTTTAGTTGATTTTTCTAAATTTATTGTCTCCCTATCTAAAACGTAATTAAATAATGGCATAATTCTTATGAAAAACATCCAATGCAAAGTATTTGGACACGACTTAGAAGTTAGTAAAAACGTCACGTTCCACGTAAAAGAGTATACTTGCAAAAACTGCGGAAAAAAATTTACCACAAATAGCAACGGTAATTTAACCGAACTAACACCAAAATTCAAGGAGATAAACGCAGTATTGGAGAATGTTCACAATAGAAGACTTCTTAAAAAGAGACGCCTAAACCCAGAGTTGTTGGTATTTAGTCATTAAAATTTCGCCACCCTTGAGCCTTAAGCTCAATTTTTGTTTCAGCTCTCGTAACAAGGTGAATTCCTGCTTCTTTTTCCCTTATATATCCAATAACCGTTAAACTTGGATTTGCTTTAATCTTAGGATAGTCCTCTTGCGAAATCGTGAACAAAAGTTCATAATCCTCCCCTCCATTTAGCGCTACAGTAGTACTGTCTATATTGAACTCCTCACAAGTTGAAATAACTTGTGGATCTAATGGAATTTTGTTTTCAAACAAATCACAACCAACACCACTCTGTTTACACAAGTGTAGAATTTCAGAAGAAAGTCCGTCACTTATATCTATCATACTGGTTGGCTTTACCTCTAAATCTTGTAACAGTTGTACAACATCCTTCCTAGCTTCAGGCTTCAATTGCCTTTCAACAATATATGAATAAGGTTCAAGATCTGGCTGATTGTTAGGATTAACTTTATACACCTCTTTCTCTCTTTCCAAAATCTGAAGCCCCATGTAAGCGCCTCCCAAATCACCTGATACAACCAACAAATCGTTTGGTTTAGCACCGTCCCTGTATACTTGCTGATCTACATCCACTTCCCCGATAGCGGTTACAGATATTAAAAGCCCAGTATTAGATGATGTGGTATCTCCACCGATAACATCTACGTTATAAATTTTTGCGGCAGTCTCAATTCCTGCGTACAATGCTTCTAGTGCTTCTAAAGGAAACCTGTTCGATACAGCAATAGAAACCGTTATTTGGGAAGCAGTGGCGTTCATAGCATAAACATCAGATAGATTGACCACCACAGCCTTACAACCCAAATGCTTTAAAGGCACATAACTAAGATCAAAGTGAACCCCTTCAACTAAAAGATCTGTAGTAACAACTACGCTCTTGTTCTTAAAATTTAGAACTGCAGCATCGTCACCTATTCCTTTTATGGTAGATTTTTGCTTTAGCTCAAAATTTTTGGTTAAATGATCTATTAAACCAAACTCACCTAAATCACTTAATTGGGTTCTTTCTTGATTTTTATCTTCTATCATGGCGCAAAAATAAGAAGCTTATATGTATTAATCTATTTAATAATTATAGTTTATTGCGTTAAATTCATAACTTTAACTTGGTTATTCGATTAGAACAAAATATTTGTTATCGAAATTCCGTTCTGATTAAAAATTGCTTGTATGTGCCAAATAAAAAGAAAAGCCAACTTTCTTTCATTAGTATTCTTATTGTTTTTTGTGCTTGTTTCATGTGAAAGAGATAATAATATCCCTATTAACACTAGGCTAGACCAAGACACCTTTACCCCTTGCCTAAATGGATTTGCAGGAGAATATCCTTGTAACGATTACGACCTGATGTCAAATATCCCATTAAGTACCTTTAACGCAGAGGAATCTGGAAACGATTCATGGGGCTGGGTAGATGCAAACACAGGTAAAGAATATGCCATAATGTGTTTAGACAACGGTGTTGGCTTTGTGGATATATCAAATGCTACCGACCCGGTTTACTTAGGAAAAATACCAACAGCCACTTCAACATCTACTTGGAGAGATGTTAAGGTTTACAACAACCATGCTTTTATTGTTGCAGATAATAACTTTGGAGAAGACAGTCATGGTATGCAGGTTTTCGATTTAACACGTTTAAGAACTGTTACAAATCCTCCTGAAATTTTTTCAGTAGATACCCACTTTACTGGTTTTGGAAGAGCACATAATATTGTAATTAACGAATCGACTGGGTATGCTTACATTGTTGGCGCTAATAGAAGCAGCACCTTTGCTGGAGGCCCAATTTTCATAAACATACAAAACCCAACTTCACCATTCATAGAAGGTGGGTTAAGAGACGGTGGTTATTCGCATGACGCCCAAGTAGTAACTTATAGCGGCCCCGATTTAGACTATACTGGCAAGGAAATCTTGATAGGGAGTAACGAAGACGAGGTGGTTATCGCCGATGTTACAGATAAAGAAACTCCTATCATAATTTCAACAATTAGCTACAGTAATGTTGGCTATACGCACCAAGGTTGGCTAACTACAGATATGAAGTATTTTATACTAGGAGACGAAACCGACGAACTTACTTTTGGTTTTAATACCAAAACTATAATTCTTGACTTTACAGATCTGGACAATCCTGAATTCCATTTCAACTATTTTGGTTCGTCATCTGCTATAGATCATAATGGCTACGTTAAAGACAACAATTACTTTTACGCGAACTATAATGCTGGAATGCGTGTGCTTGATATTTCCAATATAGACAATAGCAGTTTTTCAGAAATTGGTTATTTCGATACCCATCCCGAAAATAACAATGTTGGCTTTGAGGGCGCTTGGAGTATCTACCCTTATCTACCAAGTGGCAACATTATTATAAGTGATATAAACAGAGGACTTTTTGTGGTTAGAAAGAGTGGAACATAATTTTATATTATGAATAACACCTTAAAACATAAACTCTTAATATGCTGCTTTACTTTAACCTTGATAGCTGTAAGCTGTTCAAAAAGTGAATCTCCTAAAATTCAAGACCCTATTCCAGTCGGCATAGAAATAGATTTTGTAAAAACCTTAGGAGGTTCCAATAACGAAAGTGCTCAATCTGTAATACAAACCAACGATGGTGGTTACGCTATTTTGGGATATACCCAAAGTTCTGATGGAGATATAGCTAATAAAACAAACACATCGTTTGATTATTGGCTCTTAAAATTCGACCAAAACCATAATTTACAATGGCAAAAAACTTATGGCGGGTCTAATGATGATAGAGGAAACGATATTGTTCAAACAAGCGATGGTGGTTATGCTATTTTAGGGTCAAGTAAAAGTAACGACGGAGATGTTTCGGAAAATAACGGGTTTAATGATTTTTGGATTCTAAAAGCAGATGCCTTTGGCAATGTGTCTTGGGAGCAATCGTTTGGCTTTTCTGGTGCCGATGATGGTATCTCAATGATAACCACAAACGATGGTGGGTTTTTAATCACAGGTGTATTAGATGTGAGTGCTTCAGGAGGACAAGGCAACACTAAAACAACATCAAAAAGGCATGCTGGCGGCGATTATTGGGCCATTAAATTAAATTCAGCCGGAACCATGCAATGGAGTAAGTTTTTTGGAGGCTCATTTACAGACACTCCCTATGGTGTTATACAAACTAATACCAACGAATATGTTATTGTAGGCTCATCTGATAGTGACGATGTTGACATAAAAAACAATAAAGGCTCTTACGATTTTTGGGTGGTTAAAATATCTGAAACAGGTGAACTTATCTGGGAAAAATCGTTTGGTGGAAACCAAGCCGATGAAGCCAGCGGAATTGTGGCAACCAACGATGGAAATCTTTTAATAATTGGCGACACAAGAAGTAACGACCAAGATATCTCTACCAATAATGGTGCAGCCGATTTTTGGGTGATTAAAGTATCTCCCGAAGGAACTCTAATTTGGGAAAAGACTTATGGAGGAAGCAGTTTTGATGCGGCACGTGCAATAACCAAAACTCAAGACGGTGGCTTTATCATCTGTGGAAGCTCCAGAAGTGGTGATATTGACGTTTCCGACAATAAAGGCCAAAACGACGCTTGGATCATTAAGATAAACAACAACGGAGAATTGTTATGGCAGAAAAATATTGGCGGTACCGAAGTTGACCTGGCTTACGACGTTATCGAACTGAATGACGGATCTGCATTGGTGGTTGGGGAATCCAGTAGTTCAGATTTTGATATTCAAAACAACAAAGGATTTTCTGATTTATTAATTATTAAAACAAAATAAATGAAAAAAATTGCCTTGCTTTTAATACTCTTACTATTGCTTTCCTGTAGTTCTGATGACGAATCAGAAGCCTATACCATTACGCTTAGTTTTAGTCACAATTGGGATGGAATAACGGTTACCAGTTCCGATTTTAATGTTATTAAATTCACCAATGCAAATGGAGAAGAACTTAGTATTGAACGCCTTCGTTACTTAATATCCGATTTGAAACTGGAAAAATCTAGCGGGGAAACCATAATCATAGACGGATATAATCTTATTGATGTCACAAACGGTGAAAACTTAGAATTTTCTCCATCTACAACCATCCCCAAAGGAACTTATTCCAAAGTTTCTTTTGTATTTGGATTTACAAATGAAAAAAATAGTGATGGAGTATATCCAGATTTAAATTCTGCTTCCTGGAATGTTCCAGTCATGTTAGGAGGCGGCTATCATTACATGCAATTAGACGGAAAATTTATTAATAGCAACAGTGAAGAACATGGCTATAATTACCATGCGATTAGGGCTGCAGACAATCCGGGCTCAAATCCAACATTTCCACAGGACACTTTCTTTGAGGTAAACCTAGGAAGTATAACTGTTTCCAACGATACAACTTTAAATATTGAAATGAATATTGCTGAATGGTTTAAAAACCCTAATGTTTGGGATTTAAATACTTTAAACCAAATGTTAATGCCAAATTCATCGGCTCAAATCTTAATGCATGCCAACGGGCAAAATGTATTTAGTTTAAAATCAATAGATTAATAGATTTGAAAAAATGGTTTGCACATAAATGTATGTTTTTCCTGTTTATTTGCTTCTCCTGTGCAAATGAAACGGTAGACACCTATAGCCCAACTAAAAGCCCTTTAGATATTCCACAACTATTTGAAGATAAAATACTAAATCCCGTTGTACCATTTAACAATCCACAAACTGTTGAAGGGATTGCCCTAGGAAAAAAACTATTCTTTGACCCCATTTTATCTAAAGACAACTCACAAGCTTGTGCCGATTGCCACGCACCAAAAAACGCCTTTGCAGATCCTGATAGATTTAGTGATGGTGTAAACGGAACTCTTGGAACCCGAAACTCTATGCCACTTTTTAATCTGGCCTGGAATTATGATGAAAAATTCTTTTGGGATGGTAGTTCCTTCAGTCTAGAGCATCAGGCTTTTAATCCCGTTTCAGACCCAACAGAAATGGACAATACTTGGATTACCGTTGAGCAAAAACTTCAAAATCACTCAGAATACCAAACATTATTTAATCAAGCTTTTGGAACGTCAAAAATCGATTCAACATTGGTAACCAAAGCCATTGCTCAATTTGAGCGCACTTTAATTTCTGGAAATTCCAAGTTTGATAAATACCTTTTGGGAGAAACCTCACTTACCCCTCAAGAACTTAATGGGTTTAATGTATTCATGGATGAAAACAAGGGAGACTGTTTTCATTGCCATGGTAGCGAAAACAACCCTTTATGGACAGACAATCTCTTTCATAACAACGGCTTAGATGTAACATTTACAGATTTGGGTCTTGGAGCTGTTACAGGAGACCCCGCCGATAATGGCAAATTCAAATCACCTTCACTTAGGAACTTAGCGTTTACAGCGCCTTACATGCACGATGGGAGATTTGTTACTCTAGATGAAGTAATAAACCACTACAGTGAAGGACTTCAAAACTCTCCCACAATAGACCCATTAATGAAAAAAATAGACCAAGGCGGTGTTCAATTAAGCCCTCAGGATAAAGCAGATTTAAAGGCTTTCCTTTTATCTCTTTCGGATTTTGAATTTGTGAACAATCCCATTTTTAAAAATCAATAATTAAAAACTATAAAACCATATATTAATATAATGTTAGGTTCTGCGGTAATCCATGACTTATATTGTATATTTGCACTCTATTTAGAGTCAATCTAATTAAAATCAAATGATTAAAGTATCTGAAACAGCTAAGAAAAAAGTGATTGAGCTTATGACCGAAGATGGTTATAATGCCTCTACAGATTTTGTTCGTGTAGGTGTAAAAAGTGGCGGATGTTCAGGATTGTCTTATGACTTAAAATTTGACAAAGAGCAACAAGATGAGGACAAAGTGTTCGAGGATAACGGTGTTAAAATCATTGTAGACAAAAAAAGCTTTCTCTATCTAATAGGTACAACCTTAGAATACTCCGGAGGATTAAACGGAACTGGATTTGTATTTAACAACCCTAATGCCAATAGAACTTGCGGTTGTGGTGAATCTTTTTCGCTATAGACCCATCTAAATCTTCCCAATAGGAAGACTTTTAAAACTAATAAACTCGAAACATGAGTAAATATACAGAGGACGATTTAAGAGAAGAATTAAAAACCAAAGAATATGAATATGGTTTTTATACTGATATTGAATCAGAGACTTTCCCCAATGGTCTAAACGAAGATATCGTTAGAGCCATTTCTAAAAAGAAAGAAGAACCGGAATGGATGACCGAATGGCGACTTGAGGCTTTTAGGATATGGAAGGATATGGAAGAGCCAGAATGGGCTAATGTACATTATGAAAAGCCCGATTTCCAGGCCATTTCATATTACTCGGCACCAAACAGTAAACCTAAATATGATAGTTTAGACGAAGTTGACCCAGAACTACTGGCAACTTTTGAAAAGCTTGGCATTTCTTTAGATGAACAAAAAAAATTAGCCGGTGTTGCTATGGATGTAGTTGTAGATTCTGTGTCGGTTGCTACCACTTTTAAAGAAACTTTAGCTGAACAGGGTATCATTTTTATGAGTATCTCAGAGGCTATCAAAGAACATCCAGAGCTAGTAAAAAAATATATCGGAACTGTAGTACCTCAAAAAGATAACTTTTATGCAGCCTTGAATAGCGCTGTATTTAGTGACGGTAGTTTCTGCTACATACCTAAAGGTGTTAGGTGCCCTATGGAATTATCTACTTACTTTAGAATTAACCAAGCAGGAACTGGTCAGTTTGAAAGAACTTTGGTTATTGCAGACGAAGGCAGCTATGTAAGTTACCTAGAAGGCTGTACAGCTCCAAGTAGAGATGAAAACCAATTACACGCAGCAGTTGTAGAGTTAATTGCTCTAGACGATGCCGAAATCAAATATTCTACAGTACAAAACTGGTTTCCAGGTAACGCCGAAGGAAAAGGTGGGGTTTACAACTTTGTAACCAAAAGAGGCTTATGCGAAACCAACGCCAAAATTTCTTGGACTCAGGTAGAAACCGGAAGTGCCGTAACTTGGAAATACCCTTCATGTGTTCTTAAAGGGAATAATTCCGTTGGTGAGTTCTATTCTATCGCCGTAACTAACAATTACCAACAGGCCGATACGGGAACAAAAATGATTCACTTAGGAAAAAACACGAAGTCAACCATTATTTCCAAAGGAATTTCAGCTGGAAAATCTCAAAACTCATATCGCGGATTAGTTCAAATAAATTCCAGAGCAGAAAACGCTCGTAACTTCTCGCAATGCGATAGTTTACTCATGGGCAATGAGTGCGGTGCACACACCTTCCCATACATTGAAACTAAAAACCAAACAGCTCAAATTGAGCACGAGGCTACAACTAGTAAAATTGGCGAGGACCAAATTTTTTATTGTAACCAAAGAGGTATAGATACCGAAAAAGCCATTGCTTTAATCGTTAATGGATTTAGTAAAGAAGTATTGAACAAGTTACCAATGGAATTTGCTGTTGAAGCACAGAAATTATTAGAAATAAGTTTAGAAGGAAGCGTAGGATAATCTCAGATTCCTATAAAATAAAAGAATACAAACGAAGCCAATTAATATGTTAAAGATAGAAAACCTGCACGCAAGTGTTGAAGACAAAAGTATTTTAAAAGGGATTAACCTAGAGGTTAAACCTGGTGAAGTTCATGCTATTATGGGACCAAATGGTTCTGGAAAAAGCACCCTATCGTCTGTAATTGCAGGAAAAGAAGAATATGAGGTTTCAGAAGGAAGCATCATTTTTGAAGGTGAAGACATTGAAGAGTTAGAAGCCGATGAACGTGCTCACAAAGGGATTTTCCTATCATTTCAATATCCTGTTGAAATCCCAGGAGTGTCTGTAACCAACTTTATCAAAACCGCTATTAACGAAACAAGGAAAGCTAAAGGCTTAGAAGATATGCCCGCTAAAGATATGCTTAAATTGATTCGTGAAAAATCCGATTTACTGGAAATCGATAGAAAATTCTTATCGCGTTCATTGAATGAAGGTTTCTCTGGTGGTGAAAAGAAACGTAACGAGATTTTCCAAATGGCTATGTTAGAACCCAAATTGGCTATTCTCGACGAAACCGATTCTGGATTAGATATCGATGCACTTCGTATTGTTGCCAATGGTGTAAATAAACTTAAAAGTGAAAACAATGCGGTAATTGTGATTACGCATTACCAAAGATTGTTAGACTATATAGTACCAGATTTTGTTCATGTTTTACACGATGGAAAAATTGTAAAGTCTGGAAGCAAAGAGTTAGCTCACGAGCTTGAAGAAAAGGGATACGATTGGATTAAACAAGAATTGGTTTAACCAATTCTTGAGTTAAAACGTAAAAAGTTTATCGCGTTTAAAGTTTTCAACAACTTTTTACTTTCAAACTTTTTAAACATTTCAACTTAAAAGAATGGATTTAAAAGAAAAATTATTATCGTCATTTTTAGTATTCGAGAACCAAGCCGAGACAGATTCTTATGTTCACGAAGTTAGAAACGATGCCATAAAAACGTTTGAAGAAAAAGGCTTCCCTACAAAAAAAGACGAGGCTTGGAAATACACCTCTTTAAATAAACTTTTAAAAGAAGACTACAGCGTATTCCCAAAACAGGAAAATGCTTTAGAATATAGAGAAGTAAATAAATACTTCATACACGATATAGATAGCTATAAAATTGTATTTGTAGACGGTAAATATTCTTCTAATCTTTCTGAAACTACGCATGACGGCATAGACGTTTGCTTAATGTCTGCAGCATTGACCAAACCAAAGTACAGATTGATTATTGAAAACTATTTCAATAAAGCTGCAACAGATGATAGCTTAGCATCTTTAAACACAGCATTTTCTAAAGAGGGAGCTTATGTTCACATTCCAAAGGGAAAAATAGTTGAAAAACCCATTCAGATCATACATTTCTCAACGGGTAATGAATCGGCAACAATGCTACAACCGCGTAACCTAATTGTCGTTGAAGAGAATTCGCATGTTCAATTAATAGAGCGTCATCAAAGCTTGACAAGCAATCCGGTATTAACCAATAGTGTTACAGAAATTTTCGCAAAAAAACGCGCCATAGTAGATTATTACAAAATACAAAGTGATACTCAACAAGCGTCTTTAGTAGACAATACTTTCATTAAACAAAAGCGTGAAAGTATTGTATCGGTTCACACTTTTTCATTTGGTGGAAAGTTAATTCGTAATAACCTTAACTTTTACCAAGAGGGTGAGCGCATAGACTCAACTTTAAAAGGTGTAACTATTATTGGCGACAAGCAACATGTAGACCATAACACTTTAGTTCACCATATAGAACCAAATTGTGAAAGCCACCAAGACTACAAAGGTATTTTTGGAGATAGTGCCACTGGTGTATTCAACGGGAAAGTAGTAGTTGAAAAAGAGGCGCAAAAGACCAATGCATTTCAAGCCAATAATAACATCTTAATCAGCGATAAAGCGACTATCAATACAAAACCTCAATTAGAGATTTTTGCAGATGATGTTAAATGTTCACATGGTTGTACCGTTGGCCAATTAGACGATAGTGCTCTGTTCTATATGCGTTCACGAGGAATACCTGAGAAAGAAGCAAAGGCTTTATTGATGTATGCTTTCAGTAATAACGTTTTAAGTTCTGTTAAAATTCCAGAGTTGAAACGAAGAATTACGCAAATGATAGCAAACCAACTAGGTGTAAATATCGGTTTCGACCTGTAACTTTTTCGGAAACTTTAAGCTGTCATTCCGGCGAAGACTGGAATCCACAAATTTTTAGACAAGTATAAAGGCTATAACAAAAGTATGTTAGACGTTGAAGAAATAAGAAAAGATTTCCCCATTCTTTCCAGAGAAGTTAATGGTAAACCTTTAGTGTATTTTGACAATGCAGCTACGTCTCAAACACCGCAACAAGTTATTGATGCTATTGTAAATTATTACCATAACTACAACTCGAACATTCACCGTGGTGTGCATACACTAAGCCAAGAAGCTACGGATTTATACGAACAATCCAGACAAAAAATACAGCATCATTTTAATGCGAAACATGCACATGAGATTATATTCACCTCTGGAACTACAGATAGTATTAACCTAGTAGCCAATGGATTTTCCTCTCTTCTTAAGAAAGGAGATGACATCATTGTTTCTGCCTTAGAGCATCATAGCAATATTGTGCCATGGCAAATGTTATGTGAACGTACTGGAGCTATCCTTAAAGTCATTCCTATGAATGACGAAGGCGAATTAGTAATGTCTGAATACGACAAGCTCCTTTCCGAAAACACAAAATTAGTTTTCACCAACCACATATCTAATGCTTTAGGAACTATTAACCCTATTGAATATATCATTAAAAAGGCGCATGCTGTAGGTGCAGCGGTTTTAATTGATGGTGCGCAAGCTTGTCCGCATATAAAACCAGATGTTCAAGAGTTGGACGTTGATTTTTATGTAACCTCTGCACATAAAATGTGTGGCCCAACGGGAGTAGGAATGCTTTATGGTAAAGAAGCATGGTTAAACAAACTTCCTCCATACCAAGGGGGCGGTGAAATGATTGCTGAGGTAACATTTGAAAAAACCACCTATGCCGATTTACCACATAAGTTTGAAGCCGGCACACCTAATATAGCTGGCGGCATTGTTTTTGGAGCTGCTATAGATTACATGAATACTATTGGTTTTGAAGCCATTGCAGCATACGAAAATGAATTATTGGAATACGCTACCCAAAAACTTCTAGAAATTGAAGGTTTAAAAATTTACGGTACAGCTAAAAATAAAACATCTGTGATATCATTTAATCTAGAAGGTATTCATCCTTATGATGTTGGTTCTATTTTAGATAAATTGGGTATTGCCGTTCGTACGGGGCATCACTGCGCACAACCCATAATGGACTACTACAAAATCCCAGGAACTATAAGAGCTTCTTTTGCTTTTTATAATACCAAAGCTGAAATTGATGTTTTAGTTGCGGGTATTAAAAAAGCCCAAATGATGCTATCCTGACAAACACCTTTGTCAACTTGAACTTGCCTGTGCTGAACTTGTTTCAGTATTTCAGGTTCTCATAATTTGTATTAACTAAAAGGAAAAGATTCTGAAATATACTTTACTTCATCAAGCTAAGTGTAAAACGTGTCCCACAAAGTAAGACGTCATTGTGAGGCGCATAGCGACGTAGCAATCTCTTTTAAAACCGAACTAGTAATTATTTGTAAATCCATTTTACAGATTCTCGCGCTCGTGCCTCGCTCAGAATGACAAGGACTCTTTAATTTAGGCATCTTTTTTGTACTTTCATTTTTAAAATTTTAGTAATATGAAATGGATACTGATGCTATTCAGTGTTATGGCATTAAAAACATGTGATAATTCTAATGGCCAAAAACAAAATACTATGTTGAATGACACCTTCAACATTACAACTTTAAATGGAAATGATGTTTCAGAATTTAATCTGAATATTACCTTTAACGATTCCACTAAACAAGTCTCAGGATTTTCTGGATGTAACCGTTTCTTTGGGTCGTTTGGAACTATTGATAATGGTTTACGGTTTGGACCTATAGGATCAACCCGAATGATGTGTTCTCCAAAATTCAACGATGTGGAAAGCAAAATGTTGGATGCACTATCTAAAGTGAACTTGTTTTCAGTAAAAGGCGATACATTGATATTTTCAAATGGAGATAGAGTTTTAATGGAAGCTACGAAACAAGACTTAGCCATTTCATTAGAATACAATCAACACTCCCGAAATAGTTTTCAGGTCATTCAAATTAACGAAAAGTCTATTTCGGTTCAAAATGAAAGGAATGGCAGCATAACTAAAATGGGATGCACAGATGAACAATGGGATAAACTAATTAATCTTATTAAGACTATCAATATAGAAACCCTCTCGAGTTTAGACGCACCTTCCCAAAAACGCTTATTTGATGGTGCAGCTATTGCTAAGCTAAAAGTAACTCTAAATGGAAAAACATACGAAACACCAAGTTTTGACCATGGCAACCCAAATACAGCCATTACTAATCTTGTTAAAGAAATCTTATCAATAGCTCAAAACATTGAATAGCAACTTTAGTTATCGTATTTTTGCGTTTAATTAGTATTGTCAGGTCGAGCGGAGTCGAGACCTCAATTGGTATAACTAACAAAAATGAGAAACCTCTCGACTCCGCTCGAGGTGACAACAATTAAAATTTGACACTGTGACGATTGAAGACATTCAAAACGAAATAATTGACGAATTCTCAATGTTTGACGATTGGGAAGAGCGTTACCAATACATGATAGATTTAGGGAAAGAATTGCCCTTGATTGACGACCAATACAAAACCGAAAGCAACATTATTAAAGGTTGCCAAAGTAAAGTTTGGGTTCATGCTGAAATGAAAGATGATAAATTAGAATTTACAGCCGATAGTGACGCCATCATTACAAAAGGTATCATTGCGATTTTAATTCGAGCATTTTCAAATCAGAATCCAAAAGACATCATTGATGCCGACACCGGTTTTATTGACAAAATTGGATTAAAGGAGCATTTATCGCCTACTCGTGCCAACGGGCTGGTAAGTATGGTAAAACAGTTAAAAATGTACGCAATAGCGTATCAAACACAACTCAACTAGGTTTATTCGTTGATACGTGTATTCGTTTAAACGACTCAACAAATAAACGCATAAACATTTAAATATGAGTGATACAACAATAGACACAAACGCCCTAGGTGAAAAAATAGTAAATGTTTTAAAAACTATTTATGACCCAGAAATTCCTGTGGATATCTACGAATTAGGGCTGATATACGATGTATTCGTAAACGAAGATTACGACGTTAAAATACTTATGACCTTAACAACACCTAACTGTCCGGTGGCTGAAACTTTACCATTGGAAGTTGAGGAAAAAGTAAAATCGTTAAATGAGGTGAAAGATGCTGAAGTGGAGATTACTTTCGACCCACCATGGTCTCAAGATTTAATGAGTGAAGAAGCTAAGTTGGAATTGGGGATGCTTTAATTCAGTGGCAGTATTCAGTTACAGTTTGCAGTAACCCAAAACCTTGAACTTTTAACTTTGAACTTTTTACAATGGCAGACGAAATCATAAATCGCGTAGCGAACAGTAAACTAGTTACCTTAGACCTTGAGGATTTTTATCCTGAAGGCAAACGTGTTTTATTTGACATTAAAGATTGGCTATTTGAGGGCTTTGTTTTACGTGAAAAAGATTTTAGGGAACACGTCAAATCTAATGACTGGTCTCAATATAAAGACAGTTATGTGGCTTTAACCTGTAGTACAGATGCCATTATTCCTGGCTGGGCTTATATGCTACTGAGCATTCAACTAGAACCTTTTGTAAAAAAAGTTGTTATTGGTGATTTAGAAATACTAGAAACTTCTGTTTATCAAGATATTATTAGCAGCCTACCTATTGAGGAATATGAGGGCAAACCCATAATCATTAAAGGCTGTGCCAACAAACCCGTTCCCCAAAATGCCTATATCATGTTAGCCAACAAGTTAAAACCTGTTGCTAAATCAATAATGTATGGGGAGGCTTGCTCTTCGGTTCCATTATTTAAAAACAAATAATTCTTTGTGACCTAAAGTCTTAAATGGGTCTAACAGTTATATTTGCAAAAACTTTTACAAAATCAAATTTTACGTATGAAAAAAGTATTACTATTCGCTGTGTTGATTTTTGGAGCAATATCCTTAAATGCCCAGACTAAAGAAGAACTACAAACTAAAAAAGCTGAAAAACAAGCTGAGGCAGATGCAGCCCAAGCAGAAGCAAATGCATTACAAGCTCAAATAGATGCTTTACCAGGTTGGAGAACGGGAGCTTTTGGTACCATTGGAGGTAGCTTGTCTAACTTCAATAACTGGTACGCACAAGGAACACCAAATAATAGCTCGGGTAATATTGGCTTTACTGTTAACGCTTTTGCAAACCTTATAGAAGATAAATTCTTTTGGAGAAACGCGTTAACCACAAACTTAAACTGGGTAAAATTAGATGATAAGGACAACCCAAACGATGATGACAGTTTCAATCCTACAACCGATGTGTTTAATATTTCTTCATTATATGGTAGAAAACTTAGTGACAAGTTTGCCATTTCGGGAATGGGAGAATATAGAACCACATTGTTAGACAACTTTAATGACCCTGGATATTTAGATTTAGGTATTGGTGGAACGTGGACACCGACTAAAAACCTTGTAGTGGTAATACACCCACTAAACTACAACTTTGTGTTTAGTAGTGGCGACACGGTTTTTGAATCTTCTTTAGGGGCTAAAATAGTAGCTGACTATACCAGACAAATTGGTGCAGTAAACTTTAAAACAAACCTATCTACCTTCCAAAGCTACAAAAGCGGAGATTTCTCAAGCTGGACATGGACCAACTCATTTGGTTACACCCTTTGGAAAATGATTGGTGTTGGTTTTGATTTTGGTTTACGAAGCAACAAACAAGAAGCTTTAAACTATGCTTTAGCACAAACTCCTGCAACAGCAACTGGATTTGACGATGTAGACAACGATTTACAAACGTATTGGACGCTTGGATTAAGCTATAAATTCTAAATAGTAACAACTATAAATAAAAAAGGCATCTTAAACAGATGCCTTTTTATTATTACATATCCTCATAATTATAATCTGGATACAAGAAATGATTATAAGGGAAACGTGTAATATGAATATCTCTTACTTCATCATAAACACGTTTCTTAAAGTCTTCTAAATTGCTCTTGTTAATTGCAGAAATGAAAAGGGCATTGTTACCAATTTTACTCATCCAAGTGTTTTTCCATTCTTCTAAGCTATAATTAGCTTTGGTTCTTCCAGTATCTAAATCATCTTCATCAAGAGGTTCAGATTTATAGGCATCGATTTTGTTAAACACCATAATCGTTGGTTTATCACTACTGTCTATTTCACCTAAAATCTTGTTTACAGAAGCAATATGCTCTTCAAAATTAGGATGTGATATATCAACAACATGCAACAATAAATCAGCTTCCCTAACCTCATCTAAGGTACTTTTAAAACTATCTACCAATTGAGTCGGTAACTTTCTAATAAAACCTACCGTATCACTTAATAAGAATGGTAAATTCTGAATCACCACTTTTCTAACAGTCGTATCTAAAGTCGCAAAAAGTTTATTTTCGGCAAAAACAGCACTTTTGCTCACCACATTCATTAAGGTAGATTTACCAACGTTGGTATAACCCACCAAGGCCACACGAACCATTTTTCCTCGGTTACCACGTTGTACCGCCATTTGCTTATCAATGGTCTTGATTTTGGCTTTTAGTAAGGCTATTTTATCGCGTACAATACGTCTATCGGTCTCAATCTCCGTTTCACCAGGACCACGCATTCCAATACCTCCTTTTTGACGCTCAAGGTGTGTCCACATACCTCTTAATCGTGGTAATAAATATTCACACTGCGCCAACTCAACCTGTGTTCTGGCATAACTCGTTTGGGCACGTTGCGCAAATATATCAAGGATTAGATTGGTTCGATCTAAAACTTTTACATTAAGAATCTTACTGATGTTTCGCTCTTGAGCAGCCGATAATTCATCATCAAAAATGGCAGTTCCCACTTTGTTTTCATCAATAAAATTACGGACATCTTCCATCTTACCAGACCCTATAAAAGTTTTAGCGTTTGGCATATCCATTTTCTGCGTAAATCGCCCTACTACTTCACCTCCCGCTGTATAAGTCAAAAACTCAAGTTCATCCAAATATTCTTTAGATTGGACCTCGTCTTGGTCTTTGGTTATAATTCCAATTAAAACGGCCTTCTCTAAAGCTATGTCCTTCTTTTCTATCATAAATTTTAATAATGTACAAAGTTACACAATTGCATCCATTTTAATTAAAAAAGAGCTGCTCAACAATGAATGTTGAGCTATCAAATGAAATTGTCATTCTCGCGAAAGCGGGAATCTGAAAAATAAAGAATCATTTGCATTCTTTATTTTTATATTTTTAGAATCAATTTTTAGAATATGAGCGACTTATTTGGGGATATACCTGTGAAAGACAACATGCAAACTATTGCATTTTACAATGTTGAGAATCTATTTGATATTTCTAAAGATGAACACACCAATGACAATGATTTTTTGCCAAGCTCAGCAAAAAAATGGACGCCTAAACGCTATAAAAACAAACTGAGAAAACTAGGATTTGCCATTTCAAATATTGGTAAAAGGGAAACCGGAAAACACCCAGCCATTGTTGGTCTTGCAGAGGTTGAAAATACTAAAGTCATTGAAGACCTATTGGACACAAAGCATTTGGAGGGACTTGACTATGACTACGTGCATTACGAATCTCCTGACGAACGCGGTATCGATGTGGCTTTGATTTACGATAAAGAAGCATTTAAAGTCTCTCATTCTGAAACCTTCACCGTTCACTTGACCGATGATGACGGCTCTGCCGATTATACGAGGGATATTCTCTTGGTTTCTGGGGAATTAGATGGTGAATTTATCCATGTTATTGTAAACCATTGGTCTTCTAGAAGAGAAGGCACCAAAGAAACCGAGTTTAAACGTTTAGCCTCCTCTGAAAAGGTTGGAGAAATTATAGATTCCTTGAAACATGAAGATGAGGCTTCTAAAATAGTTGTGATTGGAGATTTTAACGACGAACCTCATAACAACAGTATAGTTAGATTAGTTGAAAATTATGGCTTGTATAATCCTTTTGAGGCGCTTCGCACCTACAACAGAGGTACGGTTTCCAGATTTAAACAATGGAGTTTATTTGATCAAGTATTTTTCACTTCCAATTTTTTTAAGAGTTCAAAAAATGAATTTGAATATTACAATGCCAACATCTTTGATGAAGATTTCCTAAAGACCTTTAACGGCAGGTTTAAAGGTGCGCCCTTTAGAACCTATGTTGGTAAAAAGTATAAAGGCGGTTATAGTGATCACTTTCCTGTTTATGCGGTTTTTAAGAGGTAACTCATTTACGGTACATAATCAATACTAACATCATCCAATTCATAAAGTCCATCAAAAGATTCTTTATCCCCGCCAGTGTATTTAAAAGCGATATGAATAGTTCCCGAAAGACAAGATAAATCTACATTTCCTGAGTTAAACCAAGTTACAAATGAATCGGAATCTTTAACCACATAAGCATCTGATAAAATGCTCCAAGTCGCCGAAGTAACATTGGCTTCTGTTCCATCCCAATCCTGAGAATACAATACTTCCATAAAACTACTATCCGCTCTACTATTGGAGGTTTTAAAACGAAGCGTTTCACCTTCTTGAGTGTCTAAATTAATTGCAGGTGTAATTAACCAACCTATGTTTTTAGTATCCCCAGAACTAGCCGATTGAAATCTGGCAGAACGTCCCAAAGACGCATTGGTTGAAGTAGATGACCATCCTTCCCATCCTTCGGAGCCAGCTTCAATATAATTCGTCCAGCCATTGCCTTCAACCAAACGATTGTTGCGTTGCGATTCGAAATCTTCAAAGAATAAGTTTTCAGTACCAAAGGTGGACGCAATACCACAGGAGAATTCCAACGGATCGCATCTTTTGGCGCTATCAAAATTAACAGATGCTGAACTTAAAGGTAGAATAACACTAAAATCGTCTCTAAAATCTCGACTGTAAACGCCTACAACACTCCCGTTTCCTTCAGGAACCAACAAGGCTTTAAAATCGGAAAATGTACTGGTTTGCATGATTACCTGCACACCTGAATCACAACTTTCCAGCAACCTTAATCCATCAAATTCATCGAAAGATTCACTGGCAAAAGTAGCGCCCAATTCAAACCTATTCAATTGCATATTATTCAATTGAATTAAAGTATTTTCATCTGCTTCGGTTAAATCTTCCAGATTAATCACTTTAGCTTGTATTTCGGCAATTTCTGTACTTCTTAATACAATATCCCTGTATTCTGAAGCCTGAATTTGTTTTACATTAACCGCATCTCCTTTACCAATGGTTATGACGCCGCTTGTTTCACCAATGGTTAGCCCGTTCAACTTAACATATACTTTTTGCCCGAACTGATATGTGTCTGACAAATTGCTCTTGTTAATATCTATCTTAAATCCAAGTCTTGGGTCGTTTTCCGGATTACTACCATCTATTTTATTCTGAATGATGAGTTCTTCAAAAAAGTTTCCGGCCTTATCAGAGGACACCACATAACCTTCAAGATAAACATCGTCTTGAATCACAACAGTAGCGTTTCCGCCATTAACTGCTTGTTCATATAAGGACTTAATCGCTTTAAATGTTGTGATTTGATTTTGAGGGATTTCAAGTTCAGACACTGAAATATCTGGAATACCGTAATCATCATCTTTAATACAAGAATTTACAAATAACAACATATTTGCAAAGACTAGTAGTGCTAATATTTTTTCTATCCTTTTCATCTCTTTAAAATCTAAGATTAAGGTTTAAGAAGTAGGTTGTTCCTCTTCCATACCAATATTTTGGTCCAAAAACTGGAGTACCCAGTGCTTTATCATCTCGTAATTCTCTATAGTTGGCGTTTCTACCTTGTTCAAACCCGCCTGTTTTATAAATTTCATCCAATAGGTTGTTGATACTGGCAAAAAAACCAACATAATAATTTCCAATTTTCCATGATTTACCCCCAACCAAATTAACCACCATATAATCATCAAAGCGTTCTTGCTTTAACAACTCCCTAGCCAAATCTTCATCATAATCATTAAACACATTACCATCGAAATCGGTATTGAAATTCGATGACCTTGTTAATGGGCTCACATCAATATATGTATTTGAGAAAAAATTAGCTGCGGCACCAAACCACCAAAACTCAGGGTCTCTATACTCAAACCCCAACGAATACGCGTTTTGGGGGCCAGAAGCTAATTTGTAATTTTTAAGTTGGGCTTTACCAAAATCTTTAAAACCATCAACAAAACCAGCATCTACCGACTCTTGGTCTGGTTCTGTGGAAAGGTATAAATTAGGATTATTATCATAGGTAAACTGACCAACCGATGCCACCCCTTTTAACTTAATTCTAGAGGTTACCTGTGCTTCTAAACCTAATTCTACACCCAAATGCTTTCTGTCGATACCCTGTAAAATTTCCTGAACAAAAACAGCATTATCGCCACCAATACCATCAGCAAAGAAAAAAGAGATTTCACTAGCATCTGTTATTTTCGTATAATAACCAGTAAGTTTTCCCTGAACTATTGGTGAACGCAAAATATAGCTTACATCTACAGCCATTATATTTTCATTAGAAATATTAGGTACCACGTTATGATTTTCTCTAGAATTAGAAAATGTATTCTGAATAGTGGGTGCTCGGGATACGTAGCCCGCATTTAAATTAAAAACATGCTTTCCGGTTAATTTAAGAGTTGCTCCTGCTTTAGCTCCAAATCCTGTAAAAGAGAGTTTGTTTCCTTTCCCAAAAGAGTTGTCTGGAAACCCTCCATTTTGATAAAGCCCCTCTCTTTGATATTGTGTTTGTTCAATATTCCCTGCAATATAAAAATCTAATTTACTGAAGTTAAACTGGGCCTGGGCAAAAGCGCTAACTTCACTAGCCAAGATGTTATAGTTATATTTAAAAACATCACCCTCACCAACCAACCGGTTTGGGTTTAGTAAATCATTTTGAGCTTCGTTTATTTCAGAGGCAAAACCATCAATATCTAAATATGTTGAAGCGCCTAGCAAGTCTAAAACCTCTGCAAAATTTTCAGACTTTAGGTTCTTATAACCTACCGAAGCATTCAAGATGGCATTATCATTTAATTTCTTATTTAAAATAGAATTAATAGTTAGTTGAGCGTCGTCAACTCTATCTTCGTACAAGGCATAAATGGCATTTCCACCATTTTGGGAGTTACTTATATTGGCATCATACATGCCATTCCAATCAATTTGCCCTTCATTCTGAAAATCTCTCAAAGCGGTATATGCAAACTGCAGGTCGTTTGGAAAGTTCCTCTCAAAATAACTAGGTGAATTTTGATAATAGGTGGGACTCGGATTTGCCCCTCCGCCTTCTGGAAAACCATTTATTAAGTCTGTGCCATTATAATCTAAACGACTGTTGCTCAGTTTTCCAAATTGATAACCAATATTGGTTGTTAATGACGTTTTATCATTCAAGTCCCAATAGTGATTTAACATTATGATAGGTTCACTCACTTCTTTGATTCTGGAATTTCGTTTTTCGCCATCTTGCCATCCCCAGTATTCGTTATACTTTATGTCCTTTAAATCGAATACTTCCTGTGTATTTGGAGAAGTCTTACCTCTTCGGTTAGGCGTGTAAATAGCAACTAAACCTAAACTGTGGGTATTGTTAAACTTCTTCTCTACCGAAGCAAAAAAAGAATTTGAATTATAGGACGTCGCATCTTGAAAGCCCTCGTTTCCCCAACGCCTACCTATAGAAATGGTATACGCCCAATTATTGGCTAAAAGTCCCGATGCATAGGATGCCATAACGCGATTGGTATAACTTCTGTTAGATGAGGAATAGGTAATTCGTCCACCAGGTCTTGACTCAGATGCTCTTAAATTAATATTTGTACTCCCTAGAACACCACCAAATGTGAAACTTGATGGTGACAGCCCAAGGGCCAATTCTTGGTTTCGTAATACATCATTGACACCTCCCCAATTACTCCATTGCGGCCGACCATTAAAGGCTTTATTCATTTCAATGCCATTCAATAAAATGGTTCCATTATTGGAATCTAACCCGCGTATCCGGAAAAAAGAAGAACTAAACTCGAATGCCGCTGTTCTTTGAAAAACATCTAACGAAGAGATTAACAATCCTGAAATATTGTCTGCACCGCTCGCATCATCATTTAGTTCGTCATCGGTTAAGGTTATTGTAAACAAGTCTTCAATTTCAGATACGTCCCTATCTAGGCTCATGTCAAAAATCTTTAATACTACACCTTCGTTCACAATAATGGGAAATCGTTTTGAAACATAACCGGTCTTCGAAATTCTTAACACTTGTTCACCAAAAGGGATATCGTTTAAAAATTCAAATGTTCCTAATTGATCTGTAAGTGTTTTTAAATTTGTGTTTTCGATTTCTACCAGAACCCCTTCGATAGGTAGGTAGGTCAAAGATTCTTTTACACTTCCTTTTACTACTGTATCTTGAGCCTTAACTGAAAGTAAAAAAAATAGAAACAGAAATGTAAATGTGGTTTTTTTCATCCTAATTTATAGACACATAAATATATAAAAAGTAACCTAATTCAGATAAAAACTCTAATTTTATATCATACTTTGGCTTATCTTTTGCAGGTCAATTATTAGCTGTTTTTTGTTTAAAAATGAATACTTTGAAAATATATCTTTCGATTTTTTTAATTGTGATAACCACTAGCCTGAACGCACAAGAAAAAAAGTTTAAAATTCACACGGTAGCTTTCTACAATTTGGAAAACCTCTTTGATACCATTAATAACCCCAATAAACTTGATGAGTATAGCCCGATAATGGAAATGAAAACCGGGAGAGGCGAAGCATACAAGCAAAAAGTAAAGAATATGGCTAGGGTTTTAGCCGATATTGGTAAAGAAACCACAAAGAATAGTCCTAGTATTATTGGTATATGTGAAGTTGAAAACAGAGCGGTTATCGAGGATTTGGTAAATGATTCTTCACTTGTTAAAAAAGACTATGGCATTATTCACTACGACGCACCAGATGCCCGAGGTATAGATGTAGCACTTTTGTATCAAAAGAATGCATTTCAGCCCATTAAATCGAGTACCTACGAACTCAAAATTTTTGATGACCAAGACCGTTCCCGTATTTACACCAGAGACCAATTATTGGTAAGCGGTATGCTAGAAAATGAGTTAATCCATATTATCGTAAACCATTGGCCTTCCAGGCGTGGAGGCGCAGAAAGAAGCGATCCAAAACGTGTAGCTGCTGCAAAGTTGAATAAAAGTATTGTTGATTCTTTACAATCCCTTGACCCTTATTCTAAAATTATTATCATGGGGGACTTAAACGACAACCCTACCAATAAAAGTGTGAAAAATGTGCTAGAAGCTAAGGAAAAAGCAAACAAAGTAAGGCTAAAAGACATCTATAATCCTTTTACTAAAATCTATAAAAACGGAATAGGAACTACAGCTTACAGGGATAACTGGTTTTTGTTCGATCAAATTCTTTTTACAGAGCCTTTCCTCAAAAAAAACTCAGAAGAACTCAACTATTTTAAAGGCGGTATTTTTAATGCAAATTATTTAACCCACCACAAAGGAAAATATAAAGGGTATCCGTTTAGAAGTTTTTCTAGCGGAACTTTCACAAACGGTTACAGCGACCACTACCCCGTGTATATCTATCTAGTGAAGGAAATGCCGTAGCAAACTTATCAAATCCAAGTATTCCAAGGAATTCTAGACAAAAATAAAACTAAGGCTATTGAATAAAATATAGCTATCTTTTTAAGTTTAGCCCCAGAAGTAAGTACCTTTTTATGTTTTGAGTAGCCAATTGTAATTAAAGCAACTCCAAGAATATTAACAAAAGGGTGCTCTACCAAGTAAAATCTTGCTAAACTATTTCCCATTACGCCTCCGCCTAATTCACTCCATAAATCGAACCTTGGAGACACAAAATACAGTACTATTCCAATTAACAATTGAATGTGAGAAACAATTAAAGTAAATAAGGAAATCCTGAAGTCTTTTGCACTATACTCTTTAGAACCAACAGTCTTAATGATAGCATTAAAAGCAGCAATTATTATAACTAGTAATACAAGATAGGCCCAATAGGAATGTAAGCTAAGAATAGTTTCGTACATGGTTTTGTGTTTTTATTGAAATCAAAAATAATGATTTTAATCCATAAAAAAACCGCTTCAATGAAGCGGTTTGTATTTTTTGTATAATAAATTATTCCCATCTATTTTGGGCAGCTTCTCCTCCCCAAATTAAAGTGGCCAAATAAGGATTATCTATAAATGGATTTCTGTTGCCTTGAGCTCCTAAAATCACACTGTTTCGTTGTTCCTCGAAAGCAGACACTGGATCTTCCCTATTCCATTTCAAAAATAATTCTATTGTTCCCACCTTTGAAAAGGTTTCTCCATATCGAATATTAAGGTACATCATCATTCTTGCAACATCACCTTTCCATTCATCACCCGGGAACCAAGCTTCGCCTATTAGTTTGTAAGTTCCAGAACCATCGATAAACGGATAATTTAATCTGTCGCTGTTCACCGTGGCATCACAAGCCCTTAAATGGTGTAAATCTGTTACAGCATCGTCTGCATTTAATAAAGACTGAGGATATACGTGCTCTGTATTAAAAGTTTGAGGCGAATGTGTATTAGAACCAGATGTCCATTCTCTTTCGTCCCTACTTTCACTAGAATACATCAGAATAACGTTGCTTGTATTGTTTATATCTTCATCGGCATCGTAAAGATATTGATGTCGTTGTCCGTAAGATAGTATTGTGGTGTGTTTTGATATTGTTAAGGATTCTAGATTAGAACGCATGATGTCTGGAACATCTGTAAAGGTTGTTCCGGAATAATAGGATTGAATTTCTGTAGGTATACTTAAACTAATCTCCCTTACTACAGTAATCGTAACGGTTGCTGTGGAGCAGTTATTTTCTGGCAAATCATCGTCACAAATAGTATATGTAAATGAATCTTCACCTAAAAACCCAGCTTTTGCAGTATACGAAACCGTTTTATCCATATTAAGGACCACCGTACCCTGAGTATTACTATCATCAATAGCGGTAATAACCGAATCGTCTACAGTGTCGTCATTAAGCAATAATTTGTCAAGAACGGTTAACGCGTTTTCTACAACGCTAAAACTATCTGCATTTGCTATTGGATCACCTTCGTCTGTAACAGTAACCGTTACAATTGCCGTGGAACAATTGGCAGGGCTATCGTCATCACATAAGGTATAAGTAAAAGAATCTTCACCTACAAAACCTGCTTTTGGAGTATAAACATAGCGAGTACGCTCATCTACTACTATACCACCATTGGCTGTGGTACTGTCGAAAGACTCTACTCTTGCATTATCTACAACCGTGTCGTTATCTAAAAGATTAGATAAAAAGAGTTCGGTATCTTCGGTAGTGGTCGCAGTATCGTTTACAGCCACTGGAACACCATCATCTTTAGGTGTTTCTTCGGGAGTAACCGAATCATCTCCACCACTACTACAAGAAAAGAAAACGGCAATTAGGCATGAAGCAACTAACTTATTCATAACAATTTAAAGGATATTAAAACCTAAGGAAAAAAACCACCTCTAAAAACGAGGTGGTTTTTCTAATAGGTATTTTTAATTTATTGGTAAATCCAAACACCGCCTTCTTTGATAACGGCTTTTGTTTCATTACCAGTAGACCCTGTGTAAACAACAAAAGTTAAAATATACTTCTGTCCGTCTTCGGCACCAGGGTTTCTTGTATCTAAAACCACATTAAACGCCTCTAACAGCATATCGT
Organism: Seonamhaeicola sp. ML3; assembly: GCF_023273855.1. NCBI lineage: Bacteria > Pseudomonadati > Bacteroidota > Flavobacteriia > Flavobacteriales > Flavobacteriaceae > Seonamhaeicola > Seonamhaeicola sp. ML3. The sequence goes on along the minus strand of NZ_CP096884.1, from coordinate 1,613,494 downwards.
CACTCCAGAAATTCGAGCTTCCTGATCTTCTATCAAAACTTCCGAAGAAACCAACATTATCTGCAGGTCCTGGATATTTCTCTATAAAAGAACTTTCTATCAGGGCAACATCTTCTCCTGTAAGCGTGTACTTAATAGTATTGTCTGGCACCCAAGTTGTACCATCATGACCAAACTGAAGCACTTGTGTAATTACATTATTATATTCTGCCCATTCAGCACCATCGAAAATGAAGTATTTCACATAACTGTAAGTCGTTCTATCATCTGTACGACCATCGCCATCAATATCATCAACATCGGTAACAAATAATTTGTACATGGTACCAATAATGTCGCCAGCCTCGTAAGTCTCAAATTTAAGTTTGTCTTTTAGAAATATTGGAATTTTAGCAACAGCTTCATCTTCCGAGGAAAAGTTAGGAAACCCTTCTCCCATTAGGGTATATTCGTCATCAGTAAATCCTAACATCATTTCCCAAGCACCATTTATAAATAGGTATCCGTTATTGAATTCATTAACACTACCATTAAAAAACTCATAGGTTAAAGAAACGAGTGTTCTATCTGCTGGGCTAGGATATTTCCATTCTAAAAACTCAAAAATTTCAGATTCTCTATCGAAATTACCAAATCTATGGCCTAGATCATCGTAATCCTGGTCGGTAACCTCATATCTAATAAGGCTTCGCTCATCTCTTTTAGGAAAGAACAAATCGTATGTTACTATAGCACTAGAGTTATCTTTTAAAGCTGGAAATTTCTCATCTAACAAACCAGGTATTAACTCTTTAGCTTGATCCTCTGAACCGAAGTTAGGAAAGTTAAGTCCTAAATCATCGTAATCTTCATCGGTCAATTCTAATTCTACATCTCCAGAAATAGGCACTGCATTAGCATCAATATCCTGAAAAATTTCGTCAAGCGGATCACATCCTACAAGAGCAACCGCTAGAACCATTGTGATTAAATAAATTATTTTTTTCATTTTCAAAGTTTTTTAGAAATTAAGTTTTGCACCTAAATTAAAGGTTCTACCAAATCCAATCCACACGAGTGCAGTTTCGGCTGTTGAGCCAGATCCATCCTGAGCATCAGGAATATATTCAGTATCGAACACATTATTAACACGTGCTGTTAAAGAGGCTCTAAAAGGCCCAAAATCGAAACCATGAGTCATGGCAACATCGAATAACCCAAAATCGGGCATTTTCCATGCGTCTGGCCCAGGAGTATTTCTGTCACTTGGGTCAAAATCGGCATAAATATCTGCGTTGTAAACATAGTCCACCACAAGTCTGGTATCTAAACCAAACTTATAATTTGCTCCTAGCCCAAAAGTGGTTTGAGCGGCATCAGACACATGTACATCTTTGATAAACAGGTTTACAGTATCTACAAGGTTTTGTTCTTCATCAAATACTTGTACATCTGTTACATTACTATCCCATCTCCAATCACCAATAGAAGCCATACCATTAATACTTAACTGATTTGTTGCTTTGTAAACAAAATCAATCTCAATACCTTGGTGAATGGCATTAACCCCAAGAATATTTGCAGAAGCTCGGGTTCCATCAGGTTGTTGGAATGTAGCAATTTCTGTTCTGTCGTTCCAAAGCGTTCTGTATAAGTTCACATTTGCGGCAAGTTTTTCACTTCTATATCCGTAACCCAACTCAAAACTTGTTATTTTTTGGTTTTCTGCATCGTCATTGATGTTATCATTACTGAAGTTTAAGAAAACTGCATCGAAATCTGCAGCTCTTTCAAAATAACCGAAATTTGCAAATACATTATGATTTCCATCAATTCTATAATTCGCTCCACCTTTAATACTACCACCAATGAAATTATAGGTATCTGTTTCCTGAAGCGGATCTGAATCTAAATAATTAAAACGGTCGACCCTTCTGTATGAAGTATTGGAGAAAGCGGCAGCAACAAAAGCATTGAAGTTTTCTGTTACATCATATTCTAATTGTCCAAAAGCTCCAATCCAACCAACGTGCCCGTCGTTATCGTAATTAATTTTATCACCAACGCCAGCAGCAAAATTAGGGTTGTTTGCATTATTATCGTCTAAGAAGTATTGTCCACCAAGCAGGTCTGTAACCTCTTGGAAATGTATCCCTTTGTAAGATCTAAAATCTAAACCAACTTGTAAAACCATTTGGTCGTTCAAATTTGTTTTTAGGTTTGTTAATAACCCGTACCAGTTATGATCGTTACGTGATGCTCTTAGAATAGTTTCAGAACCTAAGGCACCAAGCGCTTCATTTTCTTCGGCAATTTTATCGAAGTTGATAGGACCATAAAGACCATCTCTGTATTCACTACTTCCGTCGGCATTAAATGTAAACTTATTTACACCTCTAATACCGCCACCACCTCCAGTTCCGAAGGATACATAAGCAGAGGAGTTTATAGATGTATTTTCATTTAAATTCCAGTAGTGGTTTAAGGATATTTGAGGTTTATGATAAAAGTTATCCTCTTGGAAAGTAACCTGTCCGTTATAATATCCCCAATCGGCATTAAACTTTCTACCTCTTTCACTATTTCTGTAGGTTTCTATAAGTTGTCTATTTTGTCTTTGTCCATGTTGTTGTTTCGCACCAAAAGCAGAAAAAGACAATTTATGTTGATCGTTGAACTCTTTTGAAAGGTTAACAAAGTAAGACACACCATTAAACTGTGTACCATCTACATAGCCATCTCCTTGAGTACTAGCTGCCGAAACAGTAGCAGCAAACCCATTATCCATTAATCCTGTTGAATATGTTACTCCGTATTTAGAATACCCGTCATTACCAACAGAAGTGATTATATTACCACCTTCTTCTACATCTGTAGTTTTGGTTATAATATTAATTGTACCACCAATAGAAGGCACTGCTATTTTAGCTGCTCCTAAACCTCTTTGCGTTTGCATGGTACTTGTAACATCGCCAAGACCTGCCCAGTTAGACCAGAATACTCGACCATTTTCCATATCGTTTACTGGAATACCGTTAATCATAACTGCCACGTTTACAGAGCCAAAACCTCTCATCCTAACTTGACCGTCACCAAATCCACCACCGGCTTTAGTAACATAAATACCTGGTGTTGTTTTTAAAATCTCTGGAAATTCTTGAGATCCTAATTTTAATTCGATATCAGCAGATTTAATAGTAGAAACCGCCACAGGAGTTTTTCTATCTACAGCTACCGATGCAATAATTTGAACCTCTTCTAAACCAAACTGACTTGATTCCAGTGTAATTACACCTAAATCTGTATCGCCTGAAAAAGCAATAGTTTTAGAATTGTAACCAATAAAGGAAATGACTACCTCTCCCGAAGAAGAAGACGCATTTAAAGAAAAGTTTCCATCAAAATCTGAAGTCACACCATTAGAGGTGCCCTTCTCAATAACGTTAGCCCCAGGAAGCGGAACGTTAGTCCCAGCCTCTACAATTGTACCTGAGACTGTCTGAGCAAAAATTGTTGCGCTAAATAACATAGCTACAGTCAACAATAAAAATTGAGTAGTTTTTTTCATGAGAAAAATTAATTAATTGAATTAGTCATGCAAATTTACGGATAAAAGCACATTAAATGTTAAGCATTTGTTAACAATAATTAACAATTTTTATACACATTAAAATGTTTATTGATAAAAACCCTCTCTATTTTTTTGTTTTTTGTTACAAATTGTAAGTATCATACTTTTCTCTTTGTTTATACAGTTTAGTACACTATCTTTATAAGTTAGACTTTATTTCAGCCCTTAGCCTCTTACTAACCCACATTAAAAAACGCTTTCTAAGTCAATTCAATTTCTAGATAATACAGATTGAAACGGTTTGGAAAATTATAAAGCGGCCCCTATTCTAAATTGGATAAACAAAGCAGAAACTATCAAAACATTCAACAAGCACTCATAAAAAAAGGCTCGAATTTTTAAAATCCGAACCTAGTCTTTAAATTTGATTGTATACGTTTATGTATCTTATCGCTTGCTCTTATAATGCGCCAAAAGATTACTTGTTGAAGCATCATGCGCATTAGTAATACCTCCACCAAACTCCTTCAAAATCTTAGAAGCCAATTGCTTTCCTAGCTCAACACCAAATTGATCGTAACTGTAAATATTCCATATAACACCTTGAACAAAAATTTTATGCTCATACATGGCTATTAACTTCCCTAAACTTTCTGGGGTAAGTTTATCAATAAAAATAGTATTTGTTGGTTTATTGCCTTCAAAAATCTTGAATGGAACAATAGACGCTTTAGCACCTTCATCAATAACTTGTTCTTCTGTTTTTCCATTTAATAAAGCCTCTGTTTGTGCTAGAAAATTAGAAATCAATTTATCTTGGTGATCTTGGTTACCATACAAGCTTTTTGTGAAACCAATAAAATCGGCAGGAATTAATTTTGTTCCTTGATGTATTAATTGAAAAAAAGCATGTTGTGAATTTGTTCCCGGCTCACCCCATATTAGGGTTCCCGTTTGATAATCTATAGCATTTCCTTTTCTGTCTACACACTTTCCATTACTTTCCATGATACCTTGTTGCAAGTATGTCGCAAACTGGTTTAGATACTGAGAATAAGGAATAATAACCTCACTTTCGGCATCAAAGAAATTATTGTACCAAATACTCAACAACCCTAAGACGACTGGGATATTGGTTGAAAAGTCTTCATTTTTAAAATGATCATCCATCTTGTTGGCTCCAGTTAATAAACTGGCATAATTATCATATCCAACCGCTAAACTGATAGATAAGCCAACGGCGCTCCAAAGTGAAAATCGTCCACCAACCCAATCCCACATTGGAAAAATATTGTTGGGGTCAATTCCAAAACTTTGAACGGCTTCTAAATTCGTAGAAACCGCCACAAAATGCTTCGCGATATCTTCTTCTGAAGCCGATTTCAAGAACCAATCTTTAATCGTGTTGGCATTAGATAAGGTCTCTTGAGTAGTAAACGTTTTTGACACTATTACGAATAGCGTAGTCTCTGGATCTAACTTTTTTATTATTTCATTAACGTGGTCCCCATCTACATTACTAACAAAATATGTGGTTAAATGGTTTTTGTAAAACTGCAAAGAATCTACCACCATAGCGGGACCTAAATCTGAACCGCCAATACCAATATTCACAACATGGGTAAAAGCTTTTCCTGTATAGCCTTTTCGTGACCCATCTACAACTTCGTTAGTAAACGTCTCTATTTTTCTTTTTACTGAAAATACTTCTGGGATTACATTCTCTCCATCAACATGAACAACAGCAGACTCTGGTGCTCTTAAAGCCGAATGTAATACTGCTCTACCTTCGGTTTGATTTATTTTTTCACCTGAAAATTGAGACTCTATTGCCTCTTTTAGTTTTACATCGTTGGCTAATTCCAGTAAATATGTAAAGGTATCTTCTGTGATTCTGTTTTTAGAGAAATCAACATAAAAATCATCCCATGTAATGGTATATTTATTTGCCCGCTCACTATCCTGAGCAAATAAATCTTTCATATGTAGACCGTTTATTTCATTGTAATGGTCTTGGAGTTTTTTCCAAGCATTGGTTTGTGTAGGGTTTATTGTTGGTAATGCCATAAGTTAATAATTCTGGGTTATTAGGTTTTCATCCATTGGTTCTTCGAGTATTTCATCATCGAAAGGAATATTATCTAATTGAACCCTGATTGGTTTTATATATTTTAAATATTGTGTTTTTAATGAATCTGAAATGGGTTTAGCTTCGGGTAGTTTTTGCTTAAATGGATCTACCTGTCTGCCGTTCACCCAAAAACGATAACATACATGAGGCCCTCCAGTATTTCCGGTCATACCAACCCAACCTATAATATCGCCCTGTTTTACAAAATCGCCCACTTTTGCCTTACGCTTTTTCATGTGAAGGTATTGTGTTTCGTAAGTAGCGTTATGTCTAATCTTTACATAATTACCGTTTCCTCCTCTTCGTTCAGATTTAGTAACGGTTCCATTAGCTGTAGCCATAATGGGCGTACCAATAGGAGCAGCAAAATCGGTTCCTTTGTGAGCTCTTATTTTATAACCGTAAACCGCAATCCTTCGCCTTAAATTATAACGTGAAGAAATACGGCTAAACTTAACAGGAGCTTTTAAAAAGGCTCGACGTAAATTTTTTGCTTCTTCGTTGAAATAATCCTTAATCCCCTTTACAGAATCTGTTTCAAATTGGAAGGCATAAAACGGCTCTGAATTATGCTCAAAATAAGCCGCTTTAACATCATGCACACCTGTATAAATTGAATCATCTATATATTTATCTGTGTAAATGACTTTGAATCGATCACCTTTTTGAAGACGTCTAAAGTCAATAGTCCATGCATAAATATTATCTGCTAACAAGTTAGTCAAAACTGCGCTTACACCCTTATTATCTAAAGTTTCAGAAATACTACTATTGATAACACCTGTAACCGTTTTTTCTACATATTTAATAGGCTTCCTGCTTTTAAAAGCATGAATGGAATCTTTGAAATTAATAACTACATACTCTTCTTTGGTTGGTTGATAAATAAAGGATTCCGGTAATTCTAAAGAATCTTTTGAGCAGAGAATCGTATAAGGCTTGCCTGCTTGAAAAAACCTAGCAATATTATAAGTTTCTTTAGTTTTTTCGGCAATATGGAAAATTTTAGGGTAACCAATCTTGTTTTGCTCCAAAATTTGCCCAAAACTTTCACCTGCCTTTACTGTATCTCGTTTTACGATGTAGTTATTTAAGTTAAAACCAAACTCATAAACATCTACTGGTTTTTTAACCTCAGCAATTTCTTGCTCCGTAACCTCTTTTTTATCTTCTCTACAAGAACTGAAAAGAACAAGTGCAAATGCTAAAACTATAAAATATTTGTTCCCCAATCTTCTATCTCTTTTTTGGTCCATAAATCTGGAAAAAATATTCTTTTTTGATACTTCGGGTGCATATACTTAACCCATTCACTACCTCCGGTGGCATCTGTTGTTTTTCCTCCAATATTTAGGTAATGAACTGCGGTATTATAGTGTGCCATAACCCACTTTACGTTAACCGTTAAATCGTAGTGTCGCATCGCCTTAACCAAATCTTTATCTTTTTGAGCTTCTTTTGGTAAACTTTTAAATTTAGACCAAAGGTTATTTTTTTCGTAAAACTTAGTAAATCTAATAAATTCTTCCTTATAGCGCTCTTCAAAAACAGCTAAAGTATAGGTCTTTTTGCCTGTTTTATAATCCTTACCGGCAGCTTGCCAGTATAAGTGTTCGAAAGCATTGTCGTAAGACGAATTTCTATCGATTGTATCTCGAAATCTTTTATCGATTAAATTGATAAGTTCGGTGGATGCAAATTCAATCTTTCTGTATTGTGCACTTTGAAATCCGCTTGCTGGAATAAGTGTCTGCCTAAATTTATTATACTGTTCTATACTCATACCATCTTTCATAATACTGAAAGAGGAAGTTAACACATCAAAATAACGGCTAATGCGCATTATTTTATCTGTGAATATAACAGCATCTATTGAGTCGTTTTCTGCTATTTGCTCAATTTCACTGAGTATCATTTTAAACAAGAGCTCCGAAATTTGATGGTACATAATGAATACCTTCTCATCTGGAAAACTTGTTCTTGTAATTTGTAAATTTAAGAGTGCATCAATTTGTATGTAATCCCAATAATTTATTGGTTTACTGTACAGAAGACCTTCTAGATGATCTTCTAAATCCTGATCTATTTTTTGGTATTTCTCTTCGAGCTGATTAGTAATTTTGGAATCTGACCCCATTATCGTTTAACTACTATTTGAAACGGATGCTTTAGCCCCTTAAAAGCATCTAAATCTGCTCTTAAGGAACCTACCGCTAAGTCTGCTTTAATGCGTAAAGGTAGCTTATTTTTGTCTTTCGAGACCCATAAGGTTAAACTTTCTTCTTCCTTAAAAACACGGCCTGCCATTACATATGGTCTAAATTTTAAGGTTTCCACATCTCCAAATTCGGTATCCAAAATCTCTTCGCCAAGATACTTTAATTTAAACCCATAATTTTCTTCATCAAAAAACATATCTACACGAACCTCATCTCCAATTTTAAGCGTATCTGTATCCATATTGTTCCTTAGATAATAAAACGTTGAGACCATGTCTTGAATATTTGGCCTGGTATCGATTACAGATTGTCTATTATGCTTCTTGTTATTTACGTAAGCCTTATTGTTTTCTTGGTCAAAATCTATTTCTATGTCTTTGGTGTAGCCACCTTCATCTATATTTCTGATGAACTTATAAGGCATAATGGTTTGTTTATCGAAGTAACTTTCATAACGATCCTCTACTTTAAAAAACCATTTAATCATACCTGTGGTCCAGCCTTTACCAACAACATGGTAAACCTCTTTATTCTCCAAGGTAGCATCGCTAACGGTTAGCGTAGCATTACCAGCTTTTAAAAAGCCACTATAGCTCATTTTGAATTTAAACCATTCGCCATCTCCAAAAGCCGATTCTTCTTGCGAATAGGATATTGTTGATATGCAAACAGCAAATATTATAAGTAGTATTTTTTTCATTTTTCTTTGGGTTATGTAACTAACTAATTAAGTACTTATTTATTGTTGTACTTAAAAAATTACAATTACTATTCCAAAAATATAAAAAATCTTGGGAGCACCTGTTTTTGTAAGACGTTCTTAACAATTATTTGTTACAGAAAACTAGAGCGTACCCCTTTTGGCCTGTTCTCTTTCTATAGATTCAAAAAGCGCCTTAAAATTACCGGCACCAAAACCTCGAGCCCCCATACGCTGAATGATTTCAAAAAATAATGTTGGTCTGTCTTGTACAGGTTTAGTGAAAATTTGAAGCAAATACCCTTCTTCATCGGCATCTATCATAATCCCTAAATCTTGAAGCGTTTTAATATCTTCTTTCAATTTATGATTATGAGTCAGTAATCTTTCCGGAACCGACTCATAGTAAGTATGTGGGGGTGTAGACAAGAACTCTACCCCTCTTGCTCGCATACCTTCTACGGTTGAAACTATATCATCTGTGGCTACAGCAATATGCTGTACACCAGGGCTTTCGTAAAAATCTAAATACTCCTCGATTTGAGATTTTTTCTTCCCCTCTGCCGGTTCGTTTATTGGAAACTTTATTCGGCCATTACCATTGCTCATTACCTTACTCATTAGAGCAGAATATTCAGTATGGATTTGTTTATCATCGAACGAGAGAAAGTTCTCGAAACCCATTACATCTTCGTACCATTTTACCCAAGTATTCATTTGCCCCCATCCAACATTGCCCACCATATGATCCACATATTTTAAACCTAAGGTTTCTGGATTATAATCAGAGTCCCATTTTTCGAACTTAGGCATAAAAATACCGTTGTAGTTTTTACGTTCTACAAACATGTGAACAGTTTCGCCGTAAGTGTAGATTCCTGCTCGCACTACCTCGCCATACTCATCTTTTTCAACACATGGCTCCATGTAGGACTCGGCTCCCCTACTCGTGGTTTCTTCGTAGGCTTTATTGGCATCTTCAACCCAAAGCGCTATTACTTTTACACCATCACCATGTTTAACAATATGGTTATTAATAAGGTTTTTTGAATTTAAAGGCGTGGTTAACACCAATCGTATTTTATCTTGTTTAACTACATAGGATACTGTGTCCTTGCTTCCTGTTTCCAATCCTTTGTAAGCAAAAGATTGAAAGCCAAATGCTGTTTTATAAAAGTGGGCTGCCTGTTTGGCATTACCAACGTATAGCTCAATATAATCTGTACCAAGAAGCGGCAAAAAATCTTGCGCCCCTTTAAATATTTTTTCTAAACCGTAGTTTACTGGTTTTATGTCTTTCATTTCAAAAAGCCCACCCTAACCCTCCCAAAAGGAGGGAACTCTAAACTGGACGCTGGGAGTTTATTAATCTTATTTTACCTAATTGAATTTGAACTACTAATCAATCTTTAAGTCACTATTCTCTGTCCCTTCGGAAAAATTAAGAGAGGCCTAAAGCCACGATTTATAATAACCCTCTTCTGCAATTTTCATGGCCTCTTCTGTAATCATTAAAGGTTTAAACGTATCGACCATTACGGCCAATTCATTTGTTTCCTTCTTCCCTATACTTCGTTCCGCAGCTCCAGGATGGGGTCCATGTGGAATACCTGCAGGATGTAACGAAATATGTCCTTCTTCAATAGCGTTTCGACTCATAAAATCGCCATCAACATAATACAAAACCTCATCAGAATCTATATTACTGTGATTATAAGGTGCTGGAATCGACAAAGGGTGGTAATCATACATTCGCGGGACGAAACTACAAACCACAAAAGCATCTGTTTCAAAAGTTTGATGTACAGGTGGCGGCTGGTGTATTCTGCCCGTTATTGGCTCAAAATCATGAATAGAAAAAGCATAAGGATAATTATAACCATCATATCCCACGACATCAAAAGGATGCGAAGCATAAACCATTTCTATAATATCACTTTGTTTTTTCACTTTAATTAAAAAATCGCCTGTCTCGTTGTAGGTCTCTAATTCTTCAGGTCGACGAATGTCTCTCTCGCAAAACGGAGCGTGTTCTAATAACTGTCCAAACCAGTTACGATAGCGTTTTGGCGTATAAATGGGCCGATGTGATTCTACTATAAAAAGTCGATTATCTTGAGTATCAAAATCTATTTTATAGATTACACCTCTAGGTATAAGCAAATAATCACCATATTTAAAGTTAAGATCACCCAACATGGTTCTTAATGTTCCTGTTCCTCTATGGACAAAAATTAGTTCATCGGCATCGGTGTTTTTGTAGAAATAATCTTTTAATGATTGTTTTGGAGCAGCAAGAACGATAGCACAATCACTATTTACCAATACAGTCTTTCTGCTTTTTAAAAAATCGTTTTCTGTTTTTACCGAAAACCCTTTAAACAGGTGAGATTTAATATTATTCTTAACAGTTACTTTTGGAGCAACACTATATTGATTCCCTATGTCTTTTACCTGTGTGGGTCGTTGCTCATGATAGCAATTGGTTGACATACCGTCAAAACCAATAGTTCCAAACAGTTGCTCATGATATAAGCTCCCATCGGGTTTTCTGAATTGAATATGACGCTTATGCGGAATTTTTCCAAGTTTGTGATATATAGGCATTTTACTAAATTTTAAATTTTAAAAACTAAAGCTGTAAAACTTTAAATATCAGTACGTATTGACATACAAAAGTGCCTGCCTATTCAGGATTTCTCTTGAGAAGGTAATGTAAATGAATTAAAAGATATGTCCAGAATAAATTCATCGTTACTAAAGATACAATATTTTATTAGGTCAAAATCTTAACAATACGTTAAGTATACCTGTTTTTATGTTTCTCTAAAACCAGTATCCCAGATTGAAGAACCAGATACTCTTATTACGCTCTGGAGAATAGCTATACTTTACTTGTATGGGTCCCAAAAATGTATCTATAGCATATCCCAAGGCATAACCTCTGTAAGTGGGTAGAGTAAACCATTCTCCGGTATCGAATATATTATCCTCAATATTGGCCCAATTACCCTCGAGTGTAACATGGTGTTTATTAAAAATCTCATAGTCTAAGCCCGCATAAGCCTTAACATAACTATTTCCTGTTAAGGATATAAAATCGTAACCCAAAAAAGGCACAAAATTATTGATAAGGTTGTTCCCATATCCACCAAGTGCAAAGTCTAAAGTTTGTGTAGATTTATCCCCAAGTTTAAAACCGCCACTCGTCTGTAAATTCAAGGCCAAGTTATCTGAAATACTAAACGCATAACCCAAATCGGCCTTTGCTATGGCAAAGGCATCAAAGCCTTCATTAAAATGAGAGGCATAAAAGTAATAATGTAAATCTCCGTTAAAGAACAAGCCTTTCTTTGGAAAATACTTATTATCATAAGTGTCTAACTGCAAGGTTGAAAACAAACTCACATAATCTGTGTTTTCGAAAATAAACTCGTCATCCTCATCACCAACAGCTAAAGTTTCTGAAGATATCTCTAACCTTTTATGCTCTGCCCCTAGACTAAGCGAAAAGTCTTTTCGAAACAGGGTCTGTAAATAAAACTGATTGGTTTGATCCTGTAATTCTACATCTATTTTATTAAGGCCGGCTGCGTCTAACTCAGAGTCATTAAGCAATAATTCTGCGCTTATGTTTTTATGAAAGTCGTTAAATGAGGAACGAATACCTACACTCAAATAAAATCCTTTATCGATTAAAAAATCAAAATTGTAACGCAAATTATCACCCAGAACAACATCTAAGGAAGCTATGTCATTATCAAAAAATAAATGTTTTCTGGTAATATTGAACAATGCTCCGCTTTTGTAGAGGTCATCATAATGAACTCCAAATTTTAAAAAAGTAGCATTATCCGCTTCTTTTAAATTGGCATAAAAATCATATCCAGGTTTCTCTTCAGAAGTCTTTAATTGGTAGTCTAAAACATCAAAATTATTAGTAGCAACTAAGCTATTTATTCCTTTATTAAGTTGAGAATAGCTGATTTTCTCATCCGATTTTAGTTTAAGCTTTCCTAGCACATAAGACCTCGTGTATTTTTCTAAACCCGAGAGACTAATTTTATTTATCTTGATACTATCCTGTACATAAGATTTAGTGTTTAGAGAAAGTGAAGACGCTCCTTCTTTTGAGGCTAATGTTTTTAGTTTATCCTGAGCACGTTTAGCCGCTACCCATCCCAAATCGATTATTTTCTTGGCAGCATCGAAAGATACTACGTTAAAATCTTTTATGTCCGGTTTTATGTAAATATCGGTCTTTTTAGACTTAATTTCCATATCCTTTATAGTTCTAAAATTGTTTATTTGAAGGAGAACATCTGGTGCAGAGGTTAGTTCTGTTCGGTTCATAAGTCCGTCTTGCACATCAACACCAATCACAATATCTACGCCCCTAGCCCTTAGTTCATCAATGGGATAATTATTTACAACTCCTCCATCTATTAATAGTTGCCCATTTAGATTTACGGGTTGAAATAACGTTGGCAAAGCACCGCTAGCCATGATACTCTTGGGAAGATTACCTTTTTCTAAAATAACTTGCTGTCCTGTTTCTACATTAGTAGCAATACAAAAAAATGGGATGGGCAATTTACTAAAGTCTTCAATTTCATTAACATGAAGCAGTAATTTTAACAAGTAGTTATAAGCGTTTTGACCTCTAGACAAGGCCGATGGAAGTTTGAGCTTAAAATCATCGAATGGGAGTTTTATAGCATATTTTTCATCGTTGTTACGTTCAAAAAATCCTTTTGATGCCCTTGGCAGATTATCAATAATTATATTTTCAAAGTCAGCTTTACTAAAAATTGAATCCAGTTCTTTACCTGAGTAACCCGATGCGTATAAACCAGCAACTATGGCTCCCATACTTGTTCCTCCTATGTAGTCAATATCAACCCCTAAACTATCAATAACCTTTAGTACACCAATATGGGCCAAACCTTTGGCGCCGCCACCGCTTAAGACCAAACCAACTTTAGGAGTTTCAGATTTCAATTCCGTTTGAGCTTGTGAAGAAATACAACCTAAAAAAGTTAAAAATAATATTAGAATTGGTCTTTTCAAATTAACAACTATTTGCTGTGATAATGATTATAAACCTTTTCGGCTCGGCTATTACCAACGACTTCTTCCAACTCATCGAGTTTGGCATTGGCAACCCGCTTGGCCGATTTAAAATGTCTTAATAATTCCACAACTGTTTTTTCTCCAATACCGGGAATGGTTTCCAACTCTGTATTTAACGCATTTTTACTGCGCTTATTTCTATGGTGCTCTATACCAAAACGGTGCGCTTCATTTCGTAATTGCTGAATTATTTTAAGTGTTTCACTTTTCTTATCTAAATATAATGGAATTGGATCATTTGGATAGTACAATTCCTCTAATCTTTTAGCGATTCCAATAATGGCAATTTTACCTCTTAACCCTAAGACATCTAAACTCTTTAATGCAGACGACAGCTGTCCCTTTCCTCCATCTATGATGATTAAATGTGGTAAAGGTTGTTCCTCATCGCGTAGTCTTTTATATCTTCTGAATACGACCTCTTCCATAGAAGCGAAATCGTCGGGACCTTCAACCGTTTTAATATTGAAATGTCTGTAGTCTTTCTTACTGGGTTTGCCGTTTTTAAATACCACACAGGCTGCCACAGGATTGCTCCCCTGAATGTTAGAGTTGTCGAAACATTCTATATGTCTTGGTTCTTCAGATAGACGTAAATCTGCCTTCATTTGTGCCATTATCCTATTAGCGTGTCTGTCTGGATCTACAATTTTATCTTGTTTAAACCGCTCCATACGGTAATACTTGGCATTTCGTAAAGATAAATCTAAAATATGCTTCTTGTCACCTAATTTTGGAACGGTCACTTTGAGCTTATCGCCTAGTTCCACTTCGAAAGGCACATATATTTCTTTTGATTTTGAATGAAACCGCTGCCTAATTTCAGTAATGGCCAACTCGAGTAGCTCCTTATCGGTTTCATCTAGCTTCTTTTTAATTTCTAAAGTATGAGACCTGATTATGGAGCCATAGGACAACTGCAAAAAATTAACATACCCGTAGGTCTCGTCGCTCATTATGGAAAACACATCAACATTGCTAATCTTAGGATTTACAATAGTAGAACGTGCTTGGTAATTCTCTAAAATTTCAATTTTTTCCTTTATTTTTTGAGCTTCTTCAAACAACATGTCTTCAGCTAATTGTTTCATTTGCTCCTTAAACTGATGTAATGAATCCTTAAAATTACCTTTTAATATTTGCCTTATCGCCTTTATGTTCTCGTTGTATTCTGTTTCGGTTTCCTTACCCTCGCAGGCTCCTTTACAATTCCCTAAGTGATATTCTAAACAAACTTTGTATTTCCCAGCTTCAATTTTACTTTCTGCTAAATCGTAATTACAGGTTCTTAAAGGATATAACCCTTTTATTAAATCTAACAAAGTGTGCACGGTTTTCCCGCTTGTGTAGGGGCCAAAATATTCACCACCACCCTTAAAAACACGTCTTGTAGAAAATACCCTTGGGAAACGCTCTTTTTTTATACAGATCCAAGGATAAGACTTATCGTCTTTCAACATGACATTGTACCTAGGCTGGTGCTTTTTAATTAAATTGTTTTCTAACAACAAAGCATCTGTTTCAGTTTCGACTACAATATGTTTAATATCGGCTATCTTTTTTACTAAAACCCTGGTTTTGCCATAATCATGGTTTTTGGTAAAGTAAGAGCTTACGCGTTTCTTTAAATTTTTAGCTTTCCCAACGTAGATGATGGTGCCTTCGGCATCGAAATATTGATACACCCCCGGAGCGTTAGGTAAGGTTTTAAGCTGAATATCTAAGGGTGTATTACTCATCAAACCAAAGGTATTAGGATTTGACCAAAAAGAAAAACTATTTTAGCTTGAAAAGTACAAACCTTACCCAAGGAGATATTCGTTTTAACGGAAACGACATTTCTTCGGAAACCTAGATACATAGCACCAAGGAATTCTTTTCAATTTAAAGTTTCAAGTACTTAAAGTTTACTATATTTATTTCAACTTAACTTTAGATACTTTAAGTACTTCAATGAACATAGTAATTCTTTCCAGGAACGCTAATTTATATTCTACAGCTCGACTTATAGAAGAAGGTGAAAATAGAGGTCATGAAATAGAAGTTATTGATCCCTTAAAATGCGACCTCATTATCGAAAAAGAAAAACCCACCATTTACTATAAAGACCGATACCTAGATTATGTTGACGCTATTATACCTAGAATAGGAGCTTCTGTTACATTTTTTGGCTCTGCTGTTGTAAGACAATTTGAAATGATGAATGTGTTCACTTCTGTTACGTCGGATGCCATAATACGTTCTAGAGATAAACTTAGAAGTTTCCAAAGACTTTCTAAAGCTGGTATAGGTATGCCTAAAACGGTTTTTACAAATTATTCTCGAGACATTGAAAAAGTACTATCCCATGTTGGAGGTGCGCCTGTAATTATAAAATTACTAGAAGGCACCCAAGGCCTTGGCGTAGTTTTAGCAGAAACTAAAAATGCTGCAGAATCTGTTTTGGAAGCCTTTAACGGATTACAAGCCAGAGCTTTGGTTCAAGAATACATAGCAGAAGCAAAAGGTGCCGATTTGAGAGCCTTGGTGGTAGACGGACACGTTATTGGTGCTATGAAACGCCAAGGTAAAGACGGTGAATTTCGTTCAAATTTACATAGAGGAGGTTCTGCCGAAATCGTTAAACTAAGCGAAGCTGAGCTTAAAGTAGCCATGAAAGCATCTAGAGCCTTAAAACTTCCGGTTTGCGGGGTTGATATGTTACAATCTAAGCGAGGGCCACTGCTCTTAGAGGTTAATTCCACACCCGGATTAGAGGGTATTGAACAAGCAACTGGTAAAAATATTGCCAAAAGCATTATTACATATATAGAAAGAAACAGTCGTTAAGTCTATATTTGCACGACAATTTGATTTATGAGTACAGAAAAGAAGACTTTGACCATTCTTAATGAAACTATTGCTCCTGGCGAAAGCAAGGAGGTAAACTTTGATGTGGCCAATTTACACACCTCAACCCCCGTAAATATTCCTGTAATAATAGAGCGTTCTAAAAAAGAAGGCCCTATTGTACTTTTTACAGCCGGTATACATGGTGACGAGGTTAACGGGGTAGAAATTGTACGCCAGTTAGTCGCTAAAGGTATTAACAAACCAAAGCGAGGCACCATAATCTGCATGCCTGTAATCAATATTTTTGGGTTTATAAATTTGTCTCGTGAGTTTCCTGATGGCAGAGATTTAAATAGAGTGTTTCCAGGAAGCCCAAAAGGTTCTTTAGCAAGTAGAGTAGCCTTTAAATTAATACACGAAATTATTCCTCATGTAGATTACATCATGGATTTTCATACTGGTGGTTCAGGAAGGTTTAATGCACCACAGGTTAGAATAATTAAGGACGATATAGAACTTAAGCAACTAGCAAAAATATTTGGCGCACCTTTTGTATTATATTCCAAAAATCTAAATAAGTCTTTTAGAAATACTTGCCAAAAACTTAACAAACCCCTGCTGTTGTTTGAAGGTGGGAAATCATTTCACATAGATGATGTGGTCACTAATTCTGGTGTTAACGGTGCCAAACGCATATTAAAACACTTTGGTATGCTTAACTCGAATTTTAAAACTTCCAAACCAAAAAAAGACTGTGTTTTTATAAAGGAGGGGCGTTGGGTACGTGCTAAATACTCTGGGATGTTTAAACCCTTCATAAGTTTAAATGCTTTTGTAGAAAAAGGTGATTTATTAGGTAATATAACCGACCCCTATGGCAAACTAAACTACTTTGTAAAGTCACCTAATTCAGGGTACATCATAAACGTTAACGAAGCACCTATTGTATATCAAGGTGATGCCTTGTTTCATATTAGCACCGTTTTAAATGACAAAAACTGAATTACGAAAGAAATATAAAACGCTTAGGAAGAATTTATCTATTGATGCCTTAGATGAACTAAGTATGGCCATTGCAAATAAGCTCATACAAATGCCCATTTGGGATTTATCTTTCTATCATATTTTCCTTTCTATTGAAGAGCAAAAAGAGGTAAATACCGAATTTATTTTGAGTGTTCTGTCTGGTAAGGATAAAAACATATTAATTTCTAAAAGTAATTTTGAAACGGGTACTTTAACCCATTTTTTATTCACCGATAGCACCAAAATAAAGAAGAACCATTATAATATACCAGAGCCTTTAGATGGCATTGAAATAGGCAATCACAAAGTTGATGTCGTGTTTATTCCTCTTTTAGCGTTTGATAAACGAGGTAACCGCGTTGGTTACGGCAAAGGATTTTATGATCGTTTTTTAACCAACTGTAAACCCAAAACCCTAAAAATTGGACTCTCTTTTTTTGAAGCTGAAAATGAAATCACCGATGTTTTTGAAGGTGATATTAAACTGGATTTTTGTGTAACGCCAAAAAGGGTTTATACTTTCTAGCTTTCTTTCTTCGGAAATGCCTTTTTGTTGAAAACAATAAGCATGATAAAGCCAGTGCTAATAGCCATATCGGCAATATTAAAAACTGGTTCAAAAAAGTTGAAACGTTTACCACCGTAAAAAGGCATCCATTGTGGTAAATCTATCTCAAACAGAGGGAAATATAGCATATCTACAACTTTGCCGTGTAATAAAGAATCATATCCCCCTTCTTCAGGTAAAAAACTGGCAACATCCATATAACTGTCGTTGAAAAGGACACCATAAAATACCGAGTCGATAATATTACCCAATGCACCTGCGAAGATTAGAGCAATGGCCAAAATTAAAACATTAGGTTTTAATTTTTTTGTGGTATCATAGAGCCAATAACCTATGCCACAGATAGCTACGATTCTAAATAATGTTAATGCAACTTTGGCTGTTCTATCATTTACAAATGAAAATATATCGCTAATTTTTGTTCCCCACGCCATACCATCATTCTCTATAAAATAGATTTGAAACCAACTAAACACCTCTACACTTTCTTGTAAACGAAAATTAGTCTTTATGTAAATTTTGCTTATCTGATCAATAAGTAAAATAATAATGATAAGTATGATTGATTTTTTAATGGACATTAATGAATTTATGATTTTTGAATCGCGATTTAAACACTTCTATCGTGTGTTCAGTGTGATATGAGAATGACAAATAAAAAACGCCTTTCACAATAAACTATGATAGGCGTTTCTTTATTTTTAGATTCCCTTTTCCAAAGGAATTTATTATTTCTGCATGTTCTTGGCCTCAATACTTAGAGTTGCATGAGGTACCAGTTCTAAACGTTTTTTGTTAATTAGTTTTCCCGTAACTCTACAAATACCATAAGTCTTGTTTTCAATTCTAATTAAAGCATTTTTCAAGTCACGAATAAATTTTTCCTGACGGATTGCTAATTGCGAATTCGATTCTTTACTCATTACTTCACTACCTTCATCGAAGGCCTTAAAAGTAGGTGAGGTATCATCGGTGCCGTTGTTATGATCATTCATGTAAGCACTTTTAATAAGTTCTAAATCATGCTGAGCCTTATTAATTTTTTCCTGTATTAAAGCTCTGAATTCTTCTAAATCCGCATCGGAATATCTAGCACTTGTTGCTCCCATAATTTTAATGTTTTTGTATAAACAATTTGGTATTTATATCATCAAAAGCAATCTCAATACCACTATCTAATTTATCAATTATTTCTAGCTCATCTGCTAACGTCTCCGTTTTAATGTAAGCCATATTAGAACCTACAGCATTAACTATATGCTCGTTTTTTTGAAGTTTAACATCTATTCGATCGGTAACTTCAAAACCTGAATCTTTACGTAAATTTTGAATTCGGTTGATAAGTTCTCTCGCAATTCCCTCGCTTCGTAAATCCTCAGAAATGGTAACATCTAGGGCGACTGTTAAAGTACCTTCGTTAGCTACTAACCAGCCTTCAATGTCTTGGGATGTAATTTCTACATCTTCAAGCCCTAAAGTAATATTTTTTCCATTAATATCAAGGTCTAAATTACCAGTTTGTTCAATTTTTTTAATATCGGTCGCTTCAAAACCTCTAATGGCATTTGCAACCAGCTTCATATCCTTTCCAAAACGTGGTCCTAACACCTTAAAATTGGGCTTAATCTGCTTCACTAAAATATCGGAGGCATCTTCTAAAAGCTCAACTTCTTTAACGTTTACTTCGTGTTTTATTAAATCTGAAACCGCTAAAATCTCTTGCTTTTGTTGATCACTATCTACAGGAATCATGATTTTTTGTAATGGCTGACGCACTTTTATCTTTTCTTTAGCTCTCAACGATAATACAAGAGACGATATGGTCTGTGCACTTTCCATTTTACGTTCTAAAGTCTTATCAACAAAACTTTCATCGTAAACTGGGAAATTGGCTAAATGCACACTTTCAACAGTTTCTTTTTTGGTTACCGAATTTAAATCTTGGTATAGCTTGTCCATGTAGAAAGGTGCAATTGGCGCTCCTAACTTAGCAATATTTACCATACAGGTATACAATGTTTGGTATGCCGAGATTTTATCGGTTTGATAATCTCCTTTCCAGAAACGTCTTCTACTTAAACGTACAAACCAGTTACTTAAATAATCTTGAGTAAAATCTGAAATTGCCCTTGCAGCTTTGGTAGGTTCGTAATCTGCGTAATACGCATCTACTTTCTTAATAAGCGTATACAATTCTGAAAGTATCCAACGGTCAAGTTCTGGTCTTTCTTCTAATGGAATATCAGCCTCTGAATAATTGAAATTATCCAAATTGGTATACAAACTAAAGAATGAATAAGTATTATAAAGTGTTCCGAAAAATTTACGCTTTACCTCTTCTATACCTTCTAAATCAAATTTTAGATTGTCCCATGGGTTGGCATTACTAATCATGTACCAACGTGTAGCATCGGCTCCGTAATTCCCTAAAGTTTCGAAGGGGTCCACGGCGTTTCCTAAACGCTTAGACATTTTCTGTCCGTTCTTATCTAATACCAGTCCGTTAGACACTACATTTTTGTAAGCTACAGAATCGAATACCATGGTTCCGATGGCATGTAAGGTATAAAACCAGCCTCGTGTTTGGTCCACACCTTCTGCAATAAAATTTGCTGGATAGGTGGTGCCCTCATCTATTAATTCTGCGTTTTCAAACGGATAGTGCCACTGGGCATAAGGCATAGAACCTGAATCGAACCATACATCTATTAAATCGCTTTCGCGTTTCATTGGTTGACCCGAAAGAGAGACTAATGTAATTTGATCCACAATGTTTTTATGTAAATCTAATTTGGCATAGTTCTCTTCACTCATATTACCAACTTCAAAATCGGCAAAAATATCTTCGCTTAAAACACCAGCCTCTGTGGCTTTCTGCATTTCGGTTTTTAACTCTTCTACAGAACCAATGCATAACGCTTCTTTACCATCTTCGGTTCGCCATATTGGTAATGGGATACCCCAATAACGTGAGCGAGACAAGTTCCAGTCGTTAGCATTCGCTAACCAGTTTCCAAAACGACCTTCACCGGTACTTTTAGGCTTCCAGTTTATAGACTGGTTGAGCTCGTGCATACGATCCTTAACATCAGTAACTTTAATAAACCAAGAATCTAACGGATAGTAAAGAATTGGTTTATCAGTACGCCAACAGTTTGGATAGCTGTGCTTATATTTTTCAACCTTAAAGGCTTTATTTTCTTCTTTTAATTTGATGGCAATTTCAACATCAACAGAGCGCTCAGGTGCTTCACCATCATCATAATATTCGTTCTTAACGTATTTACCCGCTAACTCCTTCATCTCTGGTCGGAATCGCCCTTGCAGGTCTACCAATGGCACCAAATTACCATGCTCATCTTTCACTAACATAGGTGGCACTTCTGGTGTGGCTTGTTTGGCTACTAGGGCATCGTCTGCACCAAAAGTAGGAGCCGTGTGTACAATACCTGTACCGTCTTCGGTAGTTACAAAATCTCCAGAAATTACCCTAAAAGCGTTTTCTGGATTATCATTAGGTAGCGCATAAGGTAATAATTGTTCATAAGTAATGCCTACTAAATCTACTCCCTTAAATTCGCTTACTATGCAATATGGGATTTTCTTGTCACCAGCATTGTAATTTTCTAATTCAGATTTATCTTCAACCTGAGTGAACTTACCTGCAAATTGTTTGGCCAGCAAGGGTTTTCCTAAAACTACCTTGATTGGTTCGAATGTATATTGATTGAATGTTTCAACTAAAACATAATCTATTTTTGGTCCAACAGTCAATGCTGTATTACTAGGCAAGGTCCAAGGTGTGGTTGTCCATGCTAAGAAATAAGCCCCATCTAAATCTTCCCCAGAAGGGAAGACTTCTAAGGTTTGCTCACTCAATGGCTTAATCTTAAACTGAGCCACTACGGTTGTATCTGTAACATCTTGGTATGTACCTGGCTGATTCAACTCATGGGAACTCAAACCTGTACCTGCTTTTGGAGAATATGGTTGAATGGTATACCCTTTATAGAGCAAATCTTTATTATAAATCTGCTTTAACAACCACCAAACACTTTCCATATATTTGGGCTCGTAGGTGATGTATGGGTCGTCCATATCTACCCAATACCCCATTTTTTCAGTTAGGTTATTCCAAACATCGGTATAGCGCATTACAGCCTTTCTACAGGCAGCATTGTAATCTTCAACGGAAATTGTTTTTCCAATATCTTCTTTGGTAATGCCTAGTTCTTTTTCAACACCGAGTTCTATTGGCAAACCATGCGTGTCCCATCCTGCTTTACGTTTTACCTGATACCCTTTTTGGGTTTTATAACGACAAAAAATATCTTTAATAGCTCGCGCCATAACATGGTGGATTCCTGGCAATCCGTTTGCCGATGGTGGCCCTTCAAAAAACACGAAAGATTCTTGCCCTTCCCTAGACGCAATACTTTTTTTAAAGATGTCGTTTTCTTGCCAATATTGTAGTATCTCGTTTGCTACATTTGGCAAGTCAAGTCCTTTATATTCAGGAAATTTACTGCTCATTTACGCTAAAATATTATAAGGTTGCGAATTTAATGAATTATCCTGAAACGGGTAGATTTTGAACATAAAAAAAGCCAAAACACAACGTTTTGGCTTAGTGGGATTTTTTGGTTGGTTAGTTCACAACTATTTTCTTGGTAAGTACTTGGTTATCGTCTGTTCTAAAACAGGCAATATAGCCTCCAGAAGCAACATTAGGTATCTCTATGCCATTACTTAAGAGTTCGTAAGGGACATCTTGTAATTCCATAACGGTTTGGCCAGTCATACTTATTAACGACATTCTTGTAACCGAAGCACTCACTTTTTTCACATAGATTCTTCGTCTACTATTTAGATAGTAAATAAAATTCTCTTCGAAACTTGCTTCTGCTGTACTCAACGATTGTTGTTGAGATTGGAATACAATTTCGAATCGTTCATTAAACTTACCTTGTTCTGAAGAGAAACTGTAAGCCATTCCATTACTCAAATCGAAATAAGAATTCGTTAAGTTATCCTTGATATAAATATCCTGATTTTCGTCTATATTTTCTAAGTCAGTAATTTTAATTTCGAAGGTATTACTTCCCGATGACTTAAAGTTTAGGGGAATAATCTTGTCTTCTGTTAACGCTCCATAGGCTTGAATATTCATATTCTTTCCTTCAAGGTTAAGGTTCAAATCATTATTGTTTACCTCATCACATTCTGAATCATAGCCGTAATCAAATTCATCTGAAGTCGTATTACTAAATCCTAACAATAATTCTCTATTAGTTTCAGGACCTTCAACAGAAGAGAACGCCAAGCGAATTTTTTTGAACGGACTAATTTCTGAACTTGTTACTGTTTTCGAAGCACTACCTCCTTTAGATTTAGACTTAGTGTTTTTTAAGAAAACAGATCCATTATCGTAACTTCCATCGGCGTCTTCTTCTAATACAAAAATACGTTGGGCATTATTAAATTCCACATTACCATCGGCAATGATTTCTACCATAAAACCTTGCCCAATTGGCAAATATCGAGATGGTACTAGTGTTCCATCTTGGGAACCGTTGTGTTCTCCGTTAATGCCAACAAACTGATAAGCTCTGGTAGACCCTAGTTTGTTTACTTGTGCATACCCTCCATTATATTCGTTGAGGTTATGAGATGAACCACTCCACTGTTGCCATAATTGAAGCGTTCCATCAATAACAGAAACATTATCATCAATAAAGGTATGAATATCTAAAGCAGATGGATAAGGGTTACCTAAGAGACATTGTGTTTTAGAAACATTCTGTACAGAACCAGGACCACCAACATCTGATACGTTTACCAAAATGGTACCATTGTTAGGTTTACCTTGAAAAATGTATTGCTGGTCTACAGATAAAACTCCTGTTCCTTTAGAAGTATACCCCACACCAGGTTCTATACTTGATGATGTGCTAAGTTTTGACCAGTCCCAATAAGTTTTACCATTCTTGTAAGAATAAAACCAATAGGTGCTCAAATTCCCACTTGCTGTATGACCATTTGTAAATTGAAAGTCGAAACCAGACTCATCTTTTAACATACCTACACTAAAAGCAGTGTTATTAGGATTATTGGTTGTTGCATTATTATCTACTAAAGTTGTAGCTGCAGTTACACCAACAGGTGCTGTCCAATAGTTATACCAATAAGCACTAGGTGTACCTTCTTGACGTCTGAGTGTCTTTCCATCGGTCGAAGTCACTAAATCACTCGTGTTTGTTTGAACCAATTGGGAATCGTTCATTAAATCTAAAGTCCCGTTTAATTCAAAATAACCTGTATTCTTAACTAAGTTACTTCCGCTTACGGTTAGCGTTTTCCCACTATCTATAATTAAACCATATGTTGATATTGATGAAGAGATACTGATGTCATTTTCAATTTTAACAATACACCATTCCCTTGAGCTTGAAACACCCTCAATATCCCATACATTTCCGTATTGCCAAGCTGACTCCGAAGTCCAAGAACCATCACCTGATGTTCTGTAAGGCATTGGTGCAGTTTGACTCATTACTGTGGTAATATTGTGCATTGTTAAGGCATAATTATTATCAGAATTATCAGATACTATACTTTCGGTTATATCTGTCATAGGATAATATGCAACCAAACTATTCCATGCAATGGTCGCTTTAGAATCATTGTCAATAATATCTTTCGGTACAATTACTCCAGCTACATTGTTAGAGCTGTTTTCTATCTCCTGATAAATCATGTTTTGTATTTGAGAATCTGTTAATGCAACATTGAATACCCTTACCTCATCAATTGCTCCTTTAAAATATTCTCTATCTGAAACAGAACTAGAAATTCTACCAACTTCAAAATCTCCCGTCCAATCTGAAGACGGGCTGATGGTTTCTCCTATGTTGCTACTATTAGTATCTGTTTCAACGATTTCACCATCTATATAAATTTTCTGCTCCCCCGTTGTAGAGGAAAACACACCCGCTACATGATGCCATTCTTCATAATTTATCTCGGTACCTCCAACAATATTTAAAACACCTGCTGATGTTCTAATACTAAACTCTATTTCATTACCATCTTCAACAAATAGCCTACAAGCAATGTCCTCACCTGCAATAGTGTTTTTAGTAGCACCAGCATTATCAGAATCAATCTTAATCCACGCCATTATGGTAACATTACTCAATCCATTAATAACACTACTACCGTTTAAGTAATCATCGACACCATCAAAATCTAAAGAAGCAGACCCTACCTGAGTGACTGTAAAAACATCTCTATAATCCAAATCTCCTCCTGTTGTTAAATCAGAATCAGAATCCGGAAGAATCGATAAATCTGTTGGGTCTTCTATATCTTCATTAACATCCCAAACAGAATCATTTATACCATTTGTTTCGTATGAATTCCCTAATCCATCATTATCCTTATCTGCTGCAGTGTTCGAATTATTCATTCCATTTTCATCATCATCATTAAACATGTCATTATCACTGTTCAAATCTAAGTAATCTGGCGTTGAGTCGGAATCTGTATCTTCTGGTGTTATTCCTGTTCCATAGTTATCCCACAATCCTTTGTAAGACCCTGAAGTATTTACAGTACCACTAGGTAAAATATACCCGAAAGTTGATTGTCCTTCAATATTATCTGGAATACCATCATTATCACTGTCTATATCAATGTAGTCGTAAAAACCATCGTCATCCCTGTCTAAACAAGCACCGGCATAACCTTCGTCAAAATTCATATGGTTATCCATACTTACCACAAAAGAATAAGTACCTGCAGAAACATCAACAGTATCATCAAAAAATTGCCATGGCGTATTCGAGGAATCCCCTCCAGTAGGGCTTACAGAAAACGTACCACTATCGGCAACCAAGGTTCCTGAACTACCTGAACTACCGGTAAATATTCTTAAACGAGCCGTACCTGTTAGCCCATCGCGAGATGAAAAATAACCTCCATACGATAATAGAGCATCGTATGCTACGGTAAACGACTGATAAAAATCGTTGGAACCAGAGGCAATGTCTAAATAATACTGATCCACACCAGAACCAGTAGCTGGATTGGCGTCTTCAAACGGACCACCATTTCCATAATCATAGCCTCCTGCA
Source organism: Seonamhaeicola sp. ML3 (assembly GCF_023273855.1). Taxonomy (NCBI): domain Bacteria; kingdom Pseudomonadati; phylum Bacteroidota; class Flavobacteriia; order Flavobacteriales; family Flavobacteriaceae; genus Seonamhaeicola; species Seonamhaeicola sp. ML3. The sequence goes on along the minus strand of NZ_CP096884.1, from coordinate 1,587,200 downwards.
CCGTCTACTTTTACAATATTGGCTTGGTCACCACCTCCTAAAATCCAAGGTGAAATATCCACGCCTATATTGTTACCATAGTTTAGGCCTGTTTTATTATCAAATCCACTATCTATTAAGAGATTTTCACACTCTATGGTATCTAAAATTCCATCATTATCATCATCAACATCACAAACATCACTAACACCATCACCATCCGTATCTGTATTACCGGAAGCTACCGGATCGCATTCATCTGCGCTAGTTCCACCTCCCGAACTTGAACTTGCAAAACCTGTTAGTTCAATATTATCGAGCGTTATATCTTCGTAAGTCGATGAACTATTTGATCTAAATCTAAATCTTGAGGTTGATGTAAAATTATATGTTGAAGCTTCTGCAGTAACTGTAACATCGGTATAGGTGTAGTAGTTGGTAAAATCGGTCCCCATAACATATTGCAAAACTGGCGTACTGTCCCAACTGGCACCTCCATCTTCTGAAAACTCCAGGAAAAAATCTTCGCCGTTATCATAACCCCATGCCGAGTAATCGAACTCGATAGTTACCGAGTCATAGCCTGTGAGGTCCAAATTACTTGTATATATGAGTGAACTGCTTGTATTCCCTCGGATATATGGACTATAAGAACCAGAAATTGCATAATAAGAAGTCATTACAGCATTATCTCCACCGTCTTGCCAAATATTATATGGAAAGCTTCCTCCTTCAAAATCTTCAGAATCTATTGTAGTTTCTGTTCCTGAAGAACCATCATCTTCATCATCATCATCTTCGTCGTCATCATCATCTTCATCATCATCATCGTCTTCATCGTCGTCATCATCATCGTCCTCATCGTCCTCATCGTCATCGTCGTCATCATCTTCGTCATCATCTTCGTCATCGTCGTCTTCATCGTCATCGTCGTCATCGTCGTCATCGTCACCTGAAGTACTGCCATAACCGGTGATAACAATATCATCAATATAAATTTTTTCATCTCCTGAATCTGAATCTGATCTGAATCTAAACTTAGAATTCGAAGTAAAAGTGTAAGTTGAATTGTTAGCGGTTGCTGTTATATTGGAATATGTAGTATTATTATTGAAATCTGTTCCATTGGAATATTGCAATATAGGCGTACTTTCCCATGTATTTCCTCCGTCATCGGAAAACTCAACAAAAAACTCTTCACCAGAATCAAACTTCTTTGTTTTAAAATCAAACTCAATGGTTACAGATGTGTAAGCTGTTAAATCTATATCATCTGAATAAGTATTTGAGCTACTGTCATCTTCCTTTAGCTCAACACAATATTCACCAGACATTTTGTAATCGTCCTTAATTTTACATTTGGAACCACCATCATTCCAAATAGTTCCCGAAAAACTTCCAGATTCGAAATCTTCAGAGTCTATTACCGTTTGTGCATGAGAGACAAACGACATTGAGAAACATAATACTACTGCAATGCCCCAACACTGTTTAATAAGAGTTTTCATAGATTAATTGTTATGTATTAGAAACCAAACTATCTAATACCAAACAACAACCTTTGCGTTCTTGGATTAAACTAACACTTGAGAGAAACGTGTTATTCCTGTAAAACCCTATTTTACAGGTGTTTTACAAAGCAATATTATAATATAGGAAGAAGAAAACCTAAAATAAACGGTTATTTTTAACGATTAAATGTATAAAAAATCGACGAAATGCATTTTTATGTGTTATTTATCTCAATTAATTTCATCAAACTATTAAATCTACTAAATCTTCAATCTTAGAAATGAGCTGAATCTTAATTTTAGTGTTACTCAGGGTAATTTTGTTGTATTTAGAAACAAAAATTGTTGAAAAACCCAGCTTTTCGGCCTCTAAAATACGCTGTTCTACACGCTGTACAGGTCTAACTTCTCCGGAAAGCCCTATTTCTGCTGCAAAACAGAAATCGCGTTGTAAAGCAACGTCTTCATTTGAAGATAAAATGGCGGCAACCACAGCCAAATCTATAGCAGGATCATCTACCGTAATACCTCCGGTAATGTTTAAGAAGACATCTTTAGCTCCTAATCTAAAACCAGCCCGCTTTTCTAAAACTGCCAATAACATATTGAGTCTCTTTGCATTAAAGCCTGTAGCAGAACGTTGCGGTGTTCCGTAAACAGCAGTGCTAACTAGGGCTTGTACCTCTATCATTAATGGACGCATACCCTCAAGGGTAGCAGAGATGGCGTTACCGGAAAGCTCTTCGTCTTTTCTTGAAATTAAGACTTCGGAGGGGTTAGATACTTCACGTAAACCTGTGCCTTGCATCTCATAAATGCCTAATTCGTTGGTAGACCCAAACCTATTTTTGTTAGCTCTTAAAACTCGAAACACATGATTACGATCACCTTCAAACTGAAGTACCGTATCTACCATATGCTCCAATATTTTAGGACCAGCTATGTGTCCATCTTTAGTTATATGCCCTATAAGAATTACTGGGGTTGCCGTTTCCTTAGCGAATTTTATAAGTTCTGTAGTACACTCCTTAATTTGAGAGATACTTCCGGCCGAGGATTCCACATAATCGCTATGCAAGGTTTGAATGGAGTCTACCACCACAATATCTGGTTCAAGGGTTTCTATTTGCCTGAAGATATTTTGTGTTTTAGTCTCTGTTAGAATATAACAACTGTTGTTATTAGGGTTAATGCGCTCTGCACGCATTTTTATTTGTTTTTGGCTTTCTTCCCCTGAAATGTAAAGTGTCTTATAAGGTAGTTTCAATGCTATCTGTAATAATAAAGTGCTCTTTCCTATTCCCGGCTCTCCACCTAAAAGTGTAAGCGACCCAGGAACGATACCTCCCCCTAAAACGCGATCAAATTCCTTATTGTAGGTTGCTATTCTTAAATCGCTCGTGCCATCTATTTCATTAATTTTTAATGGCTTTGAAACCCGCTTGGTAGATACTTCACCTACTTTCCAATCATTTTTTTCTGGTTTTTGAATGACTTCCTCTGCAATGGTATTCCACTCCTTACACGCATTGCATTGCCCCTGCCATTTGGCATATTGAGCACCACAGTTCTGACAATAAAACGTCGTTTTTACTTTAGCCATTAATATCCAAAATCTCGTTTAATATCATCGGCTCTTTCTAACATTAAGTCTTTGGTTAGCCCAGCGATTTCATCCAGCAAATAAGCCGATTGATAAGTTCGCATAGCTTTTTTAGGTTCCCCTGCCTCTTCATAAAATCTAGCCAAATAATAACTCCCTAAAAGTGCTTCTGGATATTCTTTTCTAGCCATTTTACCTAATTCTTCGTAATACTGATATTGATCTGTTTTCTCAATGGCTGCAGCAATGGCTTTAAAATCGTTAATTAATATGCCTTTCTGTATTCCAAAAAGTTCATTTATGGTAGTATATTTTTTAACTAAGTACTCGACGGGAGAACCTTCTAATTCCAAAATGGTTTCTTTATATTCCTGTCTTGAAATAGGCTGAAAAACCTTGAAGATACTTTCAAAAGCACTAGGTAACGCATGTGCTGGTACAGAATAATGAGATGGCCCTTCAAAACTCTTAAAATTATAAGTAAATGTCTCGTTTTCTATTGTAGAAATATCGGCATGTAAGGCCTCGGTCATCTGGGTGATAGATTTCGAATCGTTTTTGGTTTGCGCTAAACAATAAAATATTTTTGACTCAATTTCACTTAACCTTTCCGGGAGATAATCCAGCATATGGGGTGCCAACTCAGGACTAATAACTATGTAGGCCTTAAAAATTGGGTTAGCCTTCAATAAATAATAATTTATAAAGTTCGCTGTTTCTCCATGGCCAACAGCTATCCTAAAATCTGCTACTCTATAATTCTTTTCGATATGAGATATTAGTTCTGAGCCAACGAACTCAAAAAAACTAGCTCCTGTCTCAATGGGCAAGGAATTTTGCTCTGAGTATAAACAATCGTCGTAGCGTTTATCAATCTGGTTTATACCCACTACTATTGCCTCTGGCATGTCTTCCCAATAGGAATAATAATCTGCATTCCCGGCAACGGCCTCAAACAGGTAATCGCCATCAAAAACGATAAATAACGGGTATGTTTTTTCTAAGTTAGATTCGTATCCTCGAGGTAGTTGAATCTTAATCTGTCGTTCTTCACCTAAAATTGAAGATGGGAAATTTTCATATTTAACCTGTGCTTCTGAACCAGAGAAAGCAATCAAAAGCAAAAAAACGGAACAAATTATCCTCATGAATAGTAGATTTTAAACACTAAAGTAATGAATAAAGAAACAGATTAAAAAATCTTGTATCTATTTTGAGATTTTAGTTATTTCGACTTCTGTTATAAATAGGAAGATAAATTAAAGAAAGTCCTCCAAAAACAATAATCATAAGCGTTTGGGAAGCCCACATAATCCAACCAAACGCAATACTTGGGCTTTCTGGAATACCAAAAATAGCAAAGGCACCATAAATAGCTAAGGGATAGGAACCAATACCGCCATTTGTTGCAGCGATACTAAAACTAGCAGCGATAAACCCTATAAGAATTGCTCCAGCTGTAATACCCTCTAACTCTGGAATTGCTAACGACGTTACATAAAACATGAGTACATACATTCCCCAAATAAAAAACGTATGCGCAATGTATGACCATTTCTTTTCCATTTTAAAAATGCTTAGTCCGCCTTCAATTAAGCCATTCGTAAAATTCTTGATTTTTAAACCTATGCCTGATTGACTTTTTTTAATGAATCTTGTAAACACAAACACCAAAACAGCCAAACCTAACAGACCAAAAATTATTTTAATAGGGTCAAACTTTTCAATTATAAATGCATAAATGAAATCGAACTGTAAAAAGAGTGTTATGGTTATAATGCCGAGCATAATAATTAAATCGGCAATCCTTTCTGCTACAATGGTACCAAAACCTTTTTCGAATGGCACGTTTTCATAATTAGTTAATATTGAAGCTCTAGCTACTTCACCTGCTCTAGGAATTGTATAATTGATTAGGTAAGTAGCAAAAACAGCCATAATACTATTACCCAACTTTATGTTATGCCCCATTGGCTCTAGTTGAAAGCGCCATCTATACGCTCTAGATAGGTGACTGAGTAACCCTAAAAACATTCCTAAAATAATCCACCAATAATTAGATTGTTTTAAATAAACCAGAAGTTCTTCTATGGATACTTTAGACAAGGAATACCAGACTAAAAAAACTCCCAAAAAAAGTGGGAGTATGATTTTTAGTATGCGCTTTATTTTAGAATTCAAAAAAATACTACTTTAATAAGTTTGTGGCTTCGTCTGGAAATACTAAAGATGGTTTAAAAACTTTAGCCTCTTCTATATCCATCATGGCATAGGTAATTAAAATGAGTGTATCGCCTACAGAAACCTTTCTAGCAGCGGCACCATTAAGCGTGATTTCTCCACTTTTTCGTGGTCCGGGGATACAATAGGTTTCTAAACGTTCACCATTGTCATTATTTACAATTTGAACCTTTTCACCTTGAATGATGTTAGCGGCGTCCATTAAATCTTCATCAATAGTAATACTACCAATATAGTTAAGGTCTGCACCTGTGCATTTAACCCTATGAATTTTCGATTTTACAACGTGAATTTGCATGCGGCAAAGATAATTAATTTAAAGCGATATTATCTATCAATCTAATATCACCTGCATACACAGCTATAAAGGCTCTGTATGTTTTTTTACTGGATTTTCTTTTTGTTGGTTTCAGGGTTTCTGTATCGGCAATAATAAAATACTCAAGATCTAACAAATCATGGTTATAAAACTGATTTTTAACCCATTCCGTAACTTTATTAGCACTTTCTGTGCCAAATCTTTTTTTAGCAGCTATTAAAGTTTTATGTATGAATGGAGACACCTCTAGATACTCTGGTTTTAATCTGGTGTTTCGAGAACTCATAGCCAATCCTGTAGATTCTCTGTATATGGGGAAACCAATAATGTTCACAGGGATATGACACTTCTCTACAAGCTTTTTTATGATTTGCAATTGTTGAAAATCTTTTTCCCCAAAATAGGCATTATTTGGCGTTATGATTTCAAATAAACGCTTTACAATAGTTCCAACACCATCAAAATGGCCATTGCGGAATCTTCCTTCCATTTCGAACTCTAGTCCATCAAAATCAAATTTTTCCGAAACCGTGTTACCTTCATAAATATCATCAACAGTAGGAGCATAAACAAGAATTCTTTCCTTTGATAGCGTACTTAAAAGCGCAACATCCTCATCTAGAGTTCTTGGATATTTTTCTAAATCATCTTCATTATCAAATTGAGTAGGATTTACAAAAACGCTTACAACAACGTGACTATTGTTTTCTAAAGCACGTTCGACCAATGCCAAATGCCCTCGGTGCAATGCTCCCATAGTAGGCACTAAACCTACCGACCCTTTTTTTGATTTTAGAAGCGATATTGCTTTTGATATTTGCTTTTTTTCTGAGTAAACCTCCACTTTTTAATAAAAAATTAACGCCTGCAAACTTAAGATTTTACAGTCAATTTGCATAAATTTTTGTACTTTTGCGTGTTTTTTATTTTGAATTAGTAACGTGAGACTTGTTTTAAAAACCGAGCTTTTCAAAATTTCTCTTTAAAATAGAAATCGTTAAACGCTAGTTAAATGGCTTTTTAAAAGCCAACAAAAACAAACATATGAAAGATAAGAGGATATTGTATGTATCATCTGAAGTAGTTCCTTATTTACCTGAAACCGAAATTTCTTCAATGTCGTTCGAAGCACCAAGACTTGTAAATCAACAAGGTGGACAGATTAGGATTTTCATGCCAAGATATGGAAATATAAACGAAAGAAGACACCAATTACATGAAGTTATAAGACTCTCGGGAATTAACTTAGTTATAAACGATTTAGATATGCCACTCATTATTAAGGTGGCATCTATTCCAAAAGAACGCATACAAGTTTACTTCATAGACAACGACGAATATTTTAAAAGAAAAGCTACACTTACAGATGAAGATGGCGAATTGTTTTCTGATAATGATGAGCGTGCTATTTTCTTTGCCAAAGGCGTTATAGAAACTGTTAAGAAATTAAATTGGTCACCAGATGTAATACATGTACATGGTTGGTTAGCCTCGTTATTACCGGTGTATTTAAAAGAATACTATAAAGACGAACCTCTGTTCAACGAGAGTAAAATTATTACTTCGGTCTACAATCAAAGTTTTAACAATACTTTAAATAAAGACATGGTTAATAAAGTTAAATTTGACAACATTAACGATGATGCGATTAAAGTATTAGAAGAGCCTACATACAATAATTTAATGAAGATTGCTGTTGATTATTCAGACGCTCTTATTATAGGATCTGAAGATATATCTGAAGATTTGGAAACCTACATAAAAGCATCTGAAAAGCCTATTTTGGAATATCAAAACAGAGATGAATTTGGTGAAGCTTATACAACATTTGTTAATGATGCCGTTTTAAGCTAACCCAATCTTTCTTCAAATATCTATGAAAAAGACCACAAAAGCTCTAAGAAAGCCTGTTGCCATTCTTATACTTATGATGTCTTTTGTTGCTTGCGACAAAGACTTTTACGAAATCGATAGTGCTGTACTAGGCAAAGACAATGCTAATTTTGTTATTGATTCACTGTTTCCAAAAATAGTGTCTTACAATAAAAAATTAGATGCCGTACAAATCAATAATTTACCTGCTAATTTACTCGGTTACTTTAACGACCCTGAATTTGGTGCTACTTCGGCAAGTATTGTAGCTCAGGTTAGCCCAACATCATTCCCCACTTCTACCAGGCCAAATGTATTTGGAGATAATCCTGTTTTAGATTCGGTCGTCTTGAGTATCCCATATTTTAGTAGAATTGCTAACCAAGGTTCTGTAGGTTTTGCAGAGTACGAGTTAGATTCGATTTATGGAGACCAAGAGGCTCCTATCAAACTATCAGTCTATCAGAACAATTACTTTCTAAGAAATATTAACCCCGATAATTTAAATGCTAGTCAGAGTTATTTTTCAAACGCAAATACTGCCTCTACAGATAATTTGGCTCTTACCAACAGCTCTCAAATAAACTTTGATGACTTTAGGGGAGACTTATTGAGTGAAACTACTTTTAAACCTGACAGTACAGCGGTAATAACTGTTGTAGCTGCAGATACAACAAGGTCTGTACCAGCAATAAGAATTAAACTCGACAGTACATTTTGGCAAAACACCTTGATTAGCAAAAATGGGCAACCAGAATTAAGCAACGCCAACAATTTTAACAACTTCTTTAGAGGTTTGTATATGAAGGCAGAAGCAGTGAACGCCAATGGCAGTTTAATGATGTTGAACCTGGCCTCCGCAGATGCCAAGGTTACACTTCACTATACCAGAGATATCATAGGTGGAAATACAGGTAGAGTTCAGGATACTTACACCTTAAATTTTTCTGGTAATAGACTGAATGCATTTATCAATGACTTTAGTAGGACACTCAATAATGGCAATCAAAGTGAAGGAGATGATAAATTGTTCTTAAAGGGTATGGAAGGCTCTATGGCTGTGGTAGACTTATTTCCAACACCCGAAGATTTGGATAATTTTATAGACGATTTTAGAATTCCTAATGGGAATAACACTTTTTTACAAGAAGAAACCACTGGAGACTTTATCCTTAACAAACTTATAAACGAAGCTTACTTATTAGTTTACGAAGACGAAACTTCAACCATAACACCTGTAGACACTACATACCATAGGTTCGACAGAATTTATGCTTACGATATAAAAAACAACATCCCAACCATAGATTACTTAATTGACCCTTCTGAAAATTCCGGACAACCCTTTTTTTCAAAAGTACTTCATTTAGGACAAAGATTAAAAGACAACAATGGAAGCTACAAGTATAAAATAAGGCTTACCGAACATCTTAATAACATTTTACAAAAAGATTCAACGAATACTAAAATAGGTCTAGTACTTTCTAGTAATGTAAATATTGTAAGGAACTCCGAAATACTTAATAGTACCGATGATATTACTCAAGTTCCTTCAGTATCCGTAATTACACCAAGAGGAACAATTTTACATGGAAGCAATAGTTCTGCAACAGAAAAAAGAATGGTTCTAAAACTGTTTACTACTGAACCTGAGCAAGTTAATCCATAGTTTTTGACTAAAAAAACAAAAATCTAGTTGAATTTCGTCGTCAAAAACTATTAATTCATATAATAAATACAATGGTTTGGTATTTATTTTTCATATTTGTGCTGCTAATTATTTATTAACCCAAATTATCAAAACCTATAATATATGTGTGGCATAGTTGGATACTTAGGACACAGAGAAGCTTACCCAATAATTGTTGAAGGCCTTAAACGTTTAGAATACAGAGGCTATGATAGTGCCGGAATCGCTCTTTTTGACGGTACCGATCTTAAAGTTTCTAAAACTAAAGGTAAAGTTGCAGATCTTGAAGAAATATCAGATAAAGAAATCACCAAACACGGGAATGTTGGTATTGGTCATACACGCTGGGCTACTCATGGAGTTCCAAATGATGTAAACTCACATCCCCACGTTTCCAACTCTGGTGATTTAGTAATTATCCATAACGGTATCATAGAAAACTACGACTCCCTGAAGCAAGAGTTAATTGCTCGAGGATACACCTTCAAATCAGACACAGATACCGAAGTATTAATAAACTTAATAGAAGACGTAAAGAAACAAGAAAACATAAAGCTTGGAAAGGCTGTACAGATAGCTCTAAACCAAGTCATTGGAGCTTATGCAATTACTGTTTTCGATAAAAACAAACCAGAGGAAATTGTTGTTGCCAGATTAGGAAGTCCGTTAGCCATTGGTATTGGTGAAGATGAGTTTTTTATAGCTAGTGATGCTTCTCCTTTTATAGAATACACCAAAGATGCTATTTATTTAGAGGATGAAGAAATGGCTATAATTAGATTCCACAGAGGCATTAAAATCAGAAAGATAAAAGACGACACCTTAGTAGACCCATACATACAAAAGCTTCAATTAAATCTTGAGCAAATAGAAAAAGGAGGTTATGACCACTTTATGCTCAAAGAAATATACGAACAGCCCAAAGCAATCACAGATACATACAGAGGTAGGCTTTTACGTAACGAGGCCATAATTAAAATGGCAGGTATTGAGGACAACATGAAAAAATTCCTAAATGCCAACAGAATAATTATTGTTGCTTGTGGAACTTCATGGCATGCTGGTTTAGTTGCAGAATATATTTTTGAAGATTTAGCCAGAATTCCTGTAGAGGTGGAATATGCTTCCGAATTTAGGTATAGAAATCCTGTTATTACCGAGAATGATGTTTTAATTGCCGTTTCTCAATCTGGAGAAACTGCAGATACTTTAGCCGCAATTAAACTTGCCAAATCTAAAGGTGCTTTCGTATTTGGTGTTTGTAACGTAGTTGGATCTTCTATCGCAAGAGAAACAGATGCAGGAGCTTACACTCATGCTGGTCCAGAAATTGGTGTAGCTTCAACAAAAGCGTTTACAACACAAATTACCGTTTTAACTTTAATGGCGCTTAGACTATCCAGAGCAAAGGGAACCATAAGTAGCTCCGATTACCGCCGCTATTTGTTAGAGTTAGAACTTATTCCTAATAAAGTAGAAAAAGCTCTGGAATCTGATGCTCATATTAAAATAATATCAGACATATATAAAGATGCTACAAATTGTTTGTATTTAGGAAGAGGCTATAATTTCCCCGTTGCATTAGAAGGTGCCCTAAAACTCAAGGAGATATCTTACATCCACGCAGAGGGTTATCCTGCTGCAGAAATGAAGCATGGCCCTATTGCTCTAATTGACGAGAATATGCCTGTAATTGTTATTGCAACTAAAAAAGGACA